>NZ_BCRK01000007.1 GCF_001552555.1 Nocardiopsis trehalosi NBRC 14201 | reverse complement strand
AGGGGCCGGGACCCGGGTCTCCACCCGGGGACGGCGAATTCCCCGCTCGTAGGCCGAATCCTTCCGGCGGGTGCGCTCCTCTTATACGTGTGCCGACGAACGTCGGCCGGATGAGGAGGCCGTTGTGATCGTGGGAATCGCCGTCGCCGTCGGGGCCGTGCTGCTCTGCACGTGCAGCGTCTACGTCGCCCGCCGACGCGGGCGGTCGCGTGGCTGACGCGTCCTGGCCCGATGAGGAGCTGGTCGTCGCCGCCCAGCGCGGCGACGTCGGCTCGGTCACGGAACTGGTGGCGGGTGCGCACCCGAACGTGCGGCGGTTCGCCCGCGCACTCTGCGCCACCCCCGAGGACGCCGAGGACGCGGCGCAGGAGGCCCTGATCATCCTGTACCGCAAGATCGGGATGCTGCGGGCGTCCGGTGCGCTCGCGTCATGGCTGTTCCGCATCGTCCGCAACGAGTGCCTGCGGCGTGCCCGGGGGATGTGGAGCGACGCACCCCTGCCGGACACCGCCGTGGCCTCCGCCGAGGACGTGGCCCTGCAACGCATCGAGGCGGGCCGGGTGGCGGCGGCGATCGCCGCCCTGCCGGACGACCAGCGCCGCGTCCTGATCATGCGGGACGTCCAGGGCTACGGCGGCCGGGCGGTCGCGGACGCGCTCGGCCTCAGCACCGCCGCCATGAAATCCCGGCTGCACCGCGCCCGCACCGCGGTCCAGCGGTCCCTCCGTGCCACACCCGAACCCGCGTCTGGAGACAGCCATGACGACGACCAGGGCCGGCGGCCCTGACTTCACCAGCCCGTCCCTCCTCCGCCACCTCACCCGGGGCGTGATCGGATTCGGCGGCCTGATCGGCTCGGTCGCCCTCATCCCGATCACCGGTCCGATCAGTCTGCTGCTCCTGCCGGTGGGCCTAGTGGCACTGCGCGGCTGCCCGATGTGCTGGACCATCGGCCTGATCCAGACCCTCTCCCGCGACCGCCTGCGTCGCACCTGCGAGGACGGCCGGTGCAGGCTGACCGTCGCGGACCGCGACCACGAGGAGCGCCCGGCCGCGCCGGTCACCCCGTAGGACGGCCATGGGCCCGTCGTGTGCGCCGGGGGCATCGCGCCGGCGCACACGCGGCCCCGCAGGGCCCCGTTGCCGGTGGGGCGGGTGGGCCCCGAACGGGGCGGCGCCGCAGGACCGCGACCCGCTCCCCTGGACGGCGGCGCCGCCGGGGTGAGGTCGGCCCCCGGGGGCGGGGCGGGCGGTGCCCGCCGTGGGGACGCGGAGCAGTAGGGTAGGGCGACCGTCACCGCCCGCGGCCTATCACGGCGCGTAAGAACGAGGTGAGAGCGCCTCCGGGTCCCGTCGGCGACGGCGCTGCGGTCGGACGAGGCGGGTATCGTGTTGGTGGAGAATCGGCGATTCCCCCGCAGCGCCGATCCCGCCCGAGATTTCGCCGAACCGAATCGGCCCACCTCCGCGTCACACTACTGGACCGCACAGCGGGGGAGTCGAGAGTCCAGGGGGCCGTCAACTGAGTGAGAGCACCAACGGCGGCGGCGAGAGAGAGCCGCGCCACGAAGCCGATACGCCCGTAACCGATGGTAGTGCTGCAGGGGATGCCGTGGAAGCCCGGAGTGACTCCGGTGGTCGTCCTGGTGAGGACGCGAATGACCGCACCGAAGAGGTCGACGGTGCGCCCGTGACCGATGACAACGGCGGTACCGCCGACGACCGCGACGCGAACGCGACCGGCGGTGACCCGGCCGTGCCCGAGAACGACGCCGCCGCGCCCGACCCGGCCGGCGCGAGCGCCTTCAAGGACAGCGGCAGCTTCTTCCGCGAACGCGTCGCCCGCACCCTCGCCGAGCAGGGATTCGACTTCCGCGAGGACGGCACCTGGGGTGCCGCCGGCAACGACGGTGCGGACGACCCGGCCGCCAAGGACACCGCCCCGGAGGGCACCGCCTCGGACGACGCCGCCTCGGCGTCCGCCGACGCTCCGGCGTCCCGCGAGGACGACGCTCCGGCCGCCGCGCCCGCCGACTCCGCGACCGCCGACGCGGGTCCGCCCGCCGCCGACGAGTCCGCCGTGACCGCGCGGTCCGGCGAGCCGGAGGAGCCCGAAGGGTCCGAGCCCGTCGAGTCCGACGCCGCGACGGCCGGCTCCGCGCCGTCCGCGCCTGAGGGCGCCGACCGCGACGACGACCCGGCGGCGGACACGTCCTCCGCCACCCCCGCGGACGTCTCCGCCGCGACCCCGTCGACCGGCGGCGGCATCGCCGCCGATGACAGCGCCGCCGATGACAGCGCGACCGACGGCGCCCCGGCCGACGACGCGCGCGACGAGGTCTGGGACCCCGAGGGCACGGCCGCGTTCACGCCCGTCTTCGACGACGAGGACGACGACGAGCCCATCGGCGGCACCTCCACCCCGCTCGCGCCCGCCACCCCGGCGCCCACCACGGAGGGCACGGCCGTCTTCCCGGTCGTCGGCTCCGGCGACGACCCCGCCCCCACCCCCGACTCCGACCCCGGTCCCGCCCCCACGGCCCCGGTCCCCGCCACCGGCTCCGACCCCGGCGAGCCCGGCGCCGACGCCCCCTCCGACCCGCAGCGCCCGACCGGCGCGTCCGACGGTTCCGAGTGGGCCGCCGCGGCGTTCGGCGGGGCGGCGACCACCGCCGCCTTCGGCGCGGCCGCGTCCGGCGGCCCGGCCGCCGCGGGCGGCGGCGCCTCGGGCGGTCCTGGAGGTCCGGGCGGCCCCGGTGGCCCGTTCGGCGGCGGTCCGGGTGGACCCGCCGGCCCCGGTGGTCCCGGTGACGGCGGTGACGGGAACGGCGGCGACGACGAGCACCGCGCCCGTTCCGGCGCCAGCCCGGCGGGCGGCCCCGTGCGCAAGCCCGGCCGGCGGCCGCGCGTCCGCAAGAACGCCGCCGCCGCGGCGGCCACCCCCGGCCGGAAGCCGGGCAAGCCCAAGAAGCCCCTGTGGTGGCGCATCACCCGCGGCGGCCTGCTGACCATCGCGGGCGGGTTCCTGCTGGCCGTCATCGGCTTCGGCATCGCCTACGCCACCATCCCGGTCCCCGACAGCGCCAAGCAGGAGGCCGAGGACCAGGGCACCACGTTCTACTTCTCCGACGGCGAGACCAAGTTCGCCGAACGGGGCGTCGACCGCGACCCCGTGGACTACGAGCAGATCCCCGAGGAGGTCCAGGAGGCGGTCATCTCCGCCGAGGACCGGGGGTTCTGGACCGAGCCCGGCGTGTCCCTCACGGGCACCCTGCGCGGCGTGTGGTCCACGATCACCGGCCAGCAGGTGCAGGGCGGGTCCACCATCACCCAGCAGTTCGTGCGCAACTACTTCGAGGGCGTCAGCCGTGACGTGACGATCACCCGCAAGCTGCAGGAGATCATCATCGCGCTCAAGGTCGACCAGTCCCCGAGCATGGACAAGCAGTGGGTGATGGAGCAGTACCTCAACACCATCTACTTCGGGCGCAACGCCTACGGCATCCAGGCGGCGGCGCAGGCGTACTACCACAAGGACGTCGAAGAGCTGGACGCGTCGGAGTCCGCGTTCCTGGCCGCCGCGATCCAGCAGCCCACGGCGTTCGGCCAGGCCGACGAGACCTTCACCCCCGAGATGGAGAGCCGCTGGCAGTACGTGGTCGACGGCATGGTCGAGGAGGGTGCGGTCACCGCGGCCGAGGCCGCGGAGCTGGAGTTCCCCGCGCCCGAGGAGGAGCGGCCCGCCGACAGCACCGACCTGAGCGGCTACACCGGCTACATGCTGCAGCAGGCCATGCGGGAGATGGAGGAACTCGGCTACACCGAGGACAACATCAACCGGGGCGGCTACAAGGTCGTCACCACGTTCGACAAGGACCTGATGGACGCCGCCCAGGAGGCCGTCGAGTCCACCGTCGACGTCGAGGCGCTGCCCGAGGGCGTGCAGGCCGGGCTGACCGCGATCGACCCGGGCACGGGCGAGGTCACCGCGTTCTACGGAGGCCACGACTACAACGTCAACCAGTACGACAGCGCGTTCAGCGGATCGGCCCAGGCGGGTTCGGCGTTCAAGCCGTACGTGCTGGCCACCGCGCTGGAGAGCGGCTACAGCCTCGACACCGTCGTGAACGGCAGCTCGCCCATCCAGGTGGCGGGCAGCACGATCCAGAACTCCGGCGGGGCGAGCTACGGCGCGCTCAACCTGGTGCAGGCCACGCAGCGGTCGATCAACACCGGCTACGTGGAGCTGGCCCAGGAGGTCGGGGTCGAGAACGTGCGCGAGACCGCCTACGAGGTCGGCATCCCGGAGCGGATGATCACCGACGACCAGGTGGTGCCGACCATCGCGCTGGGCGTGTCCGACGTCCGCCCGGTCGACCAGGCCAGCGGCTACGCCACGTTCGCCAACGGCGGCGAGCACATCGAGGCGCACGTCGTCCGCGAGATCGTCAACAAGGACGGCGAGAACGAGCGGCCCGAGCCGGAGCGCCGCCAGGCCGTGAGCGAGGAGACCGCCGCCAACGTCTCCTACGCGCTCCAGCAGGTCGTCAACGGCGGTACCGGGTCCACCGCGGCGCTGCCCGACGGCCGCCCGGTGGCGGGCAAGACCGGTACCACCGACAGCAGCGTCGCCACCTGGTTCGTCGGGTACGCGCCGCAGCTCTCCACGGCCGTGGGCGTGTACAACGGCAACAACCAGCCGTTCAGCGTCCCCGGGTGGGGGTCGCTGTCGGGCGGCACGCTGTCGGCGACCATCTGGCGGACCTTCATGACGCAGGCCATGGAGGGCCGGGAGGTCGAGCAGTTCCCCGAGCGGACCTACGGCGGTGAGGTGCAGAACTTCGCGCCCGAGCCGACCGCCCCGGTCGAGCAGGAGACGACCGAGCAGGAGCAGCCGCCCGCCGAGGAGACCCAGCCGGAGCCGCCGGTGGAGGAGGAGCCGGAGTCCCCGGTCGTGCCGCCGACGCCCGAGGTGCCGCCGGTGACCCCGCCGGAGCCGGAATTCCCGCCGGACCCGGGTGGTCCGCAGGAGTGAGTGCCGCGCACCGCGCGGACGACGGCGGTGGCCGCCCCGGTGGGGGCGGCCACCGCCGTCCCCGTCTCCGGGGTCAGGGCACCAGGGCGGCGCACCCGCAGGTGTCGGGGGACGGCGGCGGGCCGGCCGCCGCGGGGGCGTCGGTGAAGATCCGGGCGCCGGGGGTGGCCCCGCACAGCGCGTCGGTGGCGAGGATGACGGCGGCGGCGGTCCACGAGCTGCGTTCGACCGGCCAGTTGACGTCCTCGGCGAACTGGTAGCCGGTCCAGTAGGCGCCGTCGTCCGGGTCGCGCAGGTGCTGGACGTCGGCGAGCAGGCCCGCGCCGAGGTCGGTCTCGCCCATGGCGGCGAGCGCGAGGACGAGTTCGGAGGTCTCGGCGCCGGTCACCCACGGCTGGTCGCTGACGCAGCGGATGCCCAGGCCGGGGACGACGAACGCGTCCCAGCGGGCGTCGAGGCGCTCCTTGGCGGCGGGGCCGCGTACCGCCCCGCCGAGGATCGGGTAGTACCAGTCCATGGAGTAGCGGGAGCGGTCGGCGAACACCGCCTCGTGTTCGGCCACCAGGTGGCCGAGGCGGGCGGCGGCCAGCTCCCAGTCGGGCTGGGGGTCGCCGAGGCGGTCGCCGAGCGCGGCGCCGCAGTGCAGGGCCTGGTGGATGCTGGCGCACGCGGTGAGCAGGGCGAGGTCGCCGGGGCTGCCGTCGGGGTCGCGGGCCCACCGGATCTCGCCGCGGTCGGTGCGCAGCCCCAGGACGAACCCGATCCCGGCGCGGACCATGGGCCACAGGGCGCGGGCGGTGGCGTCGTCGCCGGTCGACAGGGTGTGGTGCCAGAGTCCGACGGCCGGGTAGGCGGCGTGGTTGGCCTCGCGCAGGGGGTTGGCGACCCCGTGCTGGGAGAGCTTGGCCGGCCAGGAGCCGTCGGGGGACTGCGCCGAGGCCAGCCACCGGTAGGCGCGCGCGGCGGCGCCGTGGTGGCCGGCCGCGGTGAGCGCCATGGCGCACTCCACGTGGTCCCACACGTCGATGTGCCCGCCGGGGAACCAGGGGATGGCGCCGGCGGGGGTCTGGCAGTGCAGCAGGTAGCGGGCGGAGCGGGCGATGTCGTCGCCGCTGAGGACACCGGGGAGTTCGGGCAGGTCGGGTGTCCTCATACGCCGTCCCCTGCGCGGTCGAGCGGCTTGCGCAGGTAGACGACGACGCTCTTGCCGATGAGGGGGTTGAGGACGCGTTCGGCGGTGCGGGTGAGCCGGGGCGCCTTGAGGATGTCCCAGACGAGCATGCGGTGGTAGGCGGCGACGGCGGGGTGGGTGTCGTTGTCGGTGCCGACGGCGCACTTGAGCCACCAGTAGGGGGCGTGCAGGGCGTGCGCGTGGTGGTGCGGCCCGATGTGGAACCCGGTGGCCTTGAGCTTGGCCTCCAGTTCGGCGCGGGTGTAGATGCGGACGTGGCCGCCCTCGACGGTGTGGTACTCCTCCGACAGCGCCCAGCACAGGCGTTCGGGGAGCCAGCTCGGCACGGTGACCGCGGCGATGCCGCCGGGCCGCAGCACCCGGTACAGCTCGGCCATGGCGGCGGTGTCGTTCGGCAGGTGCTCGAAGATCTCGGCGGCGATGACGCGGTCGAAGGAGCCGTCGTCGAACGGCAGGTCCAAGGCGTCGCCCTTGACGGTGTCGGCCTCGGCTCCGGAGGGGGCCTCGCCCTCGGCGCGCATGGCGGCGAACATGGCGGCGACGTCGGCGAGGTCGTTCTCGTTCTGGTCGAAGGCGACGACGTCGGCGCCGCGCCGGTAGGCCTCGAACGCGTGCCGCCCGCCGCCGCAGCCCAGGTCGAGGACGCGCCGCCCCGGGCCGACGGGGAAGAGGGTGAAGTCGACGGTGATCAGTGGTGGCTCCTTCGGGTCGGGCGGGTGGGGCGGGTCACGGGCGCCGGGCGGCGCCGCGGGTGCGGGGGCGGACGGCGTCGATCGTCTCGGCGTAGCGGCGGGCGGTGGCCTCGGCGACCGCGCGCCAGGTGAACCGCTCCTGGACGCGGGTCCAGGCGGCGGCGCCCATGCGGGCGCGTTCGGCGGGGTCGTCCAGGAGGGCGCCGATGGCGGCGGCCAGTTCCTCGGGGTCGCCGGGGGTGGTGAGGCGGCCGGCGGCGCCGTCGGTGCCGACGACCTCGGGGATGGCGCCGGCGCGGCTGGCGACCAGGGGGGTGGCGCAGGCCATCGCCTCGACGGCGGGCAGGGAGAAGCCCTCGTAGAAGGACGGGACGACCGCGACCTGGGCGGAGGCGAGGAGGCGGGCGAGCGCGGTGTCGTCGATGCCGCTGGTGAAGGTGACGCGGTCGCGCAGGCTCAGCTCGTCGACGAGGCGGTCGGTGGGGCCGCCGGGGCGGGGGCGGCTGACGATGGTCAGCTCGACCTCGCGCTCGGTGGCGAGCTTGGCGGCGGCGCGCAGCAGGGTGGCGACGCCCTTGAGGGGGCTGTCGGCGCTGGCGACGCAGACGATGCGGCCGGGGACGCGGTCGACGTCGGGGCGCGGGTGGAAGAAGCGGGTGTCGACGCCGAGGGGGACCACGTCGACGGTGGAGCGGTCGACCCCGAACTCGCGGACGATGTCGTCGGCGGAGGAGCGGGACGGGACGAGGATGGGGCGGAGCCGGCGGGCGACGCGGCCCTGCATGTTGACGAAGCCGTACCAGCGGCGCTTGGAGAGCCGCTGCCAGCCGGTGGCCTCCTCCAGTTCGATGCGCCGGTCCACGGTGATGGGGTGGTGGATGGTGGTGACCAGGGGGAACCCGGACGCCTGGAGGCCGAGCTGGCCGTAGCCGAGGGTCTGGTTGTCGTGGAGGACGTCGAACTCGGCGCGGCGGCGGCGGAGTTCGCGCAGGGCGCGCAGGGAGAACGTGAGGGGTTCGGGGAAGCCGGCGGTCCACATGGTGCCGACCTCCAGGGCGTCGATCCAGTCGCGCCATTCGCGCAGGGGCGGGGCGGTGAACGGGTCGTCGTCGTTGTAGAGGTCGAGGCTGGGGACCTTCTCCAGGATCACGCCGTCGTCCAGGTCGGGGTAGGGCTGGCCGGAGAAGACGCTGACCCGGTGGCCGAGGGCGGCGAGTTCGCGGGAGAGGTGGCGGACGTAGACGCCTTGGCCGCCGCAATGGGGTTTGCTGCGGTAGGAGAGGAGGGCGACGCGCAGTGGACGGTCGGTGTGCGGCATGTGGCTAACCCATCGGCGGCGTGTGGTGGTGGGGGCGGGGCGCGGGCGCGTGGGGTCCGGGCGGCGGGGTGGGCGCCGCCGGGGGCGGGGTGCCGGGCGCGGGGCGGGCGGTGGTGCGGAGGGGCGGCGCGGTTCGGGCCGGCTGGGTCACTCGTCACCTCGCTCGTCGCTCGCGGTCTCCGCGGCCGCGGGCCACCGGGCCGGGGCCGGGCGGGGCCGTCCGCGCGCGGCGCCCGGAATGTTACTCCGCAGTTTAGTGTGTGGCCGTTGCGGCCTGATTGCGCCCATCAGGATCCTATGCGGGGTCGCGTGACCGGGGGGCGGGTGCGGGCGCGGGGGCCTGCGGTGGGGCCCACAACGGGGCGCCGTCGGGCCCGGTGGTGCTGCGGGCGCGGCCGCGGCGCTGCAGGGTGCGCAGGTGGGCGGCCGTCTCGGCGGCGGCGAGGCGGCGGGCGCCGGGGGCGAGGTCGGCCCAAGGGCGGCGCCAGGGCAGGGCGGCGGCCAGCCGCCACAGGGGTGCGGGGCCGCCGGCGAGGGCGTCGGCGAGCAGGTCGAGCTTCTCCTCGTGGTGGGCGGCGATGGCGGCGGCGCGGTCGGCGAGGCCGGTGAAGCGGTGTTCGTGGGCGGGCAGGACCTCGGTGGCGGCGGTGGCGGTGAGGCGCTCCAGGGAGGCGAGGTAGGCGCCGAGGGGGTCGGCCGCGGTGTCGTCCAGGGGGTGCAGGCCGATGTGGGGGGTGATGCGGGGCAGGACGTGGTCGCCGGTGAAGACGCGCCCGGTGTCGGGCAGGTGCAGGCAGACGTGGCCGGGGGAGTGGCCGGGGGTCCACAGGACGCGCAGGTCGCGGCCGCCGAGGTCGATGGTGTCGCCGTCGGCGAGGGGGCGGTCGACCGCGACGGGGGGCAGGGGGCGCCACGCGGTGGCGGCGTCGGCGTCGCCGGGCGGGGCGCCGGCCCGGCGCAGGCGGGCGCGTTCGGCGGCGCGGTGGGTGTCGGGGTGGGCGGCGGTGATCCGGTCGACGACGGCGGTGTCGGCGGGGTGCAGGGCGGTCCAGGCGCCGGAGGCCGCGCGCAGGCGCGCGACGAGCCCGGTGTGGTCGGGGTGGAAGTGGGTGAGGACGGCGCCGTGGACCTCGCGGACGCCGGTGCCGATGCGGGTGAGGCCGTCGGTGAGGGCCCGCCAGGAGTCGGGGTGGTCCCAGCCGGTGTCGATGAGGACGGGGCCGCGTGGGGTGTCCAGGGCGTAGACCAGGGTGTGGCCGAGGGGGTTGTCCGGGATGGGGACGGGGATGCTCCAGACTCCGCCGCCGAGGTCCTCCACGGGTGGGGTGGTGCGCATGCGCGGCCTTCCGACGCGGACCGACAGGAACCGAATGCCGTTCTAGCGTACGGTCCGCGGGCCCGCGGGTCCCGGGCGGGCGGGGCGGATCGTCGGGGCGACGCGCCCGGCCGGTGAAGTAGAACACATTCTACCCGGGCGGGCGGCGGGCCCCCGGGGGAGCGGGCGGCCGTGGCTCCCGCCACTCCAACATCGCGTAATGAGGGTCGCCGCACAGTTGTCGAACACGGATGCCGTAGGCGATCCTTGGATAACGTGTTCTTGCGCGGACCGGACGGGTGCCCCGGGCGCGGGCGAGCGGGGGCGCGGTCCGATGCGGCCCGGCCGGCCGCGGTGGAGCAGCCGGGGGCCAGCGCGCCCGCGGACCTCAGACGATGGGAGACGCACCGTGGCGGTCCAGGCGCCGATCGGAATGCGGTCACGAAGCCAGAACCAGCGCCGGAAGCGGATCGTGCAGACGGCGGCGGCCCTGGCGCTGCGCGGCGGCGTCGAGGCCATGCAGATGCGCGCGGTCGCCGAGCGCGCCGGGGTCGCGCTGGGCACCCTCTACCGCTACTTCCCGTCCAAGATGGACTTGGTCGTCGCGGTGGTCACCGAGGAGCTGGACCTGCTGGAGACCAGCATCGGCCGCCGCCCGCCCACCCACGAGACCGCCGCCGGGCGGACCGTGGACGTGCTGATGCGGGCCACGCGCGGCCTGATGCGCGAGCCCGAACTCGCCGACGCCCTGGTGCGCTCGCTGATCCTGGCCGAGGTCCAGACCGAGCTGGGTACGCGCATCACCGACCTGCTCTGGCACGTGGCCACCCGTACCCCGCTGTCGGGCGAGGGCGCGGCGGCCCCCGACCGCGACGACCGCGGCTACGTGCTCGTCGGCTCGCTGGCCAGCATCTGGATCTTCGAACTGCTGGAGAACCTCAAGGGCCGCCGCGACACCGACCAGGTGCGCGCCCGGCTGGAGACCGCCGCGGTCCCCCTCCTCGCCTCGTTCGAGTCCGCCGACGCCTAGAACACCGCCGGGGCCGATGCCCTGGCCGTCGACCGTCGACGGCCGGTCGTGCCACCGGTACCCGGCCGTGCCCGCCGCGCCGATCGGCTCGAACGGCACGGCCAGGCCGGATACAGCGAATCGGCTTGTGGGCGCCGCCCGGGGCCCCGCTGTGCCGGCCTGCGCAGCGGGCACGGCCGGGGCGAGACTGCTCCCTGATCCGCAGGCCTTCCCCCATCCCGGTGCCGAGGCGGCCGCGCCGCGTCCCCGGGCGTCGGCGGCGCGCGCGGCCGCGTGGCGGCGGCCCGGAGCGCTCGGCGGTCTCCGGTCCGCGCAGCCCCCGCCCACCCGGTGCCGCACCGCCGCGGGCCGGGTGGCCGCCCGCCGGACCGGCGGGGGCGCGCCCGGTGGACGCTCCGGCCGGCGGGTTCCGGTCGGCCGGAAGGGGCGCGGCCAGGGGCGGTGGCCGTGTCCCGCCCCGCCGCCCCGGGGCAGGGGAGAACCGGTTCTCTCTCACCCCATGTCGCGGCGCTCAGGCCGCTCAGTCGCCCGGGGTGAGCAGCCCGACCAGCCCTTCCAGCAGCCGGCCGACCGGGCCGCGGCGGTCCTCGCCGTCCCCGCCGTCCCCCGGTGGCGCGGGCGCGGTCGGCTGCTCCCCGGGGGCGCCGGGGTCGTCGGGCTCGCGCGGCGCCTCGGGGGCGCCGCCGGCCGGGGGCGGCGACGGGGTGGCGTCCCCGGGGTCCTCGGCGGCGGGCGGCGGAGGCGCGTCGTGCGCGGGGGCGCCGTCGGCCGAGGGCGCGGGGGTGGCCGCCGCGCCCGCCGGCCCCTGCGCGGCGGCCGGTGCGGAGGGGGAGCCGTGGTGGGGGGTGTGCGCGGGGTCGGGCACCGGCGAGGCGGCGCCGCCGGCGGCCGGGGGCACCGCCCGGTCGGCCGGCCCGGGGCCGACGGTGTCCGGGGCGTCCGCGCCGCCGAGGAGCAGCGCCGCGCCCAGAGCGGCCGCGACGGCCGCGGCGGCGAGCGACCCCGCGACCAGGGGGAGGCGGCGGCGCGTCCGGCCGCCGCCGGACGGCGCGGGCCCGGCGACCTGCTCGGCGGCGGGCGCGGCGACGTCGGCCGTGGTGACCCGGTCCTGCGGCGGCAGCGCCACCTCCTCGGGGCCCGGCCCGGCCGGCGGTTCCCCCGCGGCGGGGGCGGCGGCCAGCAGCGCCGCCACCTCGGGTTCGGCGCGGTGCAGGGGGAACCCGTCGGCGCCGAGGGGGAGCAGGTCCTCGGCGGCGGCGCGGCGGGTGGCCACGCGCAGCGGGGACGCGCAGTCGTGGACGGTGCGCGCCCGCAGCCCGGCCGGGGGGCCGGGCGGTTCCAGCGCGGCGAGGCGGGCGCGGACCCGCCGCTCGGGTTCGGTGCGCTCGGCGGGCGGCTCGGCCGGTCCGGCGGCGGCCGCAGCCTCGGCGGCGCGCGCGACGGCCGCCCGGCACAGCTCCGCGGCGGTGCCGGGGGCCAGGCCGAGGATCTTGGCGGTGTGCGCGGGGGCGACGCCGTGCCGCAGGTGCAGTTCGAGCAGTTCGCGGTGGCTGGGCGGCAGCCGCCGCCACAGGTCGGCGGCGGGCCGCTCGGCGGGCGCGGTGGCCAGCGCGGTGTAGGGCGACCGGGTGGCGAACCCGCGCCGCCGGGCGGCGGCGCGGGCCAGCGCGAACAGCCACGGGCGCAGCTCCGCGGGGTCGGCGAGGTCGCCCACGAGGTGCGCGGCGGCGAGCAGCGCCTGGTGGACGGCATCGGCCGCGGGGTCCTCGCCCTCGGGCCCGGCGGGGCCGGTCAGGGTCCAGCAGTAGCGGTAGAGGTCCGGGGCGAAGTCGTCGTAGCAGCGGCCGTGGCCGCCGCCGGCGCGCAGCAGCGCCGCGACCTCCGCCCCGGAATCGGCATGGTGACGCCCGGTGTCGGCGTGCGTGGTCACGTCCCCTCCCCCAAGCGCGACACGCGTGCTCCGGCGTGGCGATAAGCCGGAGTTGTCCGGATCACGCTAGCGAGGTGGAGGCCGTCCTGTCCGGCCGCCGGGCGAGCTGTGGCGGGAAGGTGAGATTCCTGTTACCTCATCACTCGCCGCCCCGCGAGGGGGCGCCGATCGCGACCATGCGCTCCACCGACCGGCGGGCCCGCGCGGCGGTCGCCGGGTCGACGGTGATCTCGGTCGTGCCGTCGCGCAGCGCGGTGAGCAGCCGGTCGGCGGTGATCATCTTCATGTAGTGGCACTCGGCGCGCGGGTTGACCGGCTCGAACACGGTGGTCGGGTTGGCCGCGCGCAGCTGGTGCAGCATGCCCGTCTCGGTGGCGACCAGGACCTTGCCGGCCGTGGTGCGCTCGGCGGCGCTGAGCATGCCGCCGGTCGACAGCACCTTGACCCGCTCGGCGGGCACCGTGCCGGCGCCGACCAGGTAGAGCGCCGAGGTGGCGCAGCCGCACTCGGGGTGGACGTACAGCTCGGCGTCGGGGTCGGCCGCCGCCCGCTCGCGCAGGGTGCCGCCGTCGATGCCGGCGTGGACGTGGCACTCGCCCATCCACACGCGGATGTTGTCGCGGCCGGTGACCCGCTTGACGTGGGCGCCGAGGAACTGGTCGGGCAGGAACAGGATCTCGCGGTCCTCGGGGATCGACCGGACGACGTCGGCGGCGTTGGAGGAGGTGCAGCAGACGTCGGTCTCGGCCTTCACCGCGGCCGAGGTGTTGACGTAGGCCACCACGACCGCGTCGGGGTGCTCGGCGCGCCAGGCGCGCACGTCCTCGGCGGTGATGGTGTCGGCCAGCGAGCAGCCCGCGCGCGGCTCGGGGAGCAGCACCGTCTTCTCCGGCGCGAGGATCTTGGCGGTCTCGGCCATGAAGTGCACGCCGCAGAACACGATCGTGCCGGCGTCGACCGTCGCCGCCAGCCGGGAGAGGGCGAGCGAGTCGCCGGTGTGGTCGGCGACGTCCTGGATCTCGGGGCGCTGGTAGTTGTGGGCGAGGATCACGGCGTCGCGCGCCTTCGCCAGGCGGCGGACCTCGGCGGCCCACGCGTCCATGGTCATGCTGTCCGCCGGAGCGGTGACCGTTGCCATGTCAGTGTCTTCTTTCGGCGTGTCGCCGGCGGGGGGAGCCCGTCGGCGGCCTCGTGGTTGCGGCGGAACGTCCGCACCCAGTTTATGCCTTGCAGGCCAAAACTCGGGAAAGCCTAACATGGTCTTCATGGGAGGGACAGGGGCAGACATCGACGGCGACATCGGGCGCATCCCGGCCGGACCCGGGGTCGCGCCGCTCCCGGCCATGGCCTCCCACGAGGTGCTGGCCGTGGTCCTGCAGATCCGCGCCGGCCGGCTCGCCGTGCTGCTGTGGCGCCGCGCGCTGCCGCCGTTCGAGGGCGCCTGGGCGCTGCCGGGCGGGCGGCTGGGCCCGGCCGAGGGGCTGGGCGAATCCGTCCGCCGCCAGCTCGCGCAGAAGGTCGACGTCCGCGACCTCGCCCACCTGGAGCAGCTGGAGACCCGCGGCGCCCCCGACCGCCACCCCCAGGGACGCGTCCTGGCCACCGCCTACCTCGGCCTGGTGCCCGCCGACGTCGACCCGGTCATCCCCGCCGACACCGCCTGGCACCCGGCCGCCGACCTGCCGCCCATGGGGTTCGACCACGCCGCCATGGTCGACTCCGGCCGCCGCCGGCTGCGCGCCAAGCTCTCCTACACCAACATCGGCTTCGCCCTGGCGCCGCCGGAGTTCACCATGTCGGAGCTGTCGCGCCACTACCGCGCCGCGCTCGGCCACGACGTCGCCGCCACCAACCTGCGCCGGGTGCTGCTGCGCCGCGGCCAGATCGAGGAGACCGGCCGCTCGGTGCCCTCCGGCCGCTCCGGCGGCCGCCCCGCCGCCCTCTTCCGCTTCCGCGCCCGGCGCCTGGAGATCACCGACGCGTTCGCCGTCCTGCGCCCGCCCGCGGCGCCGGGCGGCCGTGACGACGTCCACACCGGCGCCGTCCCGATCAGCCCCGCCGAACCGTGTTAGCGTCCACTTTGTGACGATTTCCAGTGTGGTGTTCGACGTCGGCGAGACCCTGGTGGACGAGACCCGCATCTTCGGCCGGTGGGCCGACCGGCTCGGCGTGCCGCGGCTCGCCTTCTTCGGGCTGCTGGGCGCCGTCCTCGCCGAGGGACGCCCGCTCGTCGACGCGTTCCACCTGGTGCGGCCCGGGTTCCGCCTCGACGCCGAGTCCGCCGCCTGGCTCGCCGAGGAGCCCGAGTCGCTGCGCGAGAACTTCGACGCCGACGACCTCTACCCCGACGTGCGCCCCGCGCTGGCCGAACTGCGCGCCATGGGCCTGGCCCTCGTCGTCGCGGGCAACCAGCCCACCGCCGCCGGGCCGGCGCTGCGCGCCATGGACCTGCCGGTCGACCAGATCCACGTCTCCGACGACTGGGGGGTGGCCAAGCCCGACCCCGCGTTCTTCACGCGTGTACGCGAGGTCTGCGGCACCCGCCCCGAGGAGATCCTCTACGTCGGCGACCGCGTCGACAACGACGTGCTCCCCGCCCGGGAGGCCGGGATGCGGACCGTCCTGCTGCGCCGCGGCATCCTCGGCCACCTGCACGCCGAGCGCCCCGAGGCCGCCCGCGCCGACGCCGTCCTCGACGGACTGGCCGAGCTGCCGGCCTGGGTGGCCGCGCACCGGTAGGCCGGGCGCCGCGCCGCGGTGGACGGTGCGTTCGCCGCCCCGGCCCGGTACGCTGCTGCGACGGTCGGCGGGTGTCCGGAAAATTCCGTGTTTACCCCCCGGAGAACCCGGGAAAAAGCGACCTCATGACCGAGCGGCGCACGACGCCCTGAACGGAGACGTGACCGGCCCCATGATCACCTTCGAGGGCGTCAGCAAGCGGTATCCCGACGGCACCGTCGCCGTCGACCACCTGGACCTGGAGGTCCCCACCGGGCGGACCACCGTCCTGGTCGGGTCCTCGGGCAGCGGCAAGACCACCGCGCTGCGCATGATCAACCGCATGGTGGAGCCCACCGGCGGCACCATCGCCATCGACGGCGAGGACGTCCGCGCCCGCGAACCCGCCGCGCTGCGCCGCTCCATCGGCTACGTCATCCAGCAGGCCGGGCTGTTCCCGCACCGCACCGTCGAGGACAACATCGCCACGGTCCCGCTGCTTCTGGGCAGGTCGCGCGGCGAGGCCCGCGGCCGCGCCCGCGAACTCCTGGAGCTGGTCGGCCTGCCGCCCGAGCACGCCCGCCGCTACCCGCACCAGCTCTCCGGCGGCCAGCAGCAGCGCGTGGGCGTGGCCCGCGCCCTGGCCGCCGACCCGCCCATCCTGCTCATGGACGAGCCGTTCAGCGCCGTCGACCCGCTGGTGCGGGCCGGCCTGCAGGACGAACTGGTGCGCCTGCAGAAGGAACTGCACAAGACCATCGTCTTCGTCACCCACGACATCGACGAGGCCGTCAAGCTCGGCGACGCCATCGCGGTGTTCCGCCCCGGCGGGCGGCTCGCCCAGGTGGCCCCGCCCGAACGCCTGCTCTCCGAACCGGCCGACGCGTTCGTGGAGGAGTTCATCGGCTACGACCGCGGGGTGCGGCGCCTGTCGTTCTTCCCCGCCAGCGCCCTGTCGCTGCGCAGCGACGTCCTGGTGGAGGCCGCCGCGCCCGCCCGCCGGGCGCGCGAGACCGCCGCCGCCACCGGCGAACCCTGGCTGCTCGCCATCGACGCCGACCGCCGCCCGCTCGGCTGGGTGGCCGCCGACGTCCTCGCCGGCGCCGACGGCGACCGCCCGGTGGCCGACCTGGACCTGGTCGGCTACGGCCACACCTTCTCCGTCCCGACCGACTCCCTGCGCGCCGCGCTGGACGCCGCGGTGCTCTCGCCCGCCGGCCGCGCGGTCGGGGTCGACGCCGACGGCACGGTCGTCGGCGCGGTCGCGCAGACCGACCTCGGCACCGCCATCTGGGCGGTCGGCGAGGCCGACGGCCGGGCGGCGGTGGACGGCCGTGCCTGACGCCGCCGGCCCGATCGGCCTGCCCCCGCGGTTCGCCGGCCAGGTGGGCGAGGTCGCCGACTGGGCGCTGTCCAACATCGACGACCCCATCGCCCCCCGCCTGCTGGAGCACGTGCAGCTGTCGGTGGCGCCGGTGCTGCTGGGGCTGGCCGTCGCGCTGCCGCTCGGCGTCGCCGCCGCGCGCTGGCCCCGCTGGTACCCGGCGGTGCTCACCGGCGTCAACGTGCTCTACGCGCTGCCGTCGCTGGCGCTGTTCTTCCTGCTCCTGCCCTACACCGGGTTCAGCCCGTGGACGGCGATCATCCCGCTGGCGCTGTACACGCTGGCCATCCTGGTGCCCAACGTGGTCGACGGCCTCGACCAGGTGCCCGACCACGTGCGCCAGGCGGCCACCGCCATGGGGTTCTCGCCGATGCGCCGGCTGGTGCGGGTGGAGCTGCCCGTGGCGCTGCCGGTCATCATCGCCGGGCTGCGGGTGGCCACGGTCGCCACCATCAGCATGGTCAGCGTCGCCTCCCTGGTCGGCCTGGGCGGGCTCGGGCAGATCATCCTCACCGACGGGTTCCGCCGCAACTTCGCGGCGCCCGTGGTGGTCGGGGTGCTGCTGTCGGTCGCCCTGGCCTTCCTCGCCGACGGGCTGCTGGTGCTGCTGCAGCGGTGGCTCACCCCCTGGACGCGCGGCCGCGAGACCGGGGCGACCTCCCGGTCGCGCCGGGCAGCCCGGCGCGACGCGCCGCCGACCGCACCCGACACCGGGAGCGCCGCGCCGCCGGCCGCGCCCGCCGCCCGAGGGGAGGACGCGTGATCCTCGACGTCCTCGACTGGTTCACCCGGTCCGAGCAGTGGACCGGATCGGGCGGCATCCCCGTCCGGTTCGGCGAGCACGTGCTGTACTCGGTCCTCGCGCTGGTGGTGTCCGCGCTGATCGCGGTGCCCGTCGGCCTGGTCACCGGGCACACCGGACGCGGCGGCTTCGCCGCCATCACCGTCGCCAACGTCGGCCGGGCGCTGCCCACCATCGGCGTGCTGACCCTGGTCGTCCTCGGCATGGGGCTGGGCCTGTTCCCCGTCGAGGTGGCGCTGGTCGCGCTGGCCGTGCCGCCGATCCTGGTCAACACCTACGAGGGCGTGCGCGGCGTCGACCCGCTGCTGCGCGACGCCGCGCAGGGCATGGGCATGCGCGGCGCCCAGGTGCTGCTCCGGCTGGAGCTGCCGCTCGCCCTGCCGCTCATCCTGCTGGGCATGCGCACCGCCGCCATCCAGGTGGTGTCGACCGCGACCATCGCCGCCTACGTGGGGATCGGCGGGCTGGGCCGGTTCATCGTCGACGGCCAGTCCCGCCGGGAGATCGAGATGATCCTCGGCGGTTCGCTGCTCGTGGTCCTGCTCGCCCTCGTCGTCACCGGGCTGTTCGCGCTGCTCCGCCGCCTCGTGGTGGCGCGGGGGCTGCGGGCGCGCCCGGCCGCCACCGGCTGACCCGGTCGGCGGAGGTTCCACCGCTCACTGCAAGGAAGGTACGTCATGCGCACAGCGAAGCGGCTGGCGATCGCCGGAGTCCCCCTGATCCTGGCGGCCACCGCCTGCGGCGGGGGCGACCCCTACCAGGACGGCGGCGGTGGGGAGGGCGGGGGCGACGGCGCCGTGGTCGTCGGCTCCGCCAACTTCCCCGAGAGCATCCTGCTCGCCGAGATCTACGCCCAGGCCATGGAGGCCCAGGGGGTGGAGGTGGAGAAGCAGTTCGACATCGGCAGCCGGGAGGTCTACTACGACCAGATCGAGTCCGGCAACCTGTCGGTGTTCCCCGAGTACAACGGGGCGATCCTGTTCCACCTCGACCCCGATGCCTCCTCCGGCGACACCGAGGCCACCAACGAGGCGATCCGCGCCGCCCTGCCCGAGGGGCTGGAGATCCTCGACTCGGCCGAGGCGGAGAGCAAGGACACCGTCACGGTCACCCGCGAGACCGCCGAGGCCCACGGCCTGCGGACGCTCGCCGACCTCGCCGACGTGGCCGGCGACCTCACCCTCGGGGCGCCCGCCGAGTTCGAGACCCGCACCCAGGGCGTGCCCGGCCTGGCCGAGGTGTACGGGGTCGAGTTCGGCGACTTCACCCCGCTGGAGGGCAACCTGCTCGTGGAGGGCCTGACCAACGGCGACGTGCAGGCCGCGAACCTGTTCACCACCAACGCGGTGTTCACCACCGGCGACTTCGTCGCGCTGGAGGACCCGGAGAACCTGTTCGGGTCGCAGAACGTCACCCCGCTGATCTACGGCGACGCCGTGGACGAGACCGCCCGCGCCGCGCTGAACGCGGTGTCGGCGGAGCTGACCACCGAGGACCTCACCGAGCTGGACGAGCGGGTGGAGGTCGACCACGAGGAGGCCGACGACGTGGCCGCCGACTGGCTCCAGCAGGCCGGACTGGCCTAGCCTCCGCCGTGCCGGGACGGGGAGCCGGGGGCCCGGTCGAACGGGCCCCCGGACCTCCGCCGTCCGAGCACCGCGGGTGCTCGGCTTCCGTGTGCGGTCCGTCCGACGAGGGGCGCGTGGGTCACAGGATCATGGCCAGGACGAGCCCGACCGCGAGGATCCCCAGAACCGTGTAGAAGCCGTCCATGGCTCCATTGGACGCGCGCTCGGCCGCCCGCGGCACTAGCGCGCGCGGGCACACTTGGCTCACCCGCGGATACCCGACCGCGACCTCTCTAGAGAGTTGCGTTCAGCCCAGCGTGCGGTAGCGCCCGTTGAACCGGACGAGCGGCCCGTCGCCGTCGTCCGCCGCGCCCACGCCCGGCACCGGCTCGGCCGCCGCCAGGTAGACCGCGTGGTCGCCGGAGTCGACCCGGGTGCGCACCGCGCACTCCAGGGCCGCGACCGCGGTGTCGAGCACCAGCGCGCCCGTGCGCTCCCCCCGGCGGTGCGGTTCGGCGGCCAGCAGCAGCCGGGCGCTGGGCCGCCCCTCGGCGGCGAACCGCCCGGCCAGGGCCCGGTGCCGGGCGCCGAGGACGTTCACCGCGAACCCGCCGGT
The DNA here is from genome assembly GCF_001552555.1 of Nocardiopsis trehalosi NBRC 14201. Lineage (GTDB taxonomy): Bacteria > Actinomycetota > Actinomycetes > Streptosporangiales > Streptosporangiaceae > Nocardiopsis_B > Nocardiopsis_B trehalosi. The sequence continues at coordinate 50,284 of NZ_BCRK01000007.1, read as the reverse complement.
GGCGTCGATGACCTCGGCCAGATAGCTCGACGCCAGCACGCCCACCATGACCGTGGGCGGGTCGGCCGACACCGACGCCACCGAGCTGACGGTGCTGCCGATGTCGTCGCGGCCGTCGCGCACCGTGACCACGGCCACCCCGGTGGCGAACCGGGACATGGCCTCGGTGAACGCGCTCACCCGATCTCCCAGGCGCCGGGCATGGCCAGCGGGCCCGCGGACGGCAGGCCCAGCCGGGCCGCGGCACCGGCCAGCGGACCCCACGCGTCGAACGCGGTGCCGGGCGCGGCGGCCCGGTCCTCGCTGGACTCGCTGGGCACCAGGCGGTCCAGTGGCCCCGCGGCCGGGTAGTGGCGCAGCCGAGCGCCGGGCGCCCCGGCGCGTTCGCGGGCCAGCCGCACAGCGGTCTCCAGGCCGCCGAGCTCGTCGACCAGCCCGTTGTCCCGGGCGTCGCGGCCGGTCCACACCCGGCCCCGGGCGACCTCGTGGACCTGGTCGCGGGTCATGCCGCGGGCGGCGGCGACCTTGGCGGTGAAGTCGTCGTAGACGGCGTCGAGCAGGGCGTCCACGCGCGCCCACTCGTCGTCGGTGAACTTCCGGTCGGTGCCGAACATGCCCGCGTGCGGGGCGCCCTCGACGGAGTCGCTGGTGATGCCGACCCGGCCCAGCATCCCGCCGAGCACGGGCTTGGCGAGGAGCACGCCGATGGACCCGGTCAGGGTGCCGGGCTGGGCGACGATCGCGTCGGCGCCCAGGGCGATGTAGTAGCCGCCGGACCCGGCGACGTCGCCCATGGACACCACGACCGGGGTGCCGGCCTCGCTGGTGAGGGCGACCTCGCGGCGGATGGCGTCGGAGGCGACGGCCGAACCGCCGCGGCTGTCGACGCGGAAGACCACGGCGCGCACGTCGCGGTCGCGGCGCGCGGCGCGGAAGGCGGCGGCGACGGTGTCGGCGCCCATGGTGGCGCCGCCGCCCAGCGGGGAGCGGCGGCTGCGCCCGCTGCTGATGGTGCCGACGCCGGAGATGAGCGCGATGTGCCCACCGCGCCTCGCGGCGGGCAGCCGGGCGGCGGCGGAGCGGCGGTGGTGGTAGCGGGTGGCGAACTGGAGCCGGGCGCCGTCGTCGCCGCCGAAGCGGCCGAGGAGGTCGCCGTAGACCTCGTCGCGGTAGGCGAGCCGGTCGACCAGGCCGGCCTCCAGCGCCTCGCCGGCCAGCAGGGGGCCGCGTGCGGTGAGCTCGCGCACCCGCTCGGGGGTGAGCCCGCGCCCCTCGGCGATCCCCTCGACGACCTGCTCGGTGAGGGAGGCGACGATGCGGCCGGTGGCCTCGCGGTGGGGTTCGGTGTAGCCGCGCTCGGTCAGGGTGTTGACGGCGTTCTTGTACTCGTGGCGGGCGCCGACCTCGTAGTCGAGCCCGAGCCGGTCGATGGCGCCGCGCACGAACGTGGTGGTGATGCCGAGCCCGGTCAGGCCGAGGGTGCCGGTGGGCATCAGCGCGATCTCGCCGAAGGCGGTGGCCAGGTAGTAGGGGACGGTGCCGGGGCCGAAGTCGCCGAACGACTCGCTGTAGGCCACGGCGGGCTTGCCGGCGGCGCGGAAGGCGGCGACGGCCGCCCGCAGCTCCTGCACCCGGGCGAAGCCCAGGGGGCGGCCGTCGATGCGGGCGACGAGCGCGGCGACCCGGTCGTCGTGGGCGCCGCGGCGGATGGCCTGCACGACGTCGGTGAGCCGCTGGTGCCGCTTGGCGAGGAGTCGGCCCACCGGGTCGGCGGGGGCCTCGTCGGCGAGTCCGTCGGTGAGGTCGAGTTCGAGGACGAGCGGCGCGGTGCGCCGGCGGCGGGCCTGGGACACGGGTTCGAGCAGCTTCGCGACATCCACCATGTCCTCAGGCTAGTGGTTCGCCCGCGCCCCGGGGGATGGCGCGTGTGGCCGGTTTCTCCCGCTATCGTCGGTGAGGTCATCGTGGACTCAGAAGGGAATCCCATGCCCGGGACGTCCGGTCGAGTGCGGTTCAGCAGGGGCGCGGCCAGTGTCCGAGCGGGCGCGGCCGCCGCCGCGGTCGCCCTGGCCGCGGCCGCGTGCGGGGGCGGCGGCGCCCCCGAGGGCGGCGAGGCGGCCGGCCTGGAGGGCGGCTACAGCGAGGCCGTCCCCGCGGCGCAGGCGCCCGCGCCCGAGGGGTTCTCCGGGGTGGACGTCGAGGGCGTCCGGATCAACGCGCCGGAGGACTGGGCGGTCGACAACGCCGACGGCCGGCTGTGCATGCGCCCGCCCGGCCAGAACGACTGCGCCTACGGCGCGGTCCAGGTCCTCCCGCACGCCGCCGACCGCGACCCGGCCGACTGGCCGAAGAAGGGCGACGCGTTCAACGCCGAGGACGGGTGGGCGGCCGAGCCCGACGCCTGCCGCAGCGCCGCGACCGCCGCCGACGGCGGGGTGGGGGTCAGCGGGGCGCGCATCACCTCCGAGCCCAACGCGCTCACCACGCACGCCGACGGCCTCAAGTCCCACCACCGGGTGTGGGAGGTGACCTGCGAGAACGACGACACGTTCGAGGTGCGGCTGTGGTTCCTGCCCACGAGCGACGTGGCGGTCTACGTGTGGTCGGCCGACACCCGCTACTCCGCGGTCTACGACGAGATCGCGGCGTCCATGGACATCTCCGAGTACAAGAAGTAGCCGCCGGCCGGCTCAGCCGCCGAGGTCGGGTTCGGACATGGTGAACGCGGCCTCGACCTCGGCGGAGACCTCGACCGGGCGGGGCTCCAGCTCCAGCGCGGTCTCCTCGGGCCCCGGGCCGCCCCGGGCCGCCTCGTTGCGGAACATCGCCGGGGACGGCCGGGTGCCGCCGGTGCCGGGGTCGGCGACCTCCAGCACCCCGGTGAGCCGGGCGCCCAGGGCGGCCGCGTAGTCGCGGGCCCGCTCGACGGCGGCGGCCACGGCCTCGGTCCGGACCCGGCGGTGGACGGCGGAGTCCGGGCGCAGCGCCCAGTACGGCCCGGTCACCGTGGTCTCGGCGCGGGCCGCCAGGCGCGGCAGGAGCCGGCCCAGCGCCTCGGGGTCGGCGGCGGCGGTGGCGTGCAGGGCGACCCCGGCGCGGAACGCCCGGTCGCGGCCGCGCTGGTCCTGCTGCGGGCGGGCGCTCATCGGCCCGGTGGCGACCTCCTCGACGGTGTCGCCGGCCGCCGTGATCTCCGCGCGCAGCTCCGCCGCCCGCTCGGCGAGCCGGCGCAGCGCGGCGCCGCGGTCGCGGTCGGCCACCGACACCGCGACGGTGAAGTGCGCGATCTCGGGCGGGACGGAGCGGGACGCCGCGCCGCTGACGCGGACCACGGGCGCCCGGGCGGGTTCGGCCATGGGGCCTCCCTTCGACGCGGACGGTGCCGCCCCAGCCTACGGCGCGCCCCGCGCGCCGTCCCGCCCCCGGGCGGGCCCCGGCGGCGGGGCGGCGGCGCGGTGCCACCCGGCGCTACCCGGCGCGTTCCAGCCAGACGGTGGCCAGCGGCGGGAAGGTCACCACGGCCGACGCGGGCTGGCCGTTCCACGGGTCGGGGGTGGCCTCGACGACGGCGGGGTTGGCCACCCCGCTGCCGCCGTAGGCGGCGGCGTCGGTGTTGAGGACCTCCCGCCACGGGCCGGCCACGGGCAGCCCCACCCGCCGGTCGCGGTGCGGCTCGGGGGAGAAGTTCACCAGGCACGCCAGCACCGAGCCGTCGTCGCCGTGCCGCAGGAACGACAGCGTGTTCCCGGCCGCGTCGCCGCCGTCGATCCAGGTGAACCCGGAGGGCGCGCAGTCCAGCTCCCACAGGGCGGGGCGCTCGCGGTAGACGCGGTTGAGGTCGGCCACCAGCGCCCGCACCCCGCGGTGGGGGGCGTGGTCGAGCAGCCACCACTGGACGCCGTCCTCGTGCGACCACTCGTCGCCGTGGCCGATCTCGCCGCCCATGAACAGCAGCTGCTTGCCGGGGTGGGCCCACATGTAGCCGAGGAGCGTGCGCAGCCCGGCGAACCGCCGCCACGCGTCGCCGGGCATCTTGTACAGCAGCGACCGCTTGCCGTGGACGACCTCGTCGTGCGACAGCGGCAGCAGGTAGTTCTCGCTGTAGGCGTAGACCATGGAGAACGTGATCTCGTTGTGGTGGTACCCCCGGTACACGGGGTCGCGGCCGAGGTACTCCAGGGTGTCGTGCATCCACCCCATGTTCCACTTGAACCCGAACCCCAGGCCGCCGCCGTCGGTGGGGCGCGACACCCCGGGCCAGGCGGTGGACTCCTCGGCGATCATGGTGATGCCGGGGTTGCGGCGGTAGGCGGTGGCGTTCAGCTCCTTGATGAACTCCAGCGCCTCCAGGTTCTCCCGGCCCCCGTACCGGTTGGGCTCCCAGGCGCCGGAGGCGCGCGAGTAGTCGAGGTAGAGCATGGACGCCACGGCGTCCACCCGCAGCCCGTCGACGTGGAACTCCTCCAGCCAGAACAGGGCGTTGGCGACGAGGAAGTTGCGCACCTCGGGGCGCCCGTAGTCGAACACCAGCGTCCCCCAGTCGGGGTGCTCGCCGCGGCGCGGGTCGGGGTGCTCGTAGGTGGGGCCGCCGTCGAAGCGGGCCAGGGCCCACGCGTCCTTGGGGAAGTGGGCCGGCACCCAGTCGAGCAGGACGCCGATCCCGGCCCGGTGCAGGGCGTCGATCAGCGCCCGGAAGTCGTCGGGGGAGCCGAACCGCGACGTGGGCGCGTAGTAGGAGGTCACCTGGTAGCCCCAGGACCCGCCGAACGGGTGCTCGGCGACGGGCAGGAACTCCACGTGGGTGAACCCGGTCTCGCGGACGTAGTCGACCAGCTCGACGGCGAGTTCGCGGTAGCTCAGCCCGGGCCGCCACGAGCCCAGGTGGACCTCGTAGACGCTCATCGGGCGGCGGGTCCACTCCTGGGTCTTGCGCTCGGCCAGCCAGGCGTCGTCGGTCCAGGTGTGGCCGGAGGTGAACACGACCGAGGCGGTCGCGGGCGGCACCTGCGCGGAGAAGGCGAGCGGGTCGGCCTTGTCGCGCCACACGCCGTCGCGGCCCAGCACCTGGTACTTGTACAGGGCGCCGTCGCCGACGCCGGGCACGAACAGCTCCCACACGCCCGAGGAGCCCAGGGAGCGCATGGGGTGGGCGGTGCCGTCCCAGTGGTTGAAGTCGCCGATGACCCGCACGCCCTGGGCGCCGGGCGCCCACACCGCGAACGCCGTCCCGCTGACGTCGCCCCGCGGCGACGGGTAGGTGCGGGTGTGCGCGCCGAGGACCCGCCACAGCTCCTCGTGGCGGCCCTCCCCGATGAGGTGCAGGTCGAGCTCGCCCAGGGTGGGCAGGTGGCGGTAGGGGTCGTCGGTGACGACCTCGGGGCCGTCGGGGGCGTAGCGGGCGGCGATCCGGTAGCCGGGGACCTCGGTCCCCGGGAGCAGCGCGGCGAACACGCCGGCGCGCACGTGCCGCAGTTCGACGCGGCGGCCGTCGTCGAGCACCGCGTGCACCGACTCCGCCAGCGGGCGCAGGGCGCGCAGGGCCACCCCGTCCGCGGTCGGGTGGGCGCCGAGGACGGCGTGCGGGTCGTGGTGGTGTCCGGAGACGATGCGGTCGATCCGGTCGTGGAGGTCGTCACTCATGGTGTTCCCGGTGGTCGTGGGCTTGACGGGGCCGCGCGGCCGCGGGCGGGGCACGGCCCGGCGCCGCCGGGGCGCCGGCGGCGGACCGGCGCCCGGGGGTGGTCACGCCGACAGGGCGGCGATGGAGTCGAGGGGGACGCGCAGCCACGAGGGGCGGTTGCGCGCCTCGTACATCACCTCGTACACGGCCTTGTCGTACTCGAAGGCGCGCAGCACCGTGCGGTGCTTCTCGGGGTCGACGCCGCCGCCGTCGGCGTAGCCGGCGCAGAACGCGTCGCGGTTGCGGCGCGCCCAGGCCCGCGCCACCGGGACCAGCCGCTGCTCGTCGGCGTGGCCGATGAGCTGGTGGCGGGCGGCGTAGTCGAAGGAGCGCAGCATGCCGGCGACGTCGCGCAGCGGGCTGGACGGGCGCTGCCGCTCGCCGACGGGCACGGCGGGTTCGCCCTCGAAGTCGAGCAGCACCCACCCGGTGTCGGCGCGTACGACCTGCCCGAGGTGGTAGTCGCCGTGGACGCGCTGCACGGGCAGCGGCTCCTCCAGCCGGGCGAACGCGTCGTAGGCGGCGCGCAGGGTGTCGGTGTAGGGCTCCAGGTCGGGGACCTCGGCGGCGGCCGCGCGCAGCCGCTCGACCATGGCGCCGGCCAGGCCGCGCAGCGCGTCGGCGTCCAGGACGTCGGTCGGCAGCTCGCGGGCCAGCGAGCGGTGCACGGCGGCGGTGGCGGCGCCCAGCCGTTCGGCCTCGCCCGCGAAGTCGCCGCCGGCGTCGCCGGGCGCGGTCCCGAGGTCGGCGTAGAGGTCGCGGACGCTGATGGCGGCCAGCACCCAGCCGTCGGTGGCGCCGCGCAGGAACCGCTGGAGCATGGCCAGGGTGGTGGGCACCCGGCGGCCGCCCTCGTCGAGGTCGACCTCGATCCAGCCGTGCGGGCGGGCCACGAAGGGCGACCCGGCGAGCGCGGCGGTGAGCTCCAGGTCGGGGTTGTGCCCCGGCCACAGCCGGCGGAAGGTCTTGAGGACGTACTCCTCGCCGAAGACCAGCGAGGTGTTGGACTGCTCGCCGGTGAGCACCAGGCTGCGCAGCCCGGTGCGCACGGCGGTGCCGGGCAGCCGGCGGAACCGGACCGGCCCGCGGGGGGTCCCGCGGGCGATCCGGTCGAGCAGTCCGGCGGTGAGGTCGGGGTCGTGGGTGGCGTCGTAGACGGCGCGGGCGCCGGAGCCGTCGACCTCGCACTCGCCGATCGCGGCGTGCACGAGGTCGGCGGGCAGGGTGCCGGGCGGGCGCAGTCCGAGCAGCACCTGGTAGCGGGAGTGGGCACCGCGCTGGTCGACGTCGACGACGAGCAGGCGCAGCCCGGGTTCTCCGGGGACGAGGGTGTACTCGTCCTCGATGCGCACGTCCCCGATCGGTACCCCCTTCCCCGCGAACCACCGCTGCCGCGGTATCCAGTCGGCCAGGAGCTGCTCAAGCCGTGTCATGTCAGAGTGGCCTGTTCCCCTTCTCGCCGAGGCCCGCCGCGTCGGCGGCGGACGCGGTGCCCGCCGCCCTGGTGCGGTGGTCCGCGCCCGCGGCGGCCACGCCGCTCGCCGCGGCCTCCGCCCGGTCGGCCGCGGACCGCGCGCGGATGGCCGTCGCGGGTTTCGGCGTCGTTTGCGGATTGCGGTCGTCGGTCGCCGGACCGTCCGCCTCCTCCACGGGCGGCAGCTGGAACCAGTAGAAGCCGTGCCCGGGCAGGGTCAGCAGGTACGGCAGCTCCCCGATGGCGGGGAAGCGCACGCCGCCCATGCACTCGATGGGGGTGACGTCGCGGAACCGGCGCAGGTCGAGTTCGACGGGCTGCGCGAAGCGCGAGAGGTTGTTGACGCACAGCATCCGGTCGTCGCCGTACTCGCGGACGAACGCGAAGACGCTCGGGTTGCTGGCGTGCAGTTCGGTGAAGTCGCCGGTGCCGAACACCGGGTGGCGCTTGCGGATCTGGATCATCTTGCGGGTCCAGTTGAGCAGCGACCCGGGGTCGTCGCGCTGCGCCTCGACGTTGAGCGCCTGGTAGCCGTGGATCGGGTCCATGATCAGCGGCAGGTAGAGGCGGGCGGGGTCGCAGCGGGAGAAACCGGCGTTGCGGTCGGACGTCCACTGCATGGGCGTGCGCACCGCGTCGCGGTCGCCGAGCCAGATGTTGTCGCCCATCCCGATCTCGTCGCCGTAGTACAGCACCGGCGACCCGGGCAGGGACAGCAGCAGGGCGGTGAACAGCTCGATCTGGTTCTTGTCGTTGTCGAGCAGGGGCGCGAGCCGCCGCCGGATGCCCACGTTGGCGCGCATCCGGGGGTCCTTGGCGTACTCGGCGTACATGTAGTCGCGCTCCTCGTCGGTGACCATCTCCAGGGTCAGCTCGTCGTGGTTGCGCAGGAAGATCGCCCACTGGCAGTTGTCGGGGACCTTCGGGGTCTGGGCGAGGATCTCCGAGATCGGGTAGCGCTGCTCGCGGCGCACCGCCATGAACATCCGCGGCATCAGCGGGAAGTGGAAGTTCATGTGGCACTCGTCGCCGCCGGAGTCGAAGTCGCCGAAGTAGTCGACCACGTCGGCCGGCCACTGGTTGGCCTCGCTCAGCAGCACCCGGTCGGGGTAGAGGCGGTCGACCTCGGCGCGGACCCGCTTGAGGAACTCGTGGGTCTCCTTGAGGTTCTCGCAGTTGGTGCCCTCGCGCTCGTAGAGGTAGGGCACGGCGTCCAGGCGGAACCCGTCGATGCCGAGGTCCAGCCAGAACCGCAGCACCTCCAGGATGGCCTCCTGCACCGCCGGGTTCTCGAAGTTGAGGTCGGGCTGGTGGGAGAAGAACCGGTGCCAGTAGTACTGGCCGCGCACCTCGTCGTAGGTCCAGTTGGACTGCTCGGTGTCGACGAAGATGATGCGGGCGTCGGTGTAGCGGTCGGTGGTGTCGGACCAGACGTAGAAGTCGCCGTAGGGTCCGTCGGGGTCCTCGCGGGAGGCGGTGAACCACGGGTGCTGGTCGCTGGTGTGGTTCATGACCAGGTCGGCGATGACCCGGATGCCGCGCTGGTGGGCCTCGTCCACCAGCTCCACGAAATCGGCGATCTGCCCGAACTCGGGCAGGATCTTCATGTAGTCGGAGATGTCGTAGCCGCCGTCGCGCAGGGGGGACTCGTACAGCGGGAGTAGCCAGATACAGTCGATGCCCAGCCACTCCAGGTAGTCGAGCTTCTCGATGAGGCCCCGGAGGTCACCGGTGCCGTCGCCGTTGGAGTCGTAGAAGCCGCGGGCGAGCACCTCGTAGAACACGGCGTGCTTGTACCAGTAGGGATCGCGTGGCTTCTCGTGGGTGAACGTGTCGGGCACGGCAGCAGAGGGCGTGGGACGGATGCCTGGTACCGGCTCGGGTGTGGTCACGACTACTCCACCTGTGGACTGTTCCAGCGCTTGGCGGGCGGGCTGCGGCTAGGGCCGGCGGGGCGCGTCCGCGGAGGCGACTGTGAAGACGTGTGCGGTCTGGACGTGCGGGTCGAGGCGGACGTAGTTCGCCGCTCCCCAGCGGTAGGCGTCTCCGGTCAGCTCGTCGGTGACGGAGACGGCGGAGTCGGGCGGGAATCCGAGGGCGGGCAGGTCGAGCCAGACCGTGGCCTCGTGCGCGTGGTGCGGGTCGAGGTTCACGACGGCGAGGACGACGTCGTCCCCGCCCTCTTCCCCTGCCCTCGGAAGCCGCTTCGAAAAGCAGACGAGTTCCGGCTGGTCGACGTGGTGGAACCGGAGGTTGCGCAGCTCCTGCAGCGCCGGGTGGGCGCGGCGCAGGGCGTTGAGCCGGCGGATCAGCGGGGTGATGGTCGCCCCCGACGCCTCCGCCGCGGCCCAGTCGCGGGGCCGGTACTGGTACTTCTCGGAGTCGAGGTACTCCTCACTGCCCGGCCGGACCGCGCGGTTCTCGCACAGTTCGTAACCGGAGTACACGCCCCACGTCGGCGACAGCAGCGCCGCCAGGACGGCACGGATCTCGAACGCCGGCCGGCCCCCGTGCTGCAGGTACTCGCTGAGGATGTCGGGTGTGTTGGTGAAGAGGTTGGGCCGCATGTAGGCGGCGGCCTCGCCGGACAGCTCGGTCAGGTAGTCCTCGATCTCCTCCTTGGTGTTGCGCCAGGTGAAGTAGGTGTAGGACTGGTGGAACCCCACCTTGGCGAGGGTGTGCATCATGGCCGGGCGGGTGAACGCCTCGGCGAGGAACAGCACGTCGGGGTCGGTGGCGGCGATCTCGGCGAGCAGCCGCTCCCAGAACGCGACGGGCTTGGTGTGCGGGTTGTCGACCCGGAAGATCCGCACCCCGTGGGCCATCCAGTGCCGCACCACCCGCAGCACCTCGGCGTACAGGCCCTCGGGGTCGCGGTCGAAGTCGAGCGGGTAGATGTCCTGGTACTTCTTGGGCGGGTTCTCGGCGTAGGCGATGCTGCCGTCGGCGCGCACGGTGAACCACTCGGGGTGCTCGGCGACCCACGGGTGGTCGGGGGAGCACTGGAGGGCGAGGTCGAGCGCGATCTCCAGGCCGTGCTCGTGCGCCTCGGCCACGAACGCGTCGAAGTCGGCGAGCGTGCCCAGGTCGGGGTGGACGGCGTCGTGGCCGCCCTCGTGCGAGCCGATGGCCCAGGTCGACCCGGGGTCGCCGGGGCCGGCCCGCAGGCTGTTGTTGCGGCCCTTGCGGAAGGAGTGGCCGATGGGGTGGATGGGCGGCAGGTAGACGACGTCGAAGCCCATGTCGGCGATGGCGGGCAGCCGCTTGGCGGCGGAGGCGAACGTGCCGGAGCGCCATTCGCCCTCGTCGCCGTCGAGCACGGCGCCCTCGGACCTGGGGAAGAACTCGTACCAGGAGCCGAACAGGGCCCGGCGGCGGTGGACGGCCAGGGGGAAGCGGCGGGAGCGGGTGACGAGGTCGCGCGGGGCGACCGGGGCGAGGTCGGCCAGCACCTCGGGCGCGGTGGCGCGGCGCAGGCGCTCGGCGGCGGGCAGGGTCTCGTCGCGCAGGACGGCGGCGACCGCCAGCAGGGAGGGGCGGCGGGGCACCCGGCGGGCGGCGCGCTCGAACAGCCGCGCGCCCTCCTCCATCATCAGCGGGACGTCCTGGTCGAGCGGGACCTTGATGCCGGCGTTGTGCCGCCAGGTGGCGACGGGGTCGCTCCACGCCTCGACGGCGAAGGACCAGCGGCCCTCCTCGGGCAGGACCACGTCGGCGCCGTAGCGGTCGGTGCCGGGCGCGAGTTCGCGCATGGGGACGAGGGGGCCGCGGCGCCCCCGGGGGTCGTAGAGGACGGCGCCGACGCCCAGGGCGTCGTGGCCCTCGCGGATCACGGTCGCACTGATGGGGACGGTCTCTCCGGCGGCGGCCGCGGCGGTGCCGTGGTCGGGTACCGGGGAAACGTCCAGAATAGGAAAGCGTCCAATCACAAGTGGCACCAAAAATGTCGCGGTTCGGGTGAATCGGGGTATTCCGGTTGTCCGCGCGCCGACAATTGGGGAGGACGGTCGTGTGCGCCCGAAAAGCCGCACACGGGGACTTCCGGACGTCCGGATACGACGCGCTCTTCTGTCTATCGTCATGCCCGAACCGGCACTCTCCGACAGTCCGGGCGCCGATATTTTTGTGAGAGTCGTCACACTTGCCCTGGGCCGTACTGGCCTGCAGGGATGCCCGCAACAAGGTCGTTCCTCGCATATCGGACGCGAGTCTCACCGGCCTCAAAGACTCCGTGGTTTCGGCCAGGTAAATATTGTGCGGCGTTCTCGGTGTTCACGCGGGGTGGGAGCGTTCCCGGATGGACATCGCGTGTTTAGCGGGCGACGCGCCGGATAGTGGTACCGGGTTATGCCGCCGTCTCCCCCTGCGGTATCGGGTCCTTTCGCGGCGCATCTCGCCGAAACCCGCTCCGGGGGCTCGCGCGGCGGCCCCGCATTGGCTAGCCTCACGCTGCGTGAAGGCCATTCGCAGGTTCACCGTCCGTACCGTCCTCCCCGACGAGCTGGCCCCCCTGGGCCGTCTCGCGGCCAACCTCCGCTGGGCGTGGCACCGGGCCACCCGCGAGGTCTTCGCCGCGGTCGACCCCGACGTGTGGGCGGCCTCCGGGCACGACCCGTACCGCATGCTCGGCGAGGTCGACACCGACCGCCTCGCCGAACTCTCCGCCGACCCCGACTTCCTGGCCCGGCTCCGGGCCGCCGAGGCCGACCTCGACGGCTACCTCACCGGCCGCCGCTGGTACGACGAGCACCGCGACGCCGACCCCGGCGCGCCGCCGCCCGCCGCCGTCGCCTACTTCTCCGCCGAGTACGGCCTGACCTCCGCCCTGCCGCAGTACTCCGGCGGCCTCGGCATCCTGGCCGGCGACCACCTCAAGAGCGCCAGCGACCTCGGCGTGCCGCTCATCGGCGTCGGCCTGCTCTACCAGCACGGGTACTTCTCGCAGACCCTCTCGCCCGAGGGCTGGCAGCTGGAGGAGTACCCGGCCATCGACCCGCGGGGGCTGCCCATGACCCAGCTGCGCGGGCCCGGCGGCGAGCCCGTGCGCATCGGCCTCGAACTCCCCGGCGGCCTGGTGCTCGCCGCCCACGTGTGGGTGGTCGACGTCGGCCGGGTGCCGCTGCTGCTCCTCGACGCCCACCACGAGGGCAACCCGCCCGAACTCCGCGGCGTCACCGACCGCCTCTACGGCGGGACGACCGAGCACCGCCTGCGCCAGGAACTGCTCCTGGGCGTCGGCGGGGTGCGCGCCGTGCGCGCGTTCTGCGCGGCCACCGGCCACCCCGAGCCCGAGGTGTTCCACATGAACGAGGGCCACGCCGGGTTCCTCGGCCTGGAGCGGGTCCGCGAGTACATGGGCGAGGGCGGGCTGGCGTTCGGCGAGGCCGTCGAGGCCACCCGCGCCGGCACCGTCTTCACCACCCACACCCCCGTGCCCGCGGGCATCGACCGCTTCCCCCGCGAACTGGTCGAGCGGCACTTCTCCGGCGACGCGTCGGTGGTGTCCGGGCTGCCCGCCCACCGGGTGCTCGAACTGGGCGCCGAGGACTACCCGGACGGCGACCCCGCCGTGTTCAACATGGCGGTCATGGGCATGCGGCTGGCCCAGCGGGTCAACGGCGTGAGCCGGCTGCACGGCGCGGTCAGCCGCGGCATGTTCCGCGGGCTGTGGCCGGGTTTCGACAGCGCCGAGGTGCCCATCACCTCCATCACCAACGGCGTGCACGCGCGCACCTGGGTGGCAGAGGAGGCCCAGGAGCTCGCCCGGCGGCTGGTCCCCGACTCCGGGGAGTTCGCCGCCGCCGACGGCTGGCGCAAGGTCACCGACGGCTCCGAGGCCGAGCTGTGGGAGATGCGGCGCACCCTGCGCCGCCGGCTCGTCGACGACGTGCGCGCCCGGCTGCGGCGGTCCTGGCGGCAGCGGGGGGCGAGCGAGGCCGAACTGGGCTGGGTCGACGACGTGCTCGACCCCGACGTGCTCACCATCGGCTTCGCCCGCCGGGTGCCGTCCTACAAGCGCCTCACCCTCATGCTGCGCGACCGCGAGCGCCTGACCCGGATGCTGCTGCACCCGGAGCGGCCGATCCAGATCGTCATCGCCGGCAAGGCGCACCCCGCCGACGAGGGCGGCAAGCGGCTCATCCAGGAGATCGTCCGGTTCACCGACGACCCCCGGGTGCGCCACCGCATCGTCTTCCTGCCCGACTACGACATGGCGCTCGCCGGGTCGCTGGTGCAGGGCTGCGACGTGTGGCTGAACAACCCGCTGCGCCCGCTGGAGGCGTGCGGCACCTCGGGCATGAAGTCGGCCCTCAACGGCGGGCTGAACCTGTCGGTGCGCGACGGCTGGTGGGACGAGTGGTTCGACGGCTCCAACGGGTGGGCCATCCCCACCGCCGACGGGGTCGCCGACACCGACCGGCGCGACGCGCTGGAGGCCGCGGCGCTCTACGACCTCGTCGACGAGCAGGTCGCGCCGCTGTTCTACGACCACGACGAGGGCGGCCTGCCCAAGCGGTGGCTGGAGATGGTCAAGCACACCGTCGTCTCCCTCGGCCCCAAGGTGCTCGCCACCCGGATGGTGCAGGACTACGTCACCCGGCTGTACCGGCCCGCCGCGCTGTCCTCGCGCGCGCTGCTCGCCTCCGACATGGACGGCGCCCGCGAGCTGGCCGCGTGGAAGCGGCGGGTGCGGCGCGCCTGGCCGGGGGTGCGCATCGAGCACGTCGAGGTCGCCGACGGCGCCGGCCCGCCGCAGGTCGGCGGGGAGTTCGCGGTGGGCGCCACCGTGGTGCTGGGCGACCTCACCCCCGCCGACGTCGACGTGCAGGTCGCCATCGGCCGGGTCTCCGCCGACGACCGGATCGTCGACCCGGCGGTGACCGCCCTCACCCCCGAGTCGGGCGAGGGCCCGCTGGTGCGCTACCGCGGCACCGTGCCGCTGGCGCGCGCCGGCACCTGCGGTTACACGGTGCGCATCCTGCCGCGCCACCCGCTGCTGGCCGACCCCGCCGAGGTGGGCCTGGTCGTGGTCCCGGCGCCGCCCGACGCCACCGGTACCGCGATGCCGCTGCGCTGACCGGGACCGTTACGCACCCGCGCCCCGTCCGGCCGCCGCCGGGCGGGGCGCCGCGCGCTTGACCGGATGCGGCCACGGGCCCCCATAATGGGGGGAAACCGACAGGGGAGCGCTACGGCGCTGAGAGTGCGGCCCCGGCCGCAGACCCTCACACACCTGATCTGGGTCATGCCAGCGAAGGAAGTCGTGGACCCGCCACCGGATCCCGCCGTGGTGTGCGCGCACACCGCCGCGGCCGGCGGCGCTCTTGGCCTGGGCCCTCCGTCCGAACGACGCGAAGGGACACCCGTTGAAGTACACACCGCCCACCACCACCGGGCGGGGGCACCGGTTCCGCACGGTCGACACCGTCGTCGCCGCCGTCCTCGGCGTCGCCATCGGCGTCGTGTTCTGGCTGTGGAACCTGGTCTGGTCGGCCACCGAACCGCTGTTCGTCTTCTTCCCGCCCGCCCAGGCCGTGCTCTACGGCGTGTGGCTGCTGCCCGGCGTGCTCGGCGGGCTGATCATCCGCAAGCCGGGTGCCGCCGTGCTCACCTCCACCGCCGCCGCGTGCGTGTCCATGGTGCTGGGCACCCAGTGGGGCGTGCTCGTGGTGCTGGCCGGCGTCGCCCAGGGGGCGCTGCCCGAGCTGGTGTTCGCCGCCGGGCGCTACCGCCGCTGGGGGATGGGCTGGGCCGTCCTCGCCGCAGCGGCGGCCGGCGTCTCCCCGGCCATCTGGGACAACGTGCAGTACTACTACGCGCTGCCGCTGTCCTTCCAGGTCGCCTACGGCGTCATCGTGATCGCCAGCGCCGCCGTCATCGCCGGTGTCGGCGGGCGGCTGCTGACCACGGCCCTGGCGCGCACCGGCGCGCTCGCCCCGTTCCCGTCGGCCGCGGGGTGAGCGGCGGCGGGGGCGCGCGCGTCGACCTGTCCGGCTGGGGGTGGCGCCACTCCGGGCGCGCCGAATGGGCGCTGCGCGGGGTCGACCTGGTGGTCGAGCCCGGCGAGCGCGTGCTGCTGCTGGGCGCGTCGGGCGCCGGCAAGAGCACCCTGCTGCACGCCCTCGCCGGGCTGGTGGGCGAGGGCCGCGCCGTCACCGGCGAGGAGGAGGGGCGGCTGGCGGTCGACGGCGCCCGTCCGGACGGCGGCCGCACCGGCCTGGTCGGCCAGGACCCCGAGACCCAGCTCGTCATGGCGCGGGCCGGCGACGACGTCGCGTTCGGCCCGGAGAACCTCGGGCTGCCGCGCGCCGAGATCTGGGCGCGGGTGCGCGCCGCCCTCGACGGGGTCGGGTTCCCCTACGGCCCCGACCGGCCGACGGCCGCGCTGTCGGGCGGCGAGAAGCAGCGCCTGGCGCTGGCCGGCGCCCTGGCGCTGCGGCCGCGCCTGCTGCTGCTGGACGAGCCGACCGCCAACCTCGACCCCGAGGGCGCCGCGCTGGTCCGCCGCGTCCTGGCGGACCTGGCCGCGTCCACCGAGGCCACCCTCATCCTCGTCGAGCACCGGGTGGCCGACGTGGTCGGCGCCGGCGGCGCGGACGGGCGCGGCCTGGTCGACCGGGTCGTCGTGCTGGAGCCCGGCGGCGGGGTGGCCGCCGACGGCCCGCCCGCCGAGGTGTTCGCCGCGCACGGCGCCCGCCTGGCGGCGCGCGGGGTGTGGATCCCCGGCCGCGAACCGGCGCCGGCCGTCTCGCCCGCCCCGGGCGGCCCCGAGCTGATCAGCGCCGCCGCCTGCACGGTCCGCCCGCCCGCCCGGCTCGGCGTGCACGCCGCCGCCGGCCCCGACCGGCCCCTGCTGGACGCCGCCGACGCCTCCGTCGCGGCCGGTACGGCCACCGCGCTCACCGGGCCCAACGGGGCCGGGAAGTCCACCCTGCTGACCCTGCTCGCCGGGCTGGCCCGGCCCGACCAGGGCGCCGTCGTCCCGCGCGGGCCGCTCGCCGCCGCCGACGCCCGCCCCCTGGCGCGCTGGCCGGCCCGCCTGCTGGCCCGGCACGTCGGCACGGTGTTCCAGCACGCCGAGGACCAGTTCGTCACCGGCACCGTCCGCGACGAGCTGCGGTTCGCCCCGCTGCGCGCGGGGCGCACCCGCGAGGAGGCCGACGCGCGCGCCGACGCCCTGCTCCAGCGGCTGCGCCTGGACCGCCTCGCCGACGTCCACCCGTTCACGCTCTCCGGCGGGGAGAAGCGGCGGCTGTCGGTGGCCACGGCGCTCAGCTCCGGGCCGCGGCACGCGCCCGACGCGCTGCTGCTGGACGAGCCGACGTTCGGCCAGGACACCACCACCTGGACCGAGCTGGTGGAGCTGCTGGCCGAGCTGCGCGCCGAGGGGCGCGCGCTCGTCCTGGCCACCCACGACGCGCCCCTGCTGCGGGCGCTGGCGGACGTCGAGCTGCGGGTCCGCGCCGGCCGGGTGGCCCCGGCCGCCGCCTCCGGGCCGCGCCCGGCCGCAGGGGGGACCCCGTGACCGCGCCCGCCGCCGGCCCGGAGGCGGGCCGCGGACCGTCGGCGCCGGCCCCCGCCGGGCTGCCGCGCGCCAACCCGGCGGCCAAGGTGGTCGCCGCGCTGCTGGTGGCCGTGGCGCTGGTGCCGGTCGTCGACGCGGTCACCGCGGGCGCCGTCCTGGCCGCCGGACTCGCCGCGGTGCCGTTCGCCCGGCTGCCCGGGCGGCTGCTGCTCGGCCTCGGCCTGCCGCTGCTGCTCATGTCGGCGTCGGTCGGACTGGTCACCCTCCTGTTCGGCGAGGGCGGGCCGCAGGAGGCGCTGGGGGCCGCCCTGCGGCTGCCGGCCATCGCGCTGCCGGGCATGCTCGTCGGGCTGACCAGCGACCCCACCGACCTCGCCGACGCGCTGGTGCAGCGACTGCGCGTCCCCGAGCGGCCGGCCATGGGGGTGCTGGCGGCGCTGCGGCTCGTCCCGCTGCTCGCCGGGCAGTGGCGGACGCTCGGCCGGGCGCGGCGGGCCCGCGGCCTGGAGGCCGGGCGCAACCCGGTCGCGGCCGTCACGATCTCGGCGGGCAAGGTGTTCGCGCTGCTCGTGCGGTCGATCCGGACCGGGACCCTGCTGGCGATGGCGATGGACGCCCGCGGGTTCGGCGGCGGGCAGCCCCGCGGCCACGCGCGCACCAGCCCGTGGCGGCCCGCCGACACCGCGCTGGTCGCCGGGACGGCGGCCGTCCTCGCCGCCGCCCACGGCCTCTCCCTCGCGCTCGGCACCTGGACCCCGCTGCTGGCCTAGAGCGCGCGCGGGGCCCCCGCCGTGGTAGACACCGGGGGACGACAGTTGCGCGTGAGAGGCGGGCGAACGTGGGCGAACTCGTGCGGGTGACGGCCGATCCGGACACCCCCGCTGTGGCGGTGATCCGGCTCGACCGGCCGAAGATGAACGCGCTGGACGCGCGGATGCAGCGGGAGATCGGCGCGGCGGCCGAGGCCGTCGCGGCCGACGACGCGGTGCGGGCCGTGGTGCTCTACGGCGGCGAGCGGGTGTTCGCCGCCGGCGCCGACGTCAAGGAGATGGCGGCGATGGGCTACGCCGAGATGGCCGCCCACTCCCGCACCCTCCAGGAGTCGTTCACCGCCGTGGCCCGCATCCCCAAGCCGGTCGTCGCCGCCGTCACCGGCTACGCGCTGGGCGGCGGGCTGGAACTGGCGCTGTGCGCCGACTTCCGGGTGGCCGCCGACGACGCCCGGCTCGGCCAGCCGGAGATCCTGCTCGGCGTCATCCCCGGCGCGGGGGGCACCCAGCGGCTGCCGCGCCTGGTCGGCCCGGCGCGCGCCAAGGACCTCATCTTCACCGGGCGGCACGTGGGCGCCGAGGAGGCGCTGGCGATCGGCCTGGTCGACTCCGTCGTCCCGGCGGGCGAGGTCTACGCAGCAGCGGTGGCCATGGCGGCCCGCTACGCCGAAGGCCCGGCCCTGGCCCTTCGCGCGGCCAAGCAGGCCGTCGACAGCGGGCTGGAGACCGACCTCGCCACCGGGCTGGAGATCGAGCGGCTGCACTTCGCGTCGCTGTTCGCCACCGAGGACCAGAAGGAGGGCATGCGCTCCTTCGCCGAGGAGGGGCCCGGCAAGGCCCGCTTCACCGGCCGCTGACGGCCACCGCGACACCCGACCACCAGCGACACCCGACCATCATCAGACGGAGGACACCGGCCATGTGGGGATTGCAGACCCGACCGGCCGCCGAGCGCGGCGACCTGCTGGCGGCGCCCGTGGCGGCCGCGGTCGAGGGGTGGAAGCACGCCACCCCGGTGAGCGAGCTGCTCGTCGCCGAGATCGACCCCGGGCTCGCCGACACCGCGGCCTGCTGCGACGCCTACGGCATCCCCATGGGGGCGTCGGCCAACTGCGTGATCGTCGCGGCCAAGCGCGGCGGGCAGACGCGCATGGCGGCGTGCGTGGTGTTGGCCACCACCCGCGCCGACGTGAACGGGGTCGCCCGCCGGCACCTCGGGGCGCGCAAGGCGTCGTTCGCCCGCCAGGAGGACGCGGTCGAGGCCGCCGGGATGGAGTACGGCGGCATCACGCCGATCGGGCTGCCCGCCGACTGGCCGGTGCTCGTCGACAGCGCTGTGGTGGAGGCCGCGCACGTCGTGGTGGGCAGCGGGCTGCGGGCGTCCAAGCTCGTGGTGCCGGGCGCGGTGCTCGCGGAGCTGCCCGGCGCCGAGGTGATCGACGGGCTGGGCGTCCCCGCGGAGTGACGGTGCCCGCCGCCCGCCCCGCGCCGCGGCGGGCGGCGGGGGCCCGCCACGGCCGGAACAGGCCGCCGCCGGGCGCCCGCGCGGAACCGCGCCGCCGCTTTTTCCGTCATACTCGTGTGGTCGCTCGAAACGCCGTCCGGAGCGCGATCCGGGAAGCCGTCGGCCTCCCGCCGATGGGCGGTTCGGCCGGCTCGCATCCGGAGCGCGCCGCGGTGGTCCTCCGTACCCCTGCGGGCCCCGGACTTTGGTTGCTGTGGAGATCACGAGGCGTACGGACCGGCCGAGGGCCGCGTTCCGGCGCGGAACCCGACCGGCCGCGGCCGATAGGCTGAGGTGGTATGCGGGGTTTGAGGGGATGAATTCGCTATGGCAATGACGGCAGGTTTCCCCGAGGGTGAGGAGCTGCCGGCACGCATCGGCCCCTACCTGATCCGGCGGCGTATCGGTCAGGGCGGTATGGGCGTTGTGTACCAAGCCGTAGACCCTCGGCAGGACCGGCTGGTCGCCATCAAGGTCCTCCGTTCCGAGGTCGCGGGCGACCACATCGCCCGCGCCCGGCTGGCGCGCGAGGTCGAGACCATGCGCCGGGTCCACAGCCGGCACGTCGCCGAGGTGATCGACGCCGACACCACGGCCGAACTCCCCTGGGTGGTCACCGAGTACATCCCGGGGCCCACGCTCGACTCCACGGTCACCGACCACGGCCCGCTGCGCGGCCGCGCCCTGACCCGGTTCGTGACCGGCCTGGCCCGCGCGATCGACGCCATCCACGCGGCCGACGTCATCCACCGCGACCTCAAGCCCGGCAACGTCATCATCTCCAACGGCGAGCCGATCGTCATCGACTTCGGCATTGCGCACGCCGTCGACGGCGCCAAGCTCACCCAGACCGGCACGTTCGTCGGCACCCCCAGCTACCTGTCGCCCGAGGTCATCGAGGGCACCGACCTCGGCCCGGCCACCGACGTCCACGCGTGGGGCTCCACGGTGGCCTTCGCCTCGACCGGCCACGCCCCCTACGGTGCGGGCTCCTTCGAGGTCATCTTCTTCCGCATCCTCAACGGCGAGATCAACGTCGACGGCATGCCCGCGGAGCTGAAGCCGCTGGTCATGCGCGCGGTGTCCCGCGACATGTCGGCGCGGCCCACCGCCGCCGAACTCGTCGCCGCCACCGGCCGCCTCAACCTCGACCTGCCGTGGAGCGAGGACATCGCCTCCTACGCCGGGTCGGGGCTGACCGCCCACCACACCGTCCAGGGCTCCGTCCCCGACCGCGACGCCGACCGCGACCGCGACTCCGGCGGCGGGTTCGGCGCCGCGGCCGCGGGCGCGGCCGCCGGTGCGGGGGCCGGCGCGCTCGCCGCCTCCGCCGCCGGGTGGGGCGCCGACGCCCCCGACGTCCCCGGGACCCCGCCGCGCGCCGGCGGCGCCGACCGCACGATGGCGGCCGGTGCCGAGGCCGCCCCCGACCGCACCATGGCGGTCGACCCGGACGCCGCGGACCGCCCCGACCGGACGATGGCGGTCGAACCCGACCGCCCCGACCGCACCATGGCGGTGGAGCCGCAGCGAGCCGACCGCACGATGGCGGTCGACCCGGACGGTCCCGCCACGGGCCGGCTCGACTACGACGAGCCCGACGACGACCCCCGGGCGCCGCAGACGGCGTTCTTCAACTCCACGCTGCGGCCCGAGGAGTTCCGCGACATCCTCACCCCCGTCGACGAGGGCCGGGGCCGGTCGACCGTCCCCTTCGACGAGGACGAGGACGAGGACGGCGAGCGCGAGGGCCGCGGCGGGCTGTTCGCCCGGTTCGGCCGCTCGGGCGGCGACCGGCTGAGCGACTACCTCGGCGGCGACGACGACGAGGACGACGGCTACGCCGAGGACGAGCCGCGCCGCCTGCCGTCGCTCATCCTCATCCCGCTGCTGGTCCTGGTGGCCGGGCTCTGCCTCACCGTGCCCGCCGTCGGCGCGCTGATCGGGCTGCTGTCGGCGTCGGTGCTGGGCGCCTTCCACATGGTCAAGACCGAGCACGCGCGGCGGCTGCAGACCCGCGGCCCGCGCAGCTCCGACAGCATGGTCATCGCGCTCAGCATGCCGTGGGCGTTCCTGCGCACGCTGGGCCGGACCCTGCTGTACGGGGTGGGCTACCTGCTGGTGGGCATCATCGTCGGCATGGTCGTCGGGCTGGTCACCGACAACTTCGTCGCCAACCACATCGGGGCGTACGCGCTGTGCGTCACGGTGCTGCTGAGCTTCCTCGGCCCCAACGGCAGTGGGACCCGCCGCGAGGCGGTGCGGCTGGTCGGCAAGATCGGCATCCGCAACGTCTACGTCTACTGGGGCTCCATCGTCGTCACCGTGCTGCTGGCGATGCTGGTGGTCTCCTACGGCATCAGCGCGGCGCCCGCCTGGGTGCTGCTGGGCAGCGGCCCCTCCGGCTGGTTCGGCTGACGCGCGCCGCGTCCGGGACCAGCGACGAGACGTGTCCCACACCCCGGACGCGGGGTTTCGCTTGCCCTGGTGCTACCAGTCAGTAACATCGGAGGGGAAGCCGTAACCATCGAAGTGCGGGCGGCGTGACGTGAACGCCGACCCCGCTACCGAATGACATTCGGTCAACTGGCACCCTTAGGGGCCACGGGCGCGCGAGGCGTCCGCGCCGTCCGAGCGGACGGGGCATGGGAGCGCAGGGAGGTCGGCCACCGGCCATGGATATCGTCGTTTTGGTCAAGCAGGTCCCGGACACGGC
This sequence comes from Nocardiopsis trehalosi NBRC 14201, assembly GCF_001552555.1. GTDB lineage: Bacteria > Actinomycetota > Actinomycetes > Streptosporangiales > Streptosporangiaceae > Nocardiopsis_B > Nocardiopsis_B trehalosi. The sequence continues at coordinate 28,614 of NZ_BCRK01000007.1, read as the reverse complement.
GACCGAGCGGAAACTCTCGTCGGACGACAACACGCTGGACCGCGCCGCGTCCGACGGCGTCATCAACGAGCTCGACGAGTACGCGATCGAGGAGGCGCTGCTCCTCAAGGAGAAGCACGGCGGCGAGGTCACCATCCTCACGATGGGCCCCGACCAGGCCACCGACTCCATCCGCAAGGCGCTGTCCATGGGCGCCGACAAGGCGGTGCACCTCGTCGACGACGCCCTGCACGGGTCGGACTCCCTGCAGACCGCCTACGCGCTCGCCCAGGCCCTCGGCACGGTCTCCTACGACCTGGTCGTCCTGGGCTCGGAGTCCACCGACGCCCGCACCGGCGTCGTCGGCGCGGCCCTGGCCGAGTACCTCGGCCTGCCGCAGCTCACCTTCGCGCGCAAGGTCGAGGTGGACGGCTCCGCCATCACCATCCACCGCCAGACCGACCACGGCTACGACGTCGTGCAGGCGCAGCTGCCGGCCGTGGTGTCGGTGGTCGAGAAGATCAACGAGCCGCGCTACCCGTCGTTCAAGCTCATCATGCAGGCGAAGAAGAAGCCGGTGCAGAAGCTGTCCGCCGCCGACGCCGGCATCGACACGGGCAAGGTCGGCCTGGCCGCCGCCACGACCGAGACCCTCGACTTCACCGCCGCGCCGCCGCGTGCCGCGGGGACCGTCGTCAAGGACGAGGGCGACGGCGGGGTCAAGGCCGCCGACTTCCTCGCCGAGAAGAAGTTCATCTAGGTCCGCGAGCGGGGAACGAAAGTAGGGATTCACAACATGGCTGAGGTCCTCGTCCTCGTCGACCACGTCGACGGAGAGGTCAAGAAGGTCACCACCGAGCTGCTCACGGTCGCCCGCCGCATCGGCGAGCCCGCGGCCGTGTGGATCGGCGACGGCGCCGACGCGGGCCGCGCCCGGCTCGCCGAGTACGGCGCCGCCAAGGTCTACGTCGCACCGGCCGAGCTGGGCGACTACGTCGTGGCGCCCAAGGCCGAGCTGCTCGCGAAGCTGGTCGGCGACACGTCGGCCGCCGCCGTCCTGGTGTCGGCCACGGCCGAGAACAAGGAGATCGCCGGGCGCACCGCCGTCAAGCTGGGCTCCGGCGTCCTGACCGACGTGGTCGACGTCACCGCCGAGCTGGTGGCCGAGCACAGCGTGTTCGGCGGCTCCACGATCACCCACGCCAAGGTGCGCACGGGCGTCCCGGTCATCGCCGTGCGGCCCAACGCCGTGACCCCCGAGCCCGCCGAGGGCGCCGCCGCCCAGGAGGACGTGGCGGTGGAGGTCTCCGACGCCGCCAAGGGCGCGAAGGTCGTCGAGCGCGTCGCCGAGGAGAAGGGCGAGCGCCCCGAGCTGACCGAGGCCGCGATCGTGGTCTCCGGCGGCCGCGGCGTGGGCTCCGACGACTTCTCGGTGGTGGAGAACCTGGCCGACGCCCTGGGCGCGGCCGTGGGCGCCTCGCGCGCCGCCGTCGACTCCGGCTGGTACCCCAACCAGTTCCAGGTGGGCCAGACCGGCAAGACGGTCAGCCCGAACCTGTACGTGGCGCTCGGCATCTCCGGTGCCATCCAGCACCGCGCGGGCATGCAGACCTCGAAGAACATCCTCGCGGTCAACAAGGACCCCGAGGCGCCGATCTTCGAGCTGGCCGACTTCGGTGTGGTGGGCGACCTGCACACGGTGGCCCCCCGCCTCACCGAGGAGATCACCAAGCGCAAGTAGCGCGACGCGCACGGCCGGAGCGCCGCGGCCGGGGCACGCCCCCGGACCGCGGCGCTCCGGCGTCGGTCCTCAGCCGTCCGCTTGGCCGACGATCATGCCGTTGAAGCGCCAGTCCTCGACCTCGTGCGGCGGGTCGGGGGTGACCGCCAGGTCGACGTGCCCGGTGTGGTGCCGGTAGGTGACGGCCGCCACGTACTGGTCGCCCGGGATCTCGGCCGGGTCGAGGCGGGAGTCGGACACGATGTGGACCTCGCCGGTCTCCTCGTCCGGGTGGCCGGCGTAGAAGTCCGCGGAGACGCCGGTGGCGTCGAGGAGCCGACGGGCGTCGGCCACCGTGCCGCCCTCCAGCACGCCCTCGTCGATCAGCCCGATGTCCTCGGGGTCGGCGGGCACGTGCGTGGCGTCCCACACCTCCCCGGGCTCGGCCGCGCGGTAGACGTAGATCTCGACGGTGCCGGGCTGGTCCCTGGGGATGCGGATCACCGTGGGGCAGCCGGACCGGTCGGCGGGGTCGGCGTTGCAGTCGGCGGGTGCGATGTCGACCTGGGGCTCCCCCTCCGGCCGGCCCTCCCAGGAGCCGCCGAGCAGCGTGTTGGCGAGGGCGGGGTCGAGGGTGGGCAGCAGGTCGAGCCGGACGTCCAGGCCGTACTCGGCGAGTTCGGCGGCGTAGGTCTCGACGTCGGCCCGGGGGTCGACGACCTCGGCGACGACGTAGTCGCCGTCCTCGGTGATCTCCAGGGCGCCGGCCGGGTCGGGGCCGAAGAGGGAGTCCGGCGACAGGACGGCGCCGCCGAGCACGGAGGCCGCCACGGCCGCCGCCACCAGCGGGGTGCCGATCAGGATGCGGCGACGGGCGCCGGAGCGCGCGCGGACCCGGTCGCGGCGCGGTGCGGGGGCGGCGGCGCCGGCGTCGCGGGCCAGCAGGGCGACGGCGTCGGCGGCGGTGGCGGGGTCGGCGGGGGGCAGCCGGTCGATCCGGGGGGCCAGGGCGCGCAGTGTGTGGTCGAGCTTCTCGGGCGCGGTCATGGTGGGCCTTTCTAATCGGCCGTCGCGTGGGCGGGGGTGAGAACGGTTCCGGCGGGGGTGAGCCCGGCGGCGCGGAGCGCACGGGCGAAGCGGCGCCGCGCCCGGTGCAGCCGGACCCGGGCGGTGGCGCGGGAGCAGCCGAGCGCGCGGGCGACACCCGCGGGGTCGAGGCCCTCCCAGGCGGTGAGGGCGAGCACCTCGCGGTCGAGGTCGGGGAGGGTGCGGAAGACCCGGCCGATGTCGACCATGCCGGGATCGGCGGGCGGCACGGCCTCGGTGACGGCGAGCTCGCCGCGCAGCCGCTCGGCCAGCCGGGTGCGGCGCCGCTCGCCCCGCGCCCGGTTGGCGAGCACGTTGCGGGCGACGCCGAAGAGCCACGGCCGCAGGGAGTCGTCGTCGGGAAGCTCGGCCGCGCGGTTCCACGCGACCAGGAAGGTGTCGGCCACCACGTCCGCCGCCTCGTCGGCTCCACCGGTGCGGCGCAGCGCGTAGCGCAGGAGGTCGTCGCGGTGGCGGAGGTAGATCCGCTCGAAGCCGCGGAGGCGGGGGTCGGGCGGGGGGACCTCGAATTCCACGGGGGTCCCTTTCGTCGTCGGATGGGGGAGGGGTTCGCCACTACATGTCCGGCGCCGCCCCCGGCGTTGCACGTGCCGCCGGACTTCTCCGTCGGCCGGGGCGGCGGGCCGGGCGGGGGCGGGGGCCGCCTATCCTTGGGGGGCCATGGTGTATCTGGATCACGCAGCCACGACCCCGGTCCGCGCCGAGGCGCTCGCGGACATGACCGAGGAGTTCGGGCGGCTCGGGAACGCGTCGTCGCTGCACGGCTCGGGCCGCCGCGCCCGCCGGGTGGTCGAGGAGGCGCGCGAGGCCGTCGCCGACGCGCTCGGCGCCACCCCGCACGAGGTGGTGTTCACCGCGGGCGGCACCGAGGCCGACAACCTCGCCGTCAAGGGGCTGTACTGGGCGCGGCACCGCGCCGACCCCGCCCGGCGGCGCGTCCTCGTCGGCGCGGTCGAGCACCACGCGGTCCTCGACCCCGCGAAGTGGACCGCCGACCACCAGGGCGCCGTGTACGAGGAGCTCCCGGTCGACCGGCTCGGCCGCGTCCACCCCGACGTGCTGCGCGCCGCCATCGAACGCGACCCCGGCGGCGTCGCCCTGGTGTCGGTCATGTGGGCCAACAACGAGGTCGGCACCGTGCAGCCGGTCGCCGAACTGGCCGCCGTCGCGCGTGAGTACGGCATCCCCCTGCACACCGACGCCGTGCAGGCCGTCGGCGTCGAACCCGTCGACTTCGCGGCCACCGGGGCCGCCGCGCTGACCGTCTCCGGGCACAAGCTGGGCGGGCCCGTGGGCGCGGGCGCGCTGCTGCTGGCGCGCGGCGTCGACCCGGTGCCCGTGCTGCACGGCGGCGGCCAGGAGCGCGAGGTGCGGTCGGGCACCCTCGCCGTCCCGCTGCTGCGCGGGTTCGCCACGGCGGTGCGGCTGGCGGTCGCCGAGCGCGCCGGGCACGCCGCCCGGCTGGCCGGGCTGCGCGACGGCCTGGAGGCGGCCGTGCGCGCCGCCGTCCCCGATGTCGTGGTCAACGGCGACCCGGAGCACCGCCTGCCCGGGATCTCCCACCTGTCCTTCCCCGGGTGCGAGGGCGACGCACTGCTGATGCTGCTCGACGCCCGGGGGATCGAGTGCTCCACCGGGTCGGCGTGTTCGGCGGGCGTGGCGCGGGCCAGCCACGTGCTGCTGGCCATGGGCGCCGACCCCGACACCGCCCGCAGCTCCCTGCGGTTCTCCCTGGGCCGCGGGTCGACCGACGGCGACGCCGCCGCGCTGGGCGAGGCGATCGGCCCGGCCGTGGCGCGGGCGCGCGCCGCGCGCGAACGGCGCCGCTAGAACCGGGCGGCCGGGGCGGCCCGGGCGGCCCGCCTGGGGCGGGCCGCCGGTGCGGCTACTGGCCGAGCTGGCGCTCGATGGGGCGCAGCACCTGGGTGATGACCGTCCACTCGGGGTCGAGCCGGCTCTGGAGGGCGGCGCGCCCCTCGGACCAGGAGCGGACCGCCTCCTCCAGCTCGGGCAGCACCCCGGAGTCGGGGTCGAGGTAGAAGTGCAGCCGCCGCTGCCCGCCGACGGTCTGGTGGGCGAACAGCGCGCCGTCGTCGCCCAGCAGGTCGCGCAGGCGCTCGGTGAACGCCTCCAGCGCCGACGCCGAGGGCTCGGCGGGCAGCCGGTCGTCGTCGGCGTGGGTGTAGGGCAGGACCACGTGCACGTACAGGCTCAGCGCGGGGAAGTCGCGCCGGTGCAGCGGCCGGCGGACCGCGATCCGGATGGCGCCGCGCAGCGGCACCCGCCCCTGGAGGGTCACCCAGCCGCCGCCGAGCGCCCCGCCGAGCTGGTGCACCACCGCCGGGATGGAGGTGGGCGGCAGCGGGTCGAGCGGCTTCTCCACCAGCGGGGCGACCGCGCCGATCCAGCGCACGTAGTCGTCCTCGCCCAGGGCGAGCATCACGACATGCTCGGCCACGCCGGCGCGGGCGTCCTCGGGCAGGAACATGAAGTCGGGGTGGTAGACGCCGGCCTCGATCCGGCCCTGGCGCTGGTCGACCCGGAGCGCGACCGTGCAGTGCGCCAGGTCCAGCTCGTGGCCGTCCCAGGTGTAGGGGCGGCCCAGCCGGTCGTGGTCGGCGGGCACCGCGGGCCGGAACCGCCAGCCGGGCTCGTCGGGGGCGGCGCGCACCCACCGCTCGGCCAGGACCCGGGCGTCGTCGTCGCGGCCGGCGCTGAGGGTGAGCGTGTAGGCGGGGGAGCCGCCCAGCGAGGCCAGCGGGTCGTCCAGTTCCGCCATGCGCGCCATGAGCACGTCGGGGTCGTCGGATCCGTCGCCGAGGTCACCGAGGTCGTCGAGCGGCCCCGGGCCGGGCTCGGGGGCGGGCGCCACCTCCCACGTCAGCGCGGGGTGGATGCGGGTCACCCGCTCGGTGAGCCGGTCGGCGGCCGCGCCGGCGACGGGGGTCCCCGCGTCGACGGCGGCGGCCAGCGGCCCGCGGAGTTCGGGCCACGCGGCCCAGAACTCGTCCACGGCCACGGCGTACTCGGACTGCGGGGATCGACGGCGACGGAACAGAGCCATGCACCGATTTTCGCAGAGCGCGGCGGTGGCCGCGCCACCGGTGGCGGGGTGCGCGGCGGTCCTCGGCGGGTCGCCCGAGCGCATAGGCTGGGAGGGCTATGACCGCTCAGAGACTCCGTGTACTGGCCGCCATGTCGGGCGGCGTCGACTCCGCTGTGGCGGCCGCGCGCGCGGCCGAGGCCGGCCACGACGTGACCGGGGTGCACCTCGCCCTGTCCGCCAACCCGCGCTCCTACCGCACGGGCGCCCGCGGGTGCTGCACGGTCGAGGACTCCCGCGACGCCCGCCGCGCCGCGGACGTCATCGGCATCCCGTTCTACGTCTGGGACATGGCCGAGGAGTTCGACCGCGACGTGGTGCAGGACTTCGTCGCCGAGTACGCGGCGGGGCGCACCCCCAACCCGTGCCTGCGGTGCAACGAGAAGATCAAGTTCGCGGCGGTGCTCGACCGGGCGGTCGCGCTGGGCTTCGACGCGGTGTGCACCGGCCACCACGTCCGGCTGGTCGACGGCCGGCTGCGGCGCAGCGTCGACCTCGCCAAGGACCAGTCCTACGTGCTCGCGGTCCTGCGCCGCGACCAGCTCGACCACGCCATGTTCCCGCTGGGCGACTGCACCAAGGCCGAGGTCCGGGCCGAGGCCGAGCGCCGCGGCCTGGCGGTGGCCGACAAGCCCGACAGCCACGACATCTGCTTCATCGCCGACGGCGACACCTCCGGCTTCCTCTCCGGGCGCCTCGGCGCCACCCCCGGCCCCATCAAGGACGAGTCCGGCGCGGTGCTGGGCACGCACGACGGCGCGCACCGCTTCACGGTGGGCCAGCGCAAGGGGCTGAACCTCGGCGGGGCGCCCGACCGGCGCTACGTGCTGTCGATCGAGCCGGTCGACAACAGCGTCACCGTGGGGCCGCGGGAGTCGCTGCGGGTCGACGAGATCACCGCCGAGCGCCCGGTCTGGAGCGGCTGCGCCCCGCTGACCGAGCCCACCGCCTGCGCGGTGCAGCTCCGCGCGCACGGCGAGGTCCACCCGTGCCGCGCCTGGGAGCGCGACGGCGTGCTCACCCTCCGGCTCGACACCCCCGCCGCGGGCGTGGCGGCCGGCCAGGCGGCCGTGCTCTACGACGGCGACACCGTGCTGGGGTCGGCCACCATCTCCGCGACGGCGCGGCTGTCCGAGGGGGCCGCGGCGGGCTGAGGCCGCGCCGGTCCGCGTCGACACGCGCCGGCCCGGCCGGGCGGGTGTGGCGCGGCCGACCCGCTGGGCGGCCCACCTCCCCTGTCGCCGAAGTTAGGTTAGGCATAACATAGTTGCCGGACCGGGGAGCGGAGGGCGCGATGGAGTACGAGTTCCTGAGGGGGCAGCCCTTCTGGATCGTCTACGCCGTCCTCTTCGTGATCGTGCTGCTGCGCACCCAGGCCACGTACTGGATCGGCCGCGGGGTGGGCGCGGGTCTGCACCGCTCGCGGCTCGGCGCCCGGCTGGGCGACCGGCTGCGGCGCGCCGAACGGCTGATCAACCGGTTCGGCCCGCCGGTGGTCACGCTCTCCTACGCCACGGTGGGCATCCAGACCGCGGTGCACGCCGCCGCCGGCGCCATGCGCATGTCCTTCCCCCGCTACCTCGCCGCCATGCTCCCGGGCTGCGCCCTGTGGGCCGCCATCTACAGCCTCGGCGGGCTGGCGGTCGTCGCCGTCTGGTGGCGCCTGTTCCTGGAGTCGCCGGCCCTGGCGGCGGGCGCCGCGGCCGTCGTGCTCGCGGTCCTCGCGGCCGTCGCCGTGCTGCGCCGCCGCCGCGCCCGCTCCGCCCCCCGCGGCGACCGGGTCCCCTCAGCCTGACCCCGCCGCCCCCAGCGGCGCGAACAGCGGCGCCTGCCCGCGCCCCTCGGCGGACGCCCGCGCGGCCGCCGCGTCCCGCCCCTCGATGAACTCCCGGAAGTGCGGGCAGTCGGCCACGTCGGCGTGGTCGCAGTCGAGGGCGCGGGCGAGCAGGTCCCGTGCCGTGCGCGCGCGCTCGATCCGCGCGTCCAGTTCGGCCAGGTGCTCCGCCATGACCGCGCGCCGGGCCTCGGCGCAGTCGGCCGCCAGGACCGCCCGCAGCCGGTCCAGGCCGAACCCGGCCTCCTTGCCGCGCAGGATCACCGCCACGCGCACGGTGTCGTCGGCCGTGTAGCGGCGCCGGCCCCCGACGCGGCGCGGCGCCAGCAGGCCCACGGACTCCCAGTGCCGCAGCACGTGGGCGGCCACGCCGAACCGGGCGGCCACCTCGCCGATGGACAGGTCCCCGTCCGAAGTTGACTTCACGTCGACATTAAGCCGCAGGCTGTCCGCGACGGCAAGCCCCGGCGGCCCGCGCGGCCGCCGCCCGACCCGTGGAGGCCCCATGGCACCCGACACGTCCCACCCCGCCGACCCGACCGTGCCCCCGCTCGCGGCCCTGCTCGACATGGTCGACGCCCGCCCCGACACCGCGGCGCTGCGCGCCCGCGGCCACGACCTCCTCGCCGCCGGCCCCGGCGACCTCGTGGTCGACGCGGGCTGCGGCCCCGGCACGGCGGCCCGGGAGCTGACCGACCGCGGCGTCCGCGTGATCGGCGTCGACACCGACGAGGACATGCTGGCCGTCGCCCGTGCCCGCGCCCCCCGCGCCGAGTTCCGCGCCGGCGACGCCGCCCGCCTGCCCCTGCCCGACGGGACCGCGGCCGGCTACCGCGCCGAGCGCCTCCTGCACGCGCTGGCCGACCCGGCCGCCGCCGTCGCCGAGGCCCGCCGGGTCCTCGCGCCCGGCGGCACGGCCGTCCTCGTCGGGCAGGACTGGGACCTGACGGCGATGGACGCCGCCGACCGCGACCTGACGCTGCGCGTGCTGCGCGCCCACGCCGAGTCCACCGCGGCGCCGTGGGCGGCCCGCGCGTCCCGCCGGCTGCTGCTCGACGCCGGCTTCACGGACGTGCGGGTCGAGGCGCACAGCACCGTGTTCACCGAGCCGGAGCTGCTGCCGGTCGCCACGGGCGCGGCGGCGGCCGCCCGCGCCACCGGTGCGGTGACCGACGCGGAGGCCGCGGCGTGGACCGCCGAGCAGCAGGAGCGGGCGCGCACCGGCCGGTTCCTCACCGTGGTGACGTTCCTGCTCACCGTCGGCCGCGCGCCCGGCGGCGGGGGCAGCGGGGCGGCCGCGCGCGGCTGACCGGCGCGGGCGGGGCGGGCGGCCGCCGGGGGTGCTCTAACCTTGGGCCTCGTGACCGACGAGCACCCCTATCCCTGGCCAGCGACCGCCGCGACCGGCGTGGGGTCCTACCCGGGCGACGACCCCGACGAGGCCGTCCGCACCGTCCTGGGCGAACTCCCCGACCTGCCGCACCTGCCCGAACTTCCCGGCCGCGGCGCCGGCGCCGACATCATCGGCCGCACCGGCGCGCTCCTCCCCGAGTTCCCGATCGAGGTGCAGCCCTCGGGGTGGCGGGTCGTGCAGCGCCCCGGCCGCGACCTCACCCGCGCCGCCAGCCACCTCTCCTACGACCTGGAGGCCCTGGAGCGGCACGCGGGCGGCTACCGCGGACCGCTCAAGGTGCAGGTGGCGGGGCCGTGGACGCTGGCGGCCGGCATCGAGCTGCGGTCGGGCGAGCGGCTGCTCGCCGACCACGGCGCGGTCGCCGACCTGTGCGCCGCCCTGGTCGAGGGCGTCCGCGCGCACGTCGCCGACGTGCGCCGCCGCGTCCCGGGCGCCGACCTGCTGGTCCAGGTCGACGAGCCGTCGCTGCCCGCCGTGCTGACCGGCGGCATCCCCACCGCCAGCGGCTACTCCCGGCTGCGCGCCGTCGACCGGGTGACCGCCGAGGAGCGGCTGCGCGCCCTCTTCGGCGCGGTCACCGACGCCGGGGCGGTCCCGATGGCGCACTGCTGCGCCGCCGGGGTCCCCATCGACCTGCTGCGCCGGTCGGGGGCGCGCGCCATCGGCCTCGACGCGACCCTGCTGACCCGCGCCGCCGACGACCACATCGGGGTCGCGATCGAGGCCGGGGCCGGTCTTTTTACCGGTGTGGTGGCGAGTACCGGCGCGGTTTCGTCCGACCCGGCCGATACCGTCGGACCAGTACGTGAGCTGTGGAACCGTCTCGGGTTCGCGCCGGAGCTCGCCACGCGCGCGGTGGTCCTCACCCCCGCGTGCGGGCTGGCGGGCGCCTCCCCGGCGCACGCCCGCGCCGCCCTGGCCGCCTGCCGGGACGCGGCCCGGGTGCTGCGTGACGAGCCGCGGCGATGAGACGAAAGGACGTGCCCGGGTGAGCGCCGAAGAGTCGACCTCCGTCGATCCGGTCCCCGCGGAGGTGCGCGAACGCCACACCGAGCTGTGCCGCGAGATCGACGACCACAGCTACCGCTACTACATGCGGACCCCCGTGGTCTCCGACGCCGAGTACGACGCCCTCATGGCCGAGCTGCGCGCCATCGAGGACCGCCACCCCTCCCTGGCCACCCAGGACTCCCCGACCCAGAAGGTCGGCGCCCCCATCAGCACCGACTTCGCCGCGGTCGAGCACCTGGTGCGCATGCAGAGCCTCGACAACGCGTTCGACTCCGAGGAGCTGCGCGCGTGGGCGCACCGGGTCGAGAACGAGATAGCGGTGCACGCCTACCTGTGCGAGCTGAAGATCGACGGCCTCGCCGTCGACCTGGTGTACCGCGACGGCCGCCTGGAGCGCGCCGCCACCCGCGGCGACGGCCGGGTCGGCGAGGACATCACGTTCAACGTCCGCACGATCAAGGACATCCCCGAGCGGCTCGACGGCTCCACCCTGCCGGTCCCGCCGCTGCTGGAGGTCCGCGGCGAGGTGTTCCTGCCCGGCGAGGCGTTCGCCGCGCTCAACGCCCGCCTGGCCGACGACGGCAAGCCGCCGTTCGCCAACCCGCGCAACGCGGCCGCCGGGTCGCTGCGGCAGAAGGACCCCCGCGTCACCGCCACCCGCCCGCTGAGCATGCTCGTGCACGGCGTGGGCGCCTACGAGGGGGTCGCCTTCACCCACCAGTCGCACGCCTACGAGTCGCTGCGCGCCTGGGGGCTGCCGGTGAGCGACCGCTACCGCGTCGTCGCCACGCTGGACGAGGTCCAGGGCTACGTCGACCACTACGCCGAGCACCGGCACGATCCCGCCTACGAGATCGACGGCGTCGTCGTGAAGGTCGACGACATCTCGGTGCAGCGCCGGCTCGGCTCCACCAGCCGGGCGCCCCGCTGGGCGATCGCCTACAAGTACCCGCCCGAGGAGGTCACCACCCGGCTCCGCGACATCCGGGTCAACGTCGGGCGCACCGGCCGGGTCACCCCCTACGGCGTCATGGAGCCGGTGCGGGTGGCCGGCTCGGAGGTCGAGTACGCCACGCTGCACAACGCCCAGGAGGTCGCCCGCAAGGGCGTGCTCATCGGCGACACCGTCGTCCTGCGCAAGGCCGGCGACGTCATCCCCGAGATCGTCGGCCCCGTGGTCGACCGGCGCGACGGCACCGAGCGCGCCTTCGAGATGCCCACCACCTGCCCCGAGTGCGGTACCCCGCTCGGCGCGCAGAAGGAGGGCGACGTCGACCTGCGCTGCCCCAACAGCCGGTCGTGCCCCGCCCAGCTGCGCGAGCGCCTGTTCTACATCGCGGGCCGCAAGGCGCTCGACATCGAGGCGCTCGGCTACGTCGCCGCCACCGCCCTCACCCGGCCGCTGGAGCCGCAGGAGCCCCCGCTGCTGGACGAGGGCGACCTGTTCGACCTCACCGTCGAGCGCCTGCTGCCCATCCGCACCCACGTGCTCGACCCCGACACCGGGGAGCCCAAGACCGACCCCGAGACCGGCGACCCCAAGGTCGTCACCTTCTTCGCCAACCAGAAGGGCGAGCCCAAGAAGACCGTCGAGAAGCTGCTCGACGAGCTGGAGCAGGCCAAGAGCCGCCCGCTGTGGCGGGTGCTGGTGGCGCTGTCCATCCGGCACGTCGGCCCGCGCGCGGCCGAGGACCTCGCCCGGCACTTCCGCTCGCTCGACGCCATCGAGCAGGCGAGCGAGGAGGAGCTGGCGTCGGTCACCGGCGTCGGCCCCACGATCGCCCGCTCGATCCGCGAGTGGTTCGCCGTCGACTGGCACCGCGAGATCGTCCGCAAGTGGCGGGCGGCCGGGGTGCGCATGGCCGACGAAGGGGCCGCCGAGGCCGGCCCGCGCCCGCTGGAGGGGGTGACCGTGGTGGTCACCGGGTCGCTCACCGACTTCAGCCGCGACGACGCCGCCGAGGCCATCGCCGTCCGGGGCGGCCGGGTCTCCGGCTCGGTCTCCAAGAAGACCGGGTTCGTGGTGGTCGGCGAGAGCCCGGGCTCCAAGTACGACAAGGCGGTCAAGGCCGGGGTGCCCATCCTCGACGAGGCCGGGTTCAAGGTCCTGCTGGACAAAGGGCCGGAAGCGGCCACGGAGCTGCGGCTGACCCCGGAGGAGGACGCGTGACCAGCGGCGGGGCCCGGTCCACGGTGCCGGGCCCCGCCGCTGGTCAACCGCGCCCTCTGGCCTCTACGATGTGCGATCACTAGGCTACCTGTCGCAGTATTCTGGATCGAATCGGGCGATTCTCCCAGGCGACGGGCGCCTCACTTATAGTTCCCGTTCGGCGACACCCGGTGATGAAGCCACGTAAGCTGAATCGAGGGCCGGCCGGGCGCACCGCACACTCGCAGCCGAGCCGCGACGGTCATGGGGGTGACCGGAGCGGTGACCGTGAACGAAGATCTCGCGCGGAGCGGCACCGGGAGGGGGACGTCCCCGCCCGGTGCCGACTCCCATGAGCACCCCCTGAGGACGTCTATGTTGGATGCCACCAGCACCAGGGACCTGGGACCCCGGATCGGGACACCGCTGTGGCTCTACCTCGCCAGCACCACCGTGGCGGGCTGCGCGCTCCTCGGCGTGTCCGTCTACGTCTTCGGCGTCGGCCGGCTGGAGCAGCTGGCCCGCGAGCCGCTGGTCTGGGTCACCCTGTGCATGGTCATCCTCGGCGAACTCCGCCCCATCGCCACCCCCCACACCGGTTCCGAGGGCGGCGCCCCCACCTCGCTGCCGTTCTCCTTCGCGCTGCTCATCTCCTACGGCCTGCCGGTCGCCGGGGTGGTGCAGGCCGTCGCCACGGTCATCGCGGGCATCGCGCGCGGCCACGCGCCGCACCGCACCGCGTTCAACATCGCCCAGTACGTGCTCGCCTTCGGCGGCGCCGACTTCGTCCTGCGCGTGCTCACCCCCGGCCCCGTCCCGGTCCCGTGGGTGCCGCAGGGCCCCGAACTCCTCGTCGTCGCCCTCGCCACCGCCGCCTACTTCATCACCAACCTGGTGCTGGTCGAGTGCGCGATCGCCATGCACGAACGGGCGCCGCTGCACACCGTGCTCGGCAAGGACCTCGGCCAGCGGCTCTTCGTCAACGGGGTGCTGCTCAGCCTCGCCCCGCTCGTCGTGGTCGCCATGGCCCACTCCGTGTGGCTGGTCCCGCTGTTCTCGCTGCCCCTGGTCGCCCTCTACACCAGCGCCACCCTGTCGGTGAAGCGCGAGCACCAGGCCAACCACGACGAGCTCACCGGGCTGGCCAACCGAAAACTGCTCATCGTGCGCACCCAGGAGGCGCTGGCCGACGCCGAGCAGCGCAAGCAGCGCGTCGGCCTGCTGCTGCTCGACCTCGACCGGTTCAAGGAGGTCAACGACACCCTCGGCCATCCCACCGGCGACCGCCTCCTGCAGACCGTGGCGCGCCGGCTCACCCACAGCGTCCGCCCCGGCGACCTGGTGGCGCGCCTGGGCGGCGACGAGTTCGCGGTCCTGCTCCCGCAGGTGCGCGACGCCGCGTCGGCGCGCGAGGTCGCCACCCGGCTGCGGGTGTCGCTGGCCGAGCCCATGCGGCTCGACGGCATGGACTTCGACATCGAGGCCAGCGTCGGCATCGCGCTCTACCCCAACCACGCGCCCGACTTCGAACTCCTCATGCAGCGGGCCGACGTCGCCATGTACGTCGCCAAGGAGCGGCGCACCGGCGTCGAGCTGTACGCGCCGCACAAGGACCGCAACTCCACCGCCCGGCTCAGCCTGTTCGGCGAGCTGCGGCGGGCCCTGGTCGAGGGCGAGCTCGAGATGTTCTACCAGCCGAAGGTGAGCCTGGCCGACCGCCGCGCGGTGGGCCTGGAGGCGCTGGTGCGCTGGCGGCACCCGCAGCGGGGCGTGCTCCCGCCCGAGGAGTTCGTCCCCATGGTCGAGCAGTCCTACCTGATGCGCAGCTTCACCCACGAGGTCATGGAGCAGACCCTGCCGCGGATCGCCCACTGGCGGGCCGAGGGGTTCCACATCCCTGTGGCGATCAACCTCTCGGCGCGCGAACTCCTCGACCCCACCCTGCCCGACATCGTCGCCGCCGGGCTGCGCCGCCACGGCGTCAGCCCCGAGGGCCTGCGCCTGGAGATCAGCGAGCGCGTCATGGTGGCCGAGGCCGACGCCGTCACCCCCACCATCCTCGCCCTCGCCGACCTCGGGGTGTCGCTGTCCCTGGACGACTTCGGCACCGGCTACTTCACCCTCGCCCGGCTCAAGGGCCTGCCGGTCGAGGAGATCAAGATCGACGAGTCCTTCGTCCGCCGCAGCGTCGCCGACCCCGACGGCCGGGTCATCGTGGAGTCCGCGGTCGACCTCGTCGGCACGCTGGGCATGCGCGCCGTCGCCGAGGGCGTCGAGACCGAGGCCGTGGCCGAGGCCATGCGGGCCATGGGCTGCCACGCCGCGCAGGGCCGGTTCTTCGCCCCGCCGCTGGAGGCCGCCGAGGTCTCCGGCTGGCTGCTGCGCAACCTCGGGCGCGGCCGCCGCGCCGAGGAGCCCTCCGGCACCGTGTAGGCGGCGCCGTGTAGGCGGCGCTGGCGGCGGGCGCCGCCCCGCGTCCGACGACGCCCCGCACCGGGCGGCCATAGGATTGACGCGTCCGCATCCACCGAAGAAACGGTTTGTTGAACATGTCCGCCATCACCCGCGATGAGGTCGCCCACCTCGCCCGGCTGTCGCGGCTGGCGCTGCCCGAGGACGAGCTCGACCGGCTCGCCGCCCAGCTCGACGAGATCCTCTCGGCTGTGGCCAAGGTGCAGGAGGTCGCCCAGGGCGACATCCCGCCGACCTCGCACGCCCTGCCGCTGACCAACGTCCACCGCGCCGACGTCGCCCTGCCGGGGCTGAGCCCCGACGAGGCGCTGGCGGGCGCGCCCGCGGTCGAGGACCAGCGCTTCCGCGTGCCGCGCATCCTGGGGGAGGAGGAGTGACCGCCACCGACCTCATCCGCATGAGCGCGGCCGAACTCGGCGCCGCCATCAGCGCCGGCGACACCTCCTCCGTCGAGGCCACCACCGCCTACCTCGACCGCATCGCCGAGGTCGACCCCGAGGTGAACGCGTTCCTGCACGTCGACCGCGACACCGCGCTCGACCAGGCGCGGGCGGTCGACGCCCGCCGCGCCGACGGCGCCGAGCTGGGCCCCCTCGCGGGCGTCCCGGTCGCCCACAAGGACGTGTTCAGCACCAAGGACATGCCCACCACGGCCGCGTCGCGCATCCTCGAAGGGTGGCGGCCCCCCTACGACGCCACCGTCACCGCGCGGCTGCGCGAGGCCGGCCTGGTCATCCTCGGCAAGACCAACATGGACGAGTTCGCCATGGGCTCCTCCACCGAGAACTCCGCCTACGGCCCCACCCGCAACCCGTGGGACCTCTCCCGCATCCCCGGCGGGTCCTCCGGCGGCTCCTCGGCGGCCGTCGCCGCGTTCGAGGCGCCGCTGGCCACCGGCACCGACACCGGCGGGTCCATCCGCCAGCCGGCCGCGGTGTGCGGGCTCGTCGGCGCCAAGCCCACCTACGGCGGGTCGTCGCGCTACGGCCTGATCGCGTTCGCGTCGTCGCTCGACACCCCGGGTCCGTTCGCCCGCAACGTCCTCGACGCCGCCCTGCTGCACGAGGCGTTCTCCGGCCACGACCCGCGCGACTCCACCTCCGTCGACGCCCCGGTCCCGCCGGTGGTCGAGGCCGCCCGGCGCGCCGACGTCGCCGGCATGCGGGTCGGCGTCATCCGGGAGTTCGACGGCGCGGGCTTCCAGCCCGGTGTGCTGCGCCGCTTCCACGAGGCGGTGGAGCTGCTGGAGGCGCTGGGCGCCAAGGTGGTCGAGGTGTCGTGCCCGAGCTTCGACGCCGCGCTCGCCGCCTACTACCTCATCGCGCCCAGCGAGGCGTCGTCCAACCTGGCCCGGTTCGACGCCATGCGCTACGGCCTGCGGGTGGGCGACGACGGCACGCGCAGCGCCGAGGAGGTCATGGCGCTGACCCGCGCCGAGGGGTTCGGCCCCGAGGTCAAGCGGCGCATCATCCTGGGCACCTACGCCCTGTCGAGCGGCTACTACGACGCCTACTACGGGTCGGCGCAGCAGGTCCGCACGCTGATCAAGCGCGACTTCGACGCCGCGTTCGCCAACGTCGACGTGCTGGTCTCGCCCACGACGCCCACCACGGCGTTCCCCATCGGCGAGCGCACCGACGACCCCATGGCGATGTACCTCGCCGACCTGTGCACCATCCCGACCAACCTGGCGGGGAGCGCCGCGCTGTCGGTGCCGTGCGGGCTGGCGCCCGAGGACGGCCTGCCGGTGGGGCTGCAGATCCTCGCCCCGGCGCTGGCCGACGACCGCGCCTACCGGGTGGGCGCGGCCGTCGAGGCGGCGCTCGCCGACCGCGACGGCGGGCCCCTGCTGGCGCGCAGCCCCATGGCGGTGTGACCGGCGGCCGGCCCGGCCCCCGCGGGGACCGGGCCGGCCGACCGCGCGGGCCCCGGACATGACGACGCCCGCCGCAGCAGCGCTGCGGCGGGCGTCGCCGTTCCCCCGCTCAGGCGGGGGTCCGGCGGGTACTACCCGTCGATGGAGTCGCCGTTGGCACCCCGCCGCTTGCGGCTCAGGTACATGGCGGCGGCACCGGCACCGACGGCGGCGACACCGGCGGCGACGAGCCCGCCGATGGCGGCACCCGTCAGCGGCAGGTCCTCGTCGTCATCGGGGGTCGGCCGGTCGTCCGGGGTCTCGCTCGGGCTGGGCGAGGGGGTCTCGCTCGGCGTCGGGCTGGGCGAGGGGGACTCGCTCGGCGGCGTGCTCGGGCTCGGGGACGGCGAGGGCTGGGTGCCCTCGGTCCAGGAGACCGACGCGGCGGCGCTGACCTCGGCCTCGCCGCTCTCGGCGGTGATGAGGGTCTGGGTCGGCTTGTCCTCGGTGCCCTTGAACAGGCGGCCGGCGTGCACCTCGGCGGAGACCGAGGCCGACACCGACGCCTCGCCCGGCGCGGCGTCGGCGGGGACCTCGAAGCCGAGCTTGTCGCCGCTGGAGGCCTCGGTGACCGGCTCGCCGGTCTCCAGGTCCACCAGCTCGACGCCGTCGGGGGCGTCGACGTTCAGCGGCACGGACGCGGCGCTGGTCTCGATCGTGAACTCGCCGATGGTGCTGCCGGCGGTGCCCTCGGCGGTGGCCGGGGTGATCGAGAGCGACGCGTCGGGCTCGCTGGTCTGCGGGAGGTCCTGCGCGTTCTCGATCAGGTAGTCGTAGACCGCCTTGACCTTCGCGTTGTTGTCGTCCAGCAGGTTGACGCCGTTGCTGAAGTGCCAGATGGCGGCCTGGGTGGCGGCCATGGCCTGCCGGTCGTTCAGGCCGTCGACACCGGCGGCCGCCGCGAGGTCGGCGGCGCTCAGCGTCGGGTAGCTGTTCTGCAGGATCCAGTGGACCTTGGCGGGCTCGGTGAAGGCGCCCTTGCCCGGGTAGTTCGCCCAGGCGTCCTCCTGGTACGCCGCGTTCTTGCGGATGTCGGTCTCGAAGTCGATGCAGTAGGTCTGCAGGACCGTGCCGTCTTCGAGCTTGAGGTTGAACAGCGACGTGCTGACCTCGCCCTGGTCGGTCTTGACCGAGGGGCCGTTGAGGGCGTTGTCCGTGTAGGTGCCCTTGGCGCCGTCGGCGAACGCCGGACCGGCGGTGAAGCCGAACGCCAGGGCGGCCGCGGTGGAGGCGGCGGCGACGGCGAGGACGCGCCGACCGCGGCGCGAGTGGGGGAGTCGTGTGTCGATCAAATTGTGTCCCGGTGATGTTAGGGGAACCGGACAATGCCGTTCCGTCACGTCGGACGGGTGCGGCTGTGGCCGTCCGGTGTGGTCATCCGCGAACGCGCGGTGTGTTCCACGAGGTCCGGTGCGGTTTCGGCCAATGAGGTGATTCGGACGCCAGGGGGCGTGATGCGTTGATCGCCGTGTCGCGGTAGCGGGGGCCGCGACGGCGTGGGGTCAACTACCGCACCGCCAGATACTAGCGACCCGATTCCGGGCTTCCAACCGGCTTCAGCGAATTGACACTGAATAGTTCGTCACTGTCGGTTTTCCGGGCGCCCCTGCGGGCATCACTGCCCTTCTGGCCTTGGTGCCCTGTCGGGCTCCGCCGAATTCCGGTCGGACTCTATTACGGACCGCTCCGGCGCCCTTCCGCAGGGCCGACCGAACGGCGGCCACCCCCGGTGACGTGCCCCGGCGCCTCAGCGCCGCCGGCGCCCGGCGTACATCGCCGCGGCGCCGACCGCCAGGAGCCCCGCCCCGATGGCCAGCAGACCGCCCGCCCAGGTGCCGGTGAACGCGAGCCCGCCCTCGGGGCGGCGGCCGTCGGTGCCCGCGGCGGCGCTCGGCGTCGCCGCGGGCTCTGGTCGGGCCGACGGCGACTCCGTCGGCGCGGCGGGGGAGGGGGACGGCGCCTCGGCGGCGGGCGGCGGTGAGGGCGCGGCGGCGCTCCAGTCGACCGTCACCGCGACCGTCGCCTCGGCGACGGCGGAGCCGGCCGTCACCAGTGGCCGGGTCTGCACACCGTCGCGGCCGGTGAACAGCAGACCGGGCGCCACCGCGGCGTCCTCGGCGCTGGCGTAGACGGTGGCCACCCCCTCGGGCACGGAGGGGTCGACGCGCAGCTCGAACTCCGCCCCGTCGGCGACCCGGGTGACCTCCGCGCCCTCCGCGTCGGTCAGCCGCACCCCCGGGGCGCCCCGCACCGACACCGCCACCGGGCCGGCCGCGGTGGTGCGCACGGTCAGCGGACCGATGGGGTCGGCCGGGTCGGCGCCCTCGACGCGCTCGGGGGTGACCGACAGCGTCGGCGGGGCGGTGGCGGCGCCGTGGACGACCGCGCCGGCCACGAGGTGGTCGTAGAGGGCACGGACCTCGGGCGCGTTGCCGCCGCCCGCGGCGGCCAGGTCGGTGCCGTCGGTGTAGTGCCAGACGGCGGCCTGGGTGCCGGCGATCGCCGCCTCCTCGGTCAGGCCGGGCACCCCGCTCTCGGCGCGCAGCCGGTCCAGGTCGAGCCGCGGATAGGAGTTGCGCACGATCCAGGTGAGCGGACCCGGGTCGGGGGTCGGTGCGGCCGGCGCGGTCCAGGCGGTCTCGTCGTAGGCGGCGCCGACGTCGACGCCGTCACCGAGGGCCGCGCCGTAGGCGGGTACCGACGCCGCGCCGTCGACGAGCAGGCGGTACAGGGCGGTCTCGGCGGACACGCCGTCGGCCAGGCGCACGGGGGCGCCCGCGACGGGGGCGGGGTCGACCCGGATGACGCCCTCGGCGGCGGAGGCCGGGACGGCGCCCGCGCCGATGGCGGCCGCGGCGCACAGCACCGCGGCGCAGCGCCGCAGAAGACGGGGCATGGGCGGACGCACTCCAGGCGGAGAAGGAATGGGGGATGGGGCCGCGGACGTGCGGCCGGTTCTCCAGGGTAACCGCGCGGTGCCGCAGCGCCTCGAAGGTGCGCCCGAGCGACGTCGAATCGTGTGCGTGCTGTGACCTGGTGCGCGCACCGGGCCGGGATGGCCCGCGTCACGGCGGGCCCGGCGCGGGTTCGTGCCCGCCCCGGCCCCGGCATCGGTAGGCTTGCGGAGGTGCCCCCGGAGTCGGTGCGGCACGGATCCTGGTGGGCGCCCCCGGCGGCGAGGCAGAGCGCGGCGGGGGCTTCGGACACGGAAACGGGTTGTGCGGCGATGGTTGGCGCGGTAACGAGGAACCCTGCCACGGACGGGACCCCCGCTCCGGTGGCCTTCGACGACGCCATGCGCCGGTACGCGCCGGTGCTCGGGCTGGAGACCCACGTCGAGCTCGGTACGGCCTCGAAGATGTTCTGCTCCTGCGCCACCGTGTTCGGCGCCGCCCCCAACACCCAGGTGTGCCCGGTGTGCCTGGCCCTGCCCGGCGCGCTGCCGGTGGTCAACGGCACCGCCGTCGAGAGCGCCGTGCGGCTCGGGCTGGCGCTCAACTGCTCGATCGCTGAATGGTGCAGGTTCGCCCGGAAGAACTACTTCTATCCGGACATGCCGAAGAACTACCAGATCTCCCAGTACGACGAGCCGCTGTGCAGCGACGGCCACCTCGACGTCACCGTCGACACCCCCGACGGCCCCCGCGAGTTCCGGGTCGAGATCGAGCGCGTCCACATGGAGGAGGACACCGGCAAGACCGCCCACGTGGGCGGCGCCACCGGCCGCATCCACGGCGCGGAGTACTCGATCGTCGACTACAACCGGGCCGGCATCCCGCTGCTGGAGATCGTCACCCGGCCCATCGAGCACACCGGCGACCTCGCCCCGCTCGTGGCCCGCGCCTACGTGAGCGAGCTGCGCGACCTCGTCCGCTCCCTCGGCATCTCCGACGTGCGCATGGAGGAGGGCTCGCTGCGCTGCGACGTCAACGTCTCGCTGATGCCCGTCGGCGCCACCGAGTGGGGCACCCGCAGCGAGACCAAGAACGTCAACTCGCTGCGCTCCGTCGAGCGCGCGGTGCGCTCCGAGATCGAGCGCCAGGCCGGCGTCCTCGACGCCGGGCAGCGGGTCGTGCAGGAGACCCGCCACTTCCAGGAGAACACCGGCGGCACGGTCGCGGGCCGGAGCAAGGAGGAGGCGCAGGACTACCGCTACTTCCCCGACCCCGACCTCGTGCCCGTCGCGCCCGACCCCGCCTGGGTCGAGGAGCTGCGCGCCGGCCTGCCCGAGCTGCCCGCCGCCCTGCGCGCCCGCGTCAAGGCCGAGTGGTCGCTGACCGACGAGGAGCTGCGCGACCTCGTCAACGCCGACGCCATCGCCCTGGTCTCCGCCACCGTCGACGCCGGCGCGCCGCCGGCCGACGCCCGCAAGTGGTGGCTGAACGAGCTGTCGCGCCGGGCCACCGAGAACGAGGTCGAACTCGCCGCCCTGCCCATCACCCCCGCCCAGGTGGCGCGGGTCGCGGCGCTGGTCGCCGAGGGCACGCTCACCAACAAGCTCGCCCGCCAGGTGGTCGAGGGGGTGCTCAACGGCGAGGGCGACCCCGACCAGGTGGTCGAGGCCCGCGGCCTCAAGGTCGTCAGCGACGACTCCGCCCTCGGCGCCGCCGTCGACCGCGCCATCGCCGACAACCCCGACGTCGCCGAGAAGATCCGCGGCGGCAAGGTCGCCGCGGCCGGGGCGCTCGTCGGCGCGGTGATGAAGGCCACCCGCGGCCAGGCCGACGCGGGCCGCGCCCGGCAGATGATCCTGGAGCGGCTGGGAGCCGCGTGACCGGGGGTCCGACCCCCGCCGGTCACAGCGGGTGAGCGTATCGTCACCATGTCTCCGCTGCATCTCTACCTGCGCGTGACCTTGGCGAAATAGCCTGTTCGGGCGGGGCCCCGGACGGCTCCGGCGCCCCGGTCCGGGGCGGGCGGCCCACCGGCGCACCGCGCGCGGACCGGCCCGTCGGCCCGGACCGCGCCCGGCCGTCCGCTCCGCCGCCGCCCCGACGACGAGGCGGCCCCGGGCCACCGGGGTGCGCCGGCGCACAGCGGGCCCGCCCACCACGGGCCCCGCGCGCAGGAGGAGGTGCACGTCGAAGGCCACAGCCCACCCGACCGCCCGGCACCCGGCCCCGGCGCCGCGGCACCGCCGCCGCGCCTCCGTCCGCGCCGCGCGGTCCCGCCCCGCCCCGGCCGCCGGCACGCGCCCGTGCCCGCGCCGGGAGCCCACCCCGGAAGGAGGCGGGTGCCGCCATCCCGGTTCCAGCGCCGAGGCGGCCGCACCCCACACGAGATGAACACGGCCGTCGTCGCGGTGGCACGCCCCCGCCGCTCCGCCTCCACCCCATCGAGCGGAGGCCGGCGATGAAGCCCGGATCCCGGCTCTGGCCCGCGGCCATCGTGGTCGTGACCCTGCTCTACGCCCTGGGCACGCTCGTCGGCTCCGGGGGGATGTCCCTGACCACCCGGCTCGGGAGCTGGCCGACCGCCCTCGCGGCCGGCGCGGCCGCCGTGTCGCTGCTCTACTCCGCCCGGCGGCGCGCGGCCACCTCCGCCGACGGCGAGGCCAACGCCGACGGCGCCGACGGCGCCGCCGCCCTGCGCTTCCTCGGCTTCGCCGCCCTGGCGTGGTGCGCCGGCGCGGTCACCTACGCGGTCACCGGGCTGCTGAGCACCAACGCGGCGGTGTCGCTGACCTTCGGCGACCTGTTCATGCTGTTCGCGCTGCCGCTGTTCGTCCTGGGGTTCGTCCGGTTCGCGCCGCTGCCGCGCGGGGTCCGCACGGCCATGCGGCACTTCACCGACAGCTACGTGTGCGCGGCCGCGGTGTTCTCGGTGGTGTGGCTGCTGCTGTTCGCCCCGCTCTACAGCGACCTCGGCGAGGGCGCGGGCTTCCTCGCGTTCGCGCTGGTCTACCCGGTGGCCGACATCGCGGTGCTCTGCCTGCTGGGGCCGCTGGTGTTCACCTCGCCGCACAGCACGCGGCGCGCGGTGCTGCTGGCCATGGGGGCGTTCGTCATCATCTGCGGCGCCGACCTGATCGGCGCCGTCAGCCGGCTGACCGGGGTGGCGCTGGCGGGGGGCATCGAGTACCCGGTGCGGTTCCTGGGGTTCGCGCTGCTGGGCAGCCTGCCGTGGCTGATCCGCGACCGCGCGGGGGCGCCGCCGCGGCGGATCACCGGGCGCGGCCTGTACCGCTTCGCGCCGGAGATCGCGGCGTCCGGGGCGCTCGCCGTGGCCGCCGTGGTGCTGACCATCGGCGGGCTGCGGCTCGACGGGGTCGCGCCGGTGCTGCCGCTGGCCGCGGGCTCGGCGGTCCTGGTGCTGCTGGTGCGGGTGAGCGGGCTGCTGGAGGAGAACGCCACCCTGACCCGCATGGTCTCGACGCGTGAGCGGCACTTCCACGAGCTGGCGCGCAACAGCGGCGACGTCATCCTCATCCTCGACTACGACGGCCGGATCTTCTACGTCAGCCCGGGCGCGGCCGAGGCGTTCGGGTACCGCCTCGACGACATCCTGGCCGAACCGGTGACCGCCATCGTGCACCCCGAGGACCTGCCGCAGGTCGGCGCCGCCATGGCGGCGTTCCAGGGGGGCGCGGGCGAGGGCATCCACCTGCGGGTCCGGGTGCGCTCCGGCGACGGCACCTGGCGGCACACCGAGTCCACCGCGTCGCTCTACGAGCAGCCCGGCGAGCCCGACCGGCTGCTGGTGACCACCCGCGACATCAGCGCCCAGGTGGCGCTGGAGGACCAGGTCAACCACCTGACCTTCCACGACGGCATCACCGGCCTGCCCAACCGCGCCTACCTGGAGGAGCGCGGCCGCGAGGTGCTGGCCCGCCGCGAGCGGTCCGAGGGGGCGCCCACCGGCGAGGTCGCGGCGATCTTCCTGGACCTCGACGGCTTCACCGCGGTCAACGACTCCGCCGGGCACACCTTCGGCGACTACCTGCTCGCCCAGGCCGCGCGGCGGCTGCGCGCCACCACCGACTCCGGGGTCACCCTCGCCCGGTGGGGCGGCGACGAGTTCGCCGTCCTCATCGAGGAGGGGGCGCACGCCCAGCAGGTGGTCGACCTCGCCGAGCGGCTGGCCCGGGTGATCAGCGCCGAGCCGTTCCAGGTGGCCGACCGCGAGGTCGTGCTGACCGCCAGCGCCGGCGTGGCGTTCGCCGAGCACGGCATGGACAGCGGGGAGCTGCTGCGCAACGCCGACATGGCCCTGGCCCGCGCCAAGGAGCAGGGCGGCGGCGGGCGGCTGGAGATCTACGCCGCCGACATGCACGCCCGGGTGGTGGGCCGGCTGGAGCTGCAGACCCGGTTGCGCCAGGCGCTCGCCAACGGCGACTTCGTCCTGGAGTACCAGCCGGTGGTCGACCTGGAGAGCTCGCAGGTGACGGCGGTCGAGGCGCTGGTGCGCTGGCGGCGCGACGGCGAGCTGGTGATGCCCGAGGCGTTCATCGGCCCGGCCGAGGAGTCCGGGCTGATCGCCCCGCTGGGCGAGTGGATCCTGCGCGAGGCGTGCGCCAAGGTCGCGGTCTGGCGGGCCTCGGAGTGGGACATCGCGCTGTCGGTGAACCTGTCGGTCAAGCAGATCCTGCAGCCGGGGTTCGTCGCGACGGTGGCGGGCGTGCTGGCCGAGAGCGGGCTGCCGGCGGGCGTGCTCACCGTCGAGGTCGACGAGGAGGTGCTGCTGGAGAACCCGGGCGAGGCGGTCGAGCGCCTCGCGGAGCTGCGCCGCCTGGGGGTCCGGCTGGCCATCGACGACTTCGGCATGGGCTACGCGTCGCTGGCGCACCTGCGCCAGTTGCGGGTCGACGCCATCAAGATCGACCCCTCGTTCATCGGCGACCTGGGCTCCGACGGC
The DNA here is from genome assembly GCF_001552555.1 of Nocardiopsis trehalosi NBRC 14201. Taxonomy (GTDB): domain Bacteria; phylum Actinomycetota; class Actinomycetes; order Streptosporangiales; family Streptosporangiaceae; genus Nocardiopsis_B; species Nocardiopsis_B trehalosi. Next base: position 4,056 of record NZ_BCRK01000007.1, on the reverse strand, counting down.
ACGGTGACCCTGCTCACCCACACCATCATCCGGCTCGGCCAGGACCTCGGCATGCAGGTGATCGCCGAGGGCATCGAGCGCCCCGAGCAACTGGAGCAGCTGCGCACCATGGGCTGCGGGTACGGCCAGGGCTACCTGGTGGCCCGGCCCATGGTGGCGGGCGGCGTCGAGGCGCTGGTCGGCGGCGAGGCCGGCCTCCCGCTGTAGCGGCCGGCCTCCGGGGCGCGCCGCCCCGGAGGCCGGTCCGGTGGGCGGGTGCCGGCCGTGTGACGGGGCGTCGACGGCGCGTTGACGGAGTATTACGTCCCGATTCGTGAGCTGGGACGCACTCGTATGCTGAGCGTCACATCTCACACAATGAGACAAAGCGGTGATTCGGTTGACGGGGCGGCGCTCCCTCGGCCATGGTTGACAACGTGCAGAGCAACTTCCTGATTCTCGTACTTGGTCGGCGCGCAGCCCGCTGATCGAGTCATCCGCTGCGCGCTCCCCTCAACCGCATTCCGGCGGTGGGGGGTTTTTTGTTGCCAGACACACCCGACGACGAGCCCTCTCCGAAGGATCTTGGACATGACCGAGCAGATGACCGGAGCCCAGTCGCTCATCAGGTCACTGGAGCACGCCGGTGTCGACGTGGTTTTCGGGATTCCCGGCGGGGCCATCCTCCCCGCCTACGACCCCCTCTACGACTCCGCCGCGGTGCGCCACATCCTCATGCGCCACGAGCAGGGGGCCGGCCACGCGGCCGAGGGCTACGCCTACGCCACCGGCCGCCCGGGCGTGTGCATGGCCACCAGCGGCCCCGGTGCCACCAACCTGGTGACCCCACTCGCCGACGCCCACATGGACTCCGTGCCCATGGTCGCCATCACCGGCCAGGTCGCGACCCCCGCCATCGGGACCGACGCGTTCCAGGAAGCGGACATCTGCGGCATCACCATGCCGATCACCAAGCACAACTTCCTGGTGCGCGAGGCCGCCGACATCCCCCGCACCATCGCCGAGGCCTTCCACATCGCCTCCACCGGCCGCCCCGGCCCGGTGCTCGTCGACATCGCCAAGGACGCCCTCCAGACCTCCACCGCGTTCTCCTGGCCGACGCGGCTCGACCTGCCCGGCTACCGCCCGGTCACCAAGCCGCACGGCAAGCAGGTGCGCGAGGCGGCGCGGATGATCGCCGAGGCCCGCCGGCCCGTCCTCTACGTCGGCGGCGGCGTCCTGCGCGCCGGGGCCGCCCGCGAACTGCGGGTCCTGGCCGAACTGGCCGGCCTGCCGGTCGTCACCACCCTCATGGCGCGCGGCGTCTTCCCCGACGGCCACCCCCAGCACGTCGGCATGCCGGGCATGCACGGCGGGGTCGCCGCCGTCGGCGCCCTGCAGAAGGCCGACCTCATCGTCGCCCTGGGCGCCCGGTTCGACGACCGGGTCACCGGCCGGCTCGACACCTTCGCGCCCGGCGCCAAGATCGTGCACGCCGACATCGACCCGGCCGAGATCTCCAAGAACCGGCACGCCGACGTCCCCATCGTCGGCGACTGCCGCGAGGTCATCGCCGACCTGGTCGTCGCGGTCCGCAACGACCAGGAGGCCGGCCGGCAGGGCGACTACGCCGCCTGGTGGCACCAGCTCGACCGGCTGCGCGAGACCTACCCCCTGGGCTACGAGGACGCCGACGACGGCAGCCTGTCGCCGCAGCGCGTCATCCAGCGCCTCGGGCAGGTCGTCGGTCCCGAGGCCACCTACGTCGCGGGCGTCGGCCAGCACCAGATGTGGGCCGCCCAGTTCATCGACTACGAGCGCCCCGGCGCCTTCGTCAACTCCGGCGGCCTGGGCACCATGGGCTTCTCCGTGCCCGCCGCGCTCGGCGCCAAGGTCGGCGACCCCGGCCGCGCGGTCTGGTCGATCGACGGCGACGGCTGCTTCCAGATGACCAACCAGGAGCTCGCCACCTGCGCCATCGAGGGCATCCCCATCAAGGTCGCCGTCGTCAACAACGGCAACCTGGGCATGGTCCGCCAGTGGCAGACCCTCTACTACGAGGGCCGCTACTCCAACACCGACCTGCAGACCGCCCCCCGCGACGAGAAGGTCCGCATCCCGGACTTCGTCCGGCTGGCCGAGGCCTACGGCTGCGTCGGCCTGCGCTGCGAGCGCGCCGAGGACATCGACGCCACCATCGAGAAGGCCATGGCCGTCGACGACGCGCCCGTGGTCGTCGACTTCGCGGTCAACCACGACGCGATGGTGTGGCCCATGGTCGGCCCCGGCATCAGCAACGACAACATCCAGTACGCGCGCGACATGGCGCCGGACTGGGACGACGAGGACTAAGACGGCGTCTTCGCAGAAAGGCAGCGACCCCAGATGAGCCAGCACACGCTCTCCGTCCTCGTGGAAGACACCCCGGGTATCCTCGCCCGGGCGTCCGCGCTGTTCTCCCGCCGCGGATTCAACATCAACTCCCTCAGTGTCAGCACGACCGAATACGAGGGCCTGTCCCGCATGACGATCGTGGTCAACTGCGACCGCCACCCCTTGGAGCAGGTGACCAAGCAGCTCAACAAGCTGGTCAACGTCATCAAGATCGTCGAGATGGACAACGACGCCTCGGTGCGCAGGGAACTCCTGCTCGCCAAGGTCAAGGCCGACGCCGGCAGCCGCGCGCACGTCATCCAGACGGCGGAGCTGTTCCGGGCGCACGTCGTCGACGTCGGCCCCGACGTCGTCGTCATCGAGGCCACCGGGAAACCCGAGAAGCTCGACGCGCTGATCCGCAACCTCGAACCGTTCGGGATCAAGGAACTGGTCAAGTCCGGTCTGGTGGCCCTGGGCCGCGGGCCGCGGTCGATCACCGACCGCTCGCTGCGCTCGATCGAGCGCAGCGCCTGACCGGACGCGGACGGCCGGACCGGGGCGGCGCTCGGCGGGTCCGGCCACCGCAACCTCTACCGATCCACCGAAAATCCAAGGAGTAAGCCGAAGTGGCAGCAGAGATGTACTACGACGACAACGCCGACCTGAGCATCATCCAGGGACGCAAGGTCGCCGTGATCGGGTACGGCAGCCAGGGGCACGCGCACGCCCTGTCGCTGCGCGACTCCGGCGTGGACGTGCGCGTGGGCCTCGCCGAGGGCTCCGCCAGCCGGGAGAAGGCGGCCGAGGCCGGACTGCGGGTCACCACCCCGGCGCAGGCGGCCCAGGAGGCCGACCTCATCATGATCCTGGTCCCCGACCACATCCACCGGGACCTCTACGCCACCGAGATCGCCCCGCACCTCAACGACGGCGACGCCCTCTTCTTCGGGCACGGCTTCAGCATCCGCTACGGCCTGATCGAGCCGCCGGCCGGCGTCGACGTCGCCATGGTCGCCCCCAAGGGCCCGGGCCACCTCGTCCGCCGCCAGTTCGAGGAGGGGCGCGGCGTGCCCGTCCTCGTCGCCGTCGAGCAGGACCCGTCCGGCGGCGCCTGGGAGCTGGCGCTGTCCTACGCCAAGGGCATCGGCGGCACCCGCGCCGGCGCGCTGAAGACCACCTTCACCGAGGAGACCGAGACCGACCTGTTCGGCGAGCAGGCGGTCCTCTGCGGCGGCCTGTCCGAGCTGATCAAGGCCGGGTTCAGCACCCTCACCGAGGCCGGCTACCAGCCCGAGGTCGCCTACTTCGAGTGCCTGCACGAGGTCAAGCTGATCGTCGACCTCATGTACGAGGGCGGCATCTCGAAGATGAACTGGTCGGTCTCCGACAACGCCGAGTACGGCGGCTACACCCGCGGCCCGCGCGTCGTGACCGAGCAGACCCGCGAGGAGATGCGGCGCATCCTCGGCGAGATCAAGGACGGCAGCTACGCGCGCGAGCTCGTCGCCGAGTTCGACGCCGGCCGGCCCAACTTCCTCAAGCGGCGCGAGGCGGAGCAGAACGAGCCGATCGAGAAGGTGGGCGCCGAGCTGCGCCCGCTCATGAGCTGGCTGAAGGGCTAGTCCCGACGGGAGCGCGCCGCGGGACCCCGCGGTTCCGGGCGGGAAGGGGCGCGGGCGGTGGCCCCGCCCCTTCCCGCCC
>NZ_BCRK01000006.1 GCF_001552555.1 Nocardiopsis trehalosi NBRC 14201 | reverse complement strand
ACCGGCGGCCCGCTCCCCCGCGGTCCGTGCTCGACGAGGAGGACGGCACCCGTGTCCATCAGCGTCTTCGACCTGTTCTCGATCGGCATCGGCCCGTCGAGTTCGCACACGGTCGGCCCCATGCGGGCCGCCCGCACCTTCGCCCGCGGGCTGGCCGACGACGGCCTGCTCCCCCGCACCGCGCGGGTCCGCGCCGACCTGTACGGGTCGCTGGCGCTCACCGGCAAGGGGCACGGCAGCGACCGCGCGGTCGTCCTCGGCCTCCTCGGCGCCACCCCCGAGGGGGTCGACGTCGACGCCGTCCCCGGGCTGCTGGAGGAGGTGCGGTCGTCCGGGCGGCTCGACCTCGGCGGCGGGCACACCGTCGCCTTCGACCCGGCGGTCGACGTCGACCTGCGCCGCCGCGAGAGCCTGCCCGGCCACCCCAACGGCATGCGGTTCACCGCCGTCGACGCCGACGGCGCCGAGGTCCGCTCCCGCGTGTACTACTCGGTGGGCGGCGGGTTCGTGGTCGACGAGGCCGCGGTCGGCGCCGACCGGATCACCGCCGACGACACCGAGCTGCCGTACCCGTTCTCCACGGCGGCCGAACTGCTGGAGCGGTGCGCCGAGACGGGCATGTCGATCAGTTCGGTGATGCTCGCCAACGAGCGGGCGTTCGGGCGCTCCGCCGAGGAGGTGCGGGCCGGGCTGCTCGACATCTGGGCGGCCATGCGCCAGTGCGTGCGGCGCGGCGTCACCGCCGAGGGCACCCTGCCCGGCGGGCTGAAGGTGCCCCGGCGGGCGCACCGGCTGTACCGGCAGCTCGGCGGCCGGTGCGACGAGCACGGGCTGACCGCCCCCACGGCCACCGACCCGGCCGACCCGATGCACGGCAGCGACTGGGTCACCCTCTACGCGCTGGCCGTCAACGAGGAGAACGCGGCGGGCGGGCGCGTGGTCACCGCCCCCACCAACGGGGCCGCGGGCATCGTCCCGGCGGTGCTGCACTACTACACCCACTTCACCCGGGGGGCGGGCGACGAGGGCGTGGTCCGGTTCCTGCTCACGGCGGGCGCCATCGGCATCCTGTTCAAGGAGAACGCGTCGATCTCCGGGGCCGAGGTCGGCTGCCAGGGCGAGGTCGGCTCGGCGTCGTCCATGGCGGCGGCCGGCTACGCCGAGGCCCTGGGCGGCACCCCGGCCCAGGTCGAGAACGCGGCCGAGATCGCCATGGAGCACAACCTCGGCCTCACCTGCGACCCGATCGGCGGCCTGGTCCAGGTCCCCTGCATCGAACGCAACGCCCTCGCCTCGGTCAAGGCGATCAGCGCCACCCGCATCGCCCTCCGCGGCGACGGCAGCCACTTCGTCTCCCTCGACAAGGTCATCACGACCATGCGCGACACCGGCCGCGACATGATGGACAAATACAAGGAGACCAGCCGCGGCGGCCTTGCCGTCAACGTCATCGAATGCTGAGCGGTTGCCCCCAGCCAGGGCGTTCGTGTCCTTCAGTGCTGTCGGAGCGTTCCCTGCTTATGCGATGGCGAGCCGGTGACGAGCCCCTGCAGATTTCCTGGGAGAGACGCGGAAGTCCCAGAAGATTTCCTGGGATTTCCCCTGCTCCAGGGGCTCCCTGCGGGGTCTACTCGGTCTGTTGACTCCCGGGTCAGCCCGCCAGCAGCAGTACTGTGCGCTGCCATCCAGCGCACCTCCACGACGATCAAGGCATACCAGCGGTCGGTGCCCGAAGGACAAGTGCATGATTCCTTTTCGGCGAGCGTAGGAATACCGCGGAGATGCGCCCGAACGTCTCGGAGGAACACCGGGCTTCAGCGGTGGAAAGAGTCACTTTCCGGACTGGGCGCTCGAGCAGGCCCCCTCTGACCCGAAACGACGATGTCCTCATCGTCTGCCACCCCTCGCGGCTCCGAGGGCCTTGGACCCGATTATGCTTCGCTCGGCCGCCCATGCCTCGGGGGGGCTCGGTCGCATAGGGCTGGGAACAGATCAACCACCCAGCAGCATGGACCTCCTGGCTGCGCACGGAGCCCGGCACCCTGGTCGCGGAGCGGGCCTCGGCGGTCAGGACGGACAACAGGTCTGCCGACGATCTGGACGTGGTCGCCGTGGGCCCGGGCAGACGTCTCGATCTGCGTCTCGGATCGAGTGGCCGATCGAAGTAGTTTCTCTGCACGAGGCCATGAAGGTCGAGAACTGGATCACCTCGGCAGCCCAGCAGCTAGACCGTATGAGAGAAAAGGTGCGGGCAAGCAAGCCACGCCCGAGCTGCCGACCCAGTTGGGCGCCGCTCGGCGCGATCGACTAGACCTAGAGGGTCGGCACGTCCCACAAATCGGACACAGCGCCGGACATGCACGCGGAAAAGTATCCAGATCGATCACGTGTCCTCGTGTCGACAGGGCATGCCACTCGGCTACCCGTCCAAGGCTCGAACGGCAAACGTGGATAATCGCAACCAGTATTAGAAACCGGAGACAGGCTGGACACTCGACGTGACGTATGACATAGCAGCTCCGGAGCCGACGGGCATGGTCGCCTCACTCAGTTCGCTCGGGTACTCCCTGCCCGCCGCCGTCGCGGATCTCGTGGACAACAGCATCTCTGCGGGGGCGTCCACGGTCGACGTCGAGTTCGCCTGGGCCGGCCAAGACTCCTGGATTGCCGTTTCCGACGATGGTGCCGGGATGACCGCCGACGAGCTGGTGACCGCCATGACCGTGGCCGCTCGGGGCCCTACGACTCCCCGAAGCGCTACGGACCTGGGGCGCTTCGGCGTCGGCCTCAAGTCGGCCTCGTTCTCACAGGCCCGGCAGCTCACCGTCGCCACCGCCACCGCCGGCGAATGGCACGTGCGCACGTGGGACCTCGACGTCGTCGAGAGATCGGGCGAGTGGCGACTGCTACGCGGCGCGGACGAGACGACCACCGAGTTGCTCGACAGGATTCGGGGTAAGGCGGACCACGGCACCGTCGTGTTGTGGCGGCGCCTCAACGGCTACCACGTTGACGCGGTGACGGCGCAGGACGAACGGACCCAGAAACAGTTCTACGCAGAGGCCGCCCGCACGGAGTCCCACCTGGGCATGGTCTTCGGCAGGTTCCTCACCGGTAGCCGACGTCGCGGCCTCCGTGTGTCGGGCAGCCCCGTCGAGCCCTGGGATCCGTTCCTGTCCCGTCACCCGTCCGTACAATCGCTTCCGGTCGAGCGTCTGCCGTTGGGGGCGGGCTCCGTACGGGTGGAGGCGTTCGTACTCCCCAGTGCCCGGAGGCTGGCCCCGGACGAGTACGAGAAGGCCGGCGGCCCCCGTGGGTGGCTCGACCAGCAGGGGTTCTACGTGTACCGCCGGGATCGCCTGATCCTGGCCGGTGACTGGCTCGGACAGCGCGGGCTGCGCCGCGAGGAGAAGTACAACCTGGCGCGGATCGCCGTGGACATCTCCGCCGAGACGGACGTCGAATGGGGGGTCGACGTCCGGAAGTCCAGTGTCGTCCCGCCCGTCGCACTGCGTTCTCACCTACGGCGCATCGCCCTGCAGGCCAGGAGAAGGGCCGCCGACGTGCTTAGCCACCGCGGGCGGATCGCTGCGCGCACACACGGGGATCCGCTCGTGTACGCGTGGAGCGTCGGCCGTGTCGACGATCAGGTCACCTGCAAGATCAACCGGGGCCACCCTCTGGTGAAGGCAGCCCTGCGCTCTGCCGGCACCGGTTCGGCTGACGTGCGCGCCCTGATCCGTCTGCTCGAGGAGACGGTGCCCATCACCGCCCTCCGCGTGATGCACGAGACGGACACCAGCGACGACCCCGAACCCTTCGGAGGCCCCGGGCCCGCCGACGCCGAGGCAACGGAGGTCGCACAGCGCATCTACGAGGCACTGGTCTCGGACGGTCGCTCGCCTTCGGCCGCTCGTGAACGCCTCGGGACGATGCCCCCCTTCGATCAGATGCAGGGCTTCTGGAACAGGTAAGCCCGCTGTCAGTGCCCACCCTTAGCCTGCCCAATGCCGTTTCCGCCCAGCCGGAGGTCTGCTGTGAGTTCCACCCCCGAGGACTCTCTCGGTTCCCTTGCCAAGGCCCGTCGCCTGGTTCTCGCACTCCTGCCGCAGGACCGTCAGCCGACGCCGGACGAGGTGCAGAACGCGGTCACTGTCATCTTCGGGATGCTCGCCGGTCAGGGCGAGGTGCTCGACCGTGACCGGCTGGCCAAGGAGATCGAGGCCCTGACGGCGGTCTTCCAGGAGGGCTCCTCCGGGCTGGAGAGCGACAGCGGGCACGAGCCCTGGCTGCCCGAAGCCAAGAGCAACCGGGCCTGGGACTTCTGGGAACGGTACCGCCGCTACCTGGAGGACGTCCGGAACCTCCCGCCGGTCGTCGTGCGCCGACTGGACCAGAGCACGGACGAGGTCCTGAGCCAGCTCGAGGACCCGCACCGTGCCGGCTCGTGGCGCCGGACGGGGCTGGTGATCGGGCAGGTCCAGTCGGGCAAGACCGGCCAGTACATCGGGCTCGCCGCGAAGGCCGTGGACGCGGGGTACCAGTTCGTGGTGATCCTCGCCGGCATCCACAACGACCTCCGGAGCCAGACCCAGCTGCGTGTCGACGAAGGGCTCCTGGGTTTCGACACCCAGCATCAGCAACGGTCCAACCAGAACGGGAAGTCACGCCTCATGGGTGCCGGCAGGATGCCGGGCGCCAGGAAGCTCGACATCGCCTCCCCCACCAACAGCTCGGAGAAGGGGGACTTCGGCCGGCAGGCGGCCAACGCCGTCAACTTCCCGCTCGGCCGTTTCCCGGTCGTTCTCGTCGTCAAGAAGCACTGGAAGATCCTCGAGTACCTGCGGACGTGGGTGACCGAGGTCCAGGGCACGGAGGACGAGAGCGGGAACAAGGTCGTACGCGACATCCCGCTGTTCGTCATCGACGACGAGGCGGACAACGCCTCCATCAACACCGAGGGAAACCCCGACGCGGACCCGACGAAGACCAACGGCGCGATCCGTGAGCTCATGAAGAGCTTTGAGAAGTCGGCGTACGTCGGCTACACCGCCACCCCATTCGCCAACATCTACATCGATCCCGACGTCGACCACGCCGGCCTCGGCGCCGACCTCTTTCCCGACAGCTTCATCCGCACCCTGCCCTCGCCGACCAACTACCTCGGTCCGGAGCGGGTGTTCGGTCTTCAGACCGACAACGACGACGAGGCGGACGTGCCCCCGCTTCCGCTCGTACGCCCCGTGCACGACGCCGAGAGCTGGATCCCGAGCAAGCACAAGTCCTCCTTCGTCCCCTCCGATGACCTCCCGCCGTCCCTCCGCGAGGCCATCGCCTCGTTCGTCCTCGCCAGCGCTGCACGGCGGGCGCGCGGACAGACCAAGGTGCACAACTCCATGCTGGTGCACGTCACCCGCTTCACGGCGGTCCAAGGCATCGTCCGCGACCAGGTGGACGACTACCTGCGGCTTATCAGGGACTCGCTCCGCGACCGGTACGGACAGGCACCGGAGCGCATAGCCGAGTTCCGGTCCCTATGGGAACGCGACTTCGTCCCTACCACGGACCACTTCCCCGCGGACGAGGCCCAACTCGTCACCTGGGAGGACGTGTCGAGTCAACTCATGCCCGCGCTGCTGAAAATTGGGGTCAAGACGGTCAACGGCGCCTCCCGCGACGCTCTCGACTACTACGAGCACCGCAAGACCGGTCTCTCGGTGATCGCGATCGGAGGTCAAAAGCTCTCCCGGGGTCTCACCTTGGAGGGGCTGACGGTCAGCTACTACCTGCGCACGTCCAGCACGTACGACACCCTGCTCCAGATGGGACGCTGGTTCGGGTACCGGCCGGGGCACGAGGATCTCTGCCGCCTGTACACCACCCCGGACCTGCAGGCGAAGTACATCGAGGTTACTGCTGCTACCGACGAGCTGCGTCGTGAGGTCGAGGAGATGGCGGCGTTGAACCTCAGCCCGAGGTACTTCGGCCTGAAGATTCGCGCATCCTCTCTTGGTCTCGCAGTCACGGCTGCCAACAAGATGCGCCAGGGTACGAAGGTCATGCTCAGTTACTCCGGGGAGGGGCCAGAGACGGTGACCTTCAAACTCTCCGACGGGGTCCCGGAACACAACCTCAAGGCACTCGGGGACTTCGTCCGGAGACTCGACGGCCTGGCCACCGCCGACCAGACGGCGGCGGGGGCCAACGTGAGGTGGAAGCACGTGCCCCCCGACGCCATCGTGGACTTCCTCATGCGTTACGAGACCGACCGCATGGCCCAGAGGGTTCGCCCCCGTTTCATCGCGAAGTACATCGAACAGTGCACGGCCGTAGGGGAGCTTCCGCAGTGGACGGTGGTCTTGATCGGCAAGCAGGCGGCCAAGGGCGCGCAGGACATCTCCGGTTACAGCCTGGGGCCCGTGGTACGCGCGGCGCGCAACGACGTCGACAGCGACGGTCGGTACACGATCCGCCGGCTGCTGAGCCCTCCCGACGAGTACCGCTTCGACCTCGACCGCGACCAGGTGGACGCGGCCCTGGAAGCGACCCAGAAGGCAGCAGCCATCAAGAAGCGGGAGAAGACACCCCGGTTGCCTTCAGGAGACCACATCCGCTGGCATCGCCGAGCCGACCAGGCACTGCTGCTCGTCTACCTGGTCGAGCAGCCGACGACCGGGGACGGTCCGGCGCGGCCCCCCCTGGTCGGTTTCAAGGTGAGCTTCCCGCGCTCCGAGCACCAGTCCGACACCGAGTACGTGGTCAACGCCATCTGGCAGAAGGAGGGTCTCGACACCCTCGACGACGAGGAGGACGGAGAGTGACCGTCACCGAAGCCGAGTGGCGTGACTTGGAGGCACCTCAGGAGGCCCCGGGCAGATCCCGTATCCGCCTGCACCCAGACGCCCCGTTGGACGTCTTCCTCTCCGTCTCCCACCCGGCACAGCGGCGCATGCTCGTGCTCAGGGCCGACGCCCGCTCCGCCGACCACATCGTGCGGCCCGTGCGCCATCTGCCTCGCGCAGCCGGGTTGGAGATGAACGTGAACGCCGTATCGCGTCTCGAGTACGAGCTCCAGGTCGTCCTCACCGCCGACGAACTGCGCGAAGTGTTCAACCCGCTCGTCACGGACGTGGCTGACACTGTCCGAGAGGCCCCTGGGGCCGCGGCAGCCCTGACAGCAGCGGTGGAAAGGTTCGAGCGGTGGCAGGACCTCCTTCGCGCCGTCGGCAGGGACGGTCTCGGCCCTGAGGCCCGTCGTGGACTCGTCGGCGAGCTCCTGGTGCTGCGCGACCACATCCTGCCCGTCGTCGGGCCGGCCGAGGCCGTCTACGCGTGGACGGGACCGAGCGGAGCCGACCAGGACTTCCAGCTGCCCGGAGTCGCCGTCGAGGCGAAGGCCAGCACCGCCAAGCGGCCTCGCAGCATCCGGATCGCAAGCGAGCGCCAGCTGGACGGCACCGGGACGCCTGCGCTCCTGTTGGCGTTGGCGCTGCTCGACGAACGGCGGGGCGGATCAGGAGAAAGCCTGAACCGCTTGGTGGACCGCATACGCCAGCAGCTCGCGAGCCCTGCCGTACGGGCCGCCTTCGACGGTCGTCTGGTGCAGGCCGGTTATCTCCCCCGCCAGCGGGACGTGTACGACGAGCCTCGATACACCGTCCGCGACCTGCGCTTCTGGCACGTGGGGAAGAACTTCCCAAGACTCGTCGAAGCGGATCTTCCCGAGGGAGTCGGCGAGTGCTCGTACCACGTGAACACCTCGGGCCTTGAGCACCACCGCGCCACGGCCGACGAGGTGACCGCACTTATCGGGAGGCCCCATGCCTGAGCTCGACCTGTCCCAGTACGCCCACGACGTCGTCACTGACGTCCAGGCCACCGCCGACGCCGAGGGGACCACCACACCGGAGTCGTTCACGCGGCGCGTGTTCGAGGACCTGGAACGGGCCGGCATCGTCTCCAACACGTTTACTGCCTACCACGCGGCCCACGGTCATCTCGTACACGGGTACGGCATCGGGGAATCCGGGGAGTGCCTCGACCTCTTCGTGACCGACTTCGATCTGGAGCCGTTGGAGTCCAAGCTCACGAAGGGGCAGGCGGAGACCGCGTTCAGGCGCCTGCTGACGTTCGTCCGCCGGTGTCGGGACGGGCTGCGCCAGCACATCGACGAATCCTCCGACGTCTACGACATGTGCGCGGCAGTGGAAAAGGCTCTTACCGAGGTGCGGAGGATCCGGCTCTTCCTGCTCAGCAACCGCGTCGGCACGAACACCACCTTCCCCCCTACCGAGTTCGACGGCCTCCCCGTGACCCACGAGGTGTGGGACCTCACACGGCTGCACCGCCACGAGACCTCCGGCAGTATCAGCGAGCCCATCGTGGTCTCGTTCGACCCTCCGCTGCCCTGCGTCTCGGCACCCAGCAGCGAACCGGACCACTCGGTGACCATGGCCGTGATCCCCGGCCAGAGACTGGCCGAACTGTACGGGGAGTACGGGACGAGACTTCTCGAGCTGAACGTCCGGTCATTCCTGCAGGCTCGCGGATCGGTCAACCGGGGTATCAGGGAGACCCTGCTGCACTCACCGGGCAGGTTCCTGGCGTACAACAACGGCATCACGGCGACCGCGTCCCGGGTCGATTTCGCGCGCGGACCGGACGGCACCCCCACGGGCATCTCCCGGGTGCACGGGTTCCAGGTGGTGAACGGCGGTCAGACCACGGCCTCGTTGCACTACGCCTCGGCCCGGGACAAGGCCGACCTGTCTCAGGTGGCCGTCCAGATGAAATTGACGGAGGTCTCTCCCGAGCGGCTCGCGGAGATCGTCCCGATGATCTCCGAGTACTCCAACACCCAGAACCGCGTGACGCTCGTCGACTTCAGCTCAAACCACGAGTACCACGTGACCGTACAGCGGATCACCCGAACGCTGTGGGCACCGACGACCGACGGCAGCGGCCAGGAGACCCACTGGTTCTACGAGAGGGCGCGCGGCCAGTACACCGACGAGTTGGCCAAGGCCCGGACGCCGGCGAAGCAGCGCACCTTCAAGAAGCTCAATCCGATCAGTCGGAAGTTCACGAAGGCGGACCTCGCGAAGTACGTCAACTCCTGGAGTCTCCTCCCGTTCAGCGTCAGCCGCGGCGCGCAGAAGAACTTCGTCGCCTTCATGGACCGCATCAGCGAGTCGCCTCCACGGGTCGACGTCCAGTACTGCCAGCGCGTGATAGCCATGGCGGTCCTCTTCAAGGCGGTCGACCGCATCGCGGCGTACCATCAGGCGGGCAGCTACAAAAGCATGATCACGACCTACACCATGGCCCGTCTGGCGCTCGCCACGGAACAGCGCATCGATCTTGACAGGATCTGGCGTGAACAGAAGGTCTCGCCAGCCCTCGAAGCGGCGATCGACGACCTATGCCCCCAGGTCATGCGGGTCGTGGCCAGGCCCCGCGAGGGTAACCACGTGGGCGAGTGGGCCAAGAAGTCCTCCTGCTGGGATGCGGTCTCCCGCGTGCCCTGGTCCGTGCCTCGCGATCTGGAGGCCGAGCTCCGTGATCATCCGCTGGACGACGAAGCCCTCGCCGGCGGTGCGGAAGGCGCTCGGGGGGCGAGCGACGAGGTGGCGTCGGTCCCGGCGGACGAGTGGTGCGCCATCGAGCGATGGGCGAAGGAGACGCACCGACTGGATCCCTCGCAGCGTCAGCTCACACAGTACGTCGGCCGGCGACTCGAACTCGGACAGGAGATCCCCGAGCCCCAGGCGGTACAGGCACTGCACGCGCGCAACGAGGCACTTTCGCTCGGGTTCGTTCCCGACCCGTAGATCCGACGAGTCTCGCTCGTCAGGGCTCCCCGTGCTCGGGCAGGTCCCTCACCGCGTTGTGGGCGCGGCGGAGCACGATCCACCCGTCTCCCTTTCGCCGCAGCCGAGAGGTTCCCCAGGTGCAACGCCTCCCTCCACGAGCCAGCCCCGGGGGAACTCCCCGGCCATGGTCGTCGACACGGAGTTCCGCAGGTTCACGGAGCACGGGACGAGTGTGGCACGCTCACACTCGTGGATCGACGACGGACTGGGGCTAAGGTATGGCAGCACGAGGGCCGAGTGGGTCAGCACCGAGCTGAGCGGCCATCTGCGCGGTCGGCGCGCATGGGACACGAAACCGGAGGTGGCCGCCCTCAGGCGTGCCGTACATCGGCTCGGCCTCCGGTTCCGTCTGCAGCGCAAGGTGGCTGTCCGTTGTACGGCGGACTTCGTCCTGCCCAGGTACAACGTGGCGGTGTTCGTCGACGGGTGCTTCTGGCACGGTTGCCCTGTGCACGGCCCGAAGACGTTCCGCGGCCCGAACGCCCCCTTGTGGGGGGCGAAAATCAGGACCAACAAGGAGCGCGACCGTCGGAACACCGCGATGGCCGAGGCCGCCGGCTGGGCCGTCGTCCGTGTCTGGGAGTGCGAGATCCGGGCGGACGTCGGGCGCGCCGTGCTCAGCGTCGCCCGGCAGTGCGACCAGACCCGTGAGCCTGTGTCGGCACCACCTCCCGTCCGTGGATCCCGGCCAACGCGTCCGTGAACAGGCCGCCCGAGATTTTCTCCCGGGCGACGCAGTACCTGCTCAGGGGGCAGACCTCGCAGAACGGCTCCTTGGACCGGCAGAAGCTGTTCCCGATGAGCCGAAGCGCCGCCATACGAAGAGGCGCGTCCTCACCGGCTCCGACGAGCTTCACCAAGTCCACCCGGCCGTCGCTGAGCCTGTTCGTGCGATCCGAATCACTGCCGTGCAGACGGGCGGCGACACGCAGCGCCCCCTGCCCGACCCATAGGAGGTCCTCTCCGACCAACAGCCGGTAGATCGTCGCCTCAGCCGGCTTCAGCTCCAGCTGCTCGCGGACCTTCTCCTCGTCGCACCAGACGCCCGACTCACCGACCCCCACCTCCAGCCGGGCAACCCGCGCCTTAGCTGTATGGGAGGGTGCCGTCGCGGTGAGTGCTTCGAACGTAGCCCTGCTCAGCGACGTCCGTCCCCGCACGACCTCGACCATCTCCGCCAGCCGCGCAGGCGGCAACCGGGTCCCGGACAGTACGGCCACGACGGCGGCCTGCAACCCGGACATCTGCGGGCCCGGCAGCTGATACCAGTCCTCCGACTCACGCCGTCCTTCGGCCCAGGTGGTCAGATCCCGTCGCACCATGCGCCAGTGCGGTTGCAGTCCACCCTCGCTCGATTTCTCGTCGCCCACGGGCAGCAGTGCCTCCGCCGCAGCCTCGCCAAGGAGAGGCGGCACCGCGTTACCGATCTGACGGAAGGCGTCACTGCGCGTTCCGGCGAATCGGAACCTGTCCGGGAAGGTTTGCACCCGCGCGGCCTCGCGAACGGTGAGGGTTCGCGGCTGATCCTGGTCGGGGTGGATGTACCAGTAGCCGTCCTTGGCGATGTGGGCGGTGATCGACCTGCTGAGGTCCGCCCAGTCGAGCTTCTTGTACTTGTCCGTGAAGTGGTCGGCCTTGTAGCGCTGTAGTTCCGGGTCGATCTCCGAGTACAGGGTCCTGGAGTTCATGCTGGCGAATATCTTCGCGTCGTCCTTCCGGACCCGACGGGTCATGTGGTCCCACACCAGGTCCCTGGGCGCCCGCTTGCGCATGTCCCGAGCGAACTTGGAAAGCTGGGACGGCTCGCGGTACGGGAGCTCACGCTGCCCGACACGCTCGGTGGGCACGACAGGCAGCACCGGCAGGTCACCGATGGCGTCGCGCAGTGTGGTGCGCTTATCGTGGTCCAGCTCCTGCCGCCACGAGAAGCGCTCCACGTCGTTCCTCGCCAGCAGGATCAGTCGCTTCCTGTGCTGCGGGACGCCGTACTTCCACGCATCGACGAGACGCACCTGCGTCGCGTAGCCAAGGCCTTCCAGCTGCTCCTCGATGGTGCGTACCACGAAGAAGTCGTCACCGAGGCCCATGTCCGGCACGTTCTCCATGAGGACCGCACGCGGTCGGAGGCGCTTCACGACGTCGAGGTAGGCGCTCCACAGTTCTTTGCGGCGATCATGCGGGTCGCGACCGTGATGCTCCACGAGGCTGCGGATCTTGCTCCGGCCAGCCCTGCTGAACGGCTGGCACGGCGGGCCGCCGGCCACCAGATCGATCTCGGCCGGCGCCAGCATCTCGACGAGCCTGTCGCGCTCGTCAGGATTGCCCAGGTCCATGCGGAGGCTCATGCCCGAGAAGTTCGCGGCGTGCGTCTGGAGCGCCCGCTCGTCGAAGTCCACAGCGGCTGCGACCGTCCACCCGGCTCGCTCCAGTCCGAGGCTCAGTCCACCCGCTCCGGAGAAGAGGTCGACGGCCAGACGCTTGCCGGCACCGAAGCCACCGAGCCACCTGTCGAAGTTCTCGGGCTTGCAGCTGTTCCTGTGACGCCTGAGCTCCAGGTAGTCGCTCCGCTCCAGAGGCACCTCATAGTGCTGCCTGCGCACCGCGCCAACCTCCATCGGACGAGAAGAACGAGCAC
The DNA here is from genome assembly GCF_001552555.1 of Nocardiopsis trehalosi NBRC 14201. Classification (GTDB taxonomy): domain Bacteria; phylum Actinomycetota; class Actinomycetes; order Streptosporangiales; family Streptosporangiaceae; genus Nocardiopsis_B; species Nocardiopsis_B trehalosi. Next base: position 59,490 of record NZ_BCRK01000006.1, on the reverse strand, counting down.
CAGGAGATCACACAACCTCTGGCAAGATCAAGAATCCGGCGTCCACCTCGGATGACTGGATCGATCGGGACGCTCGGGCGCCCCGAGAATATTACGCGGCATCCGCCCCTGCGGCCGAAAGCAGCCCGCAGAAAAATCAGAGAGGGCCAATCATACGGACAACCACCGACAAGATCACCGGCAGTCCTGTTATTCATGCCACTCCGAACGGGCATTTGCTCCAAGCGACACAGGCACCGCGGCTCATACCATTGCGTCGTCCGTGGCATCGGCTTTCCCCGAGGTGACGTCGGCGTCCTGCAGTCGGCCGAGCCCGTGGCCGAGCTGAGGAGCGAACGTCCGGGACGATCCTGCGCGGCTTCGTCCGCGGCCGCCGACGCGTCCACTGCGGCCGGAGCGACTGGTGGGAACACGCCCTTTGGACAAGGAGGGCAGCGCCTCGGCGGCCGCGCGAGGTCCCGCGGCGGGAGCGACCGGGCACGCCGGACGACGTCGTCGCCGGACCGACGTTCGGTTCCTGGACGTCCCTGCTCGCCCGCAGGTACGACCGGACTATGCGCCTGCCGGTCCCGCACCACGCGTTCTCCGGCGGATCGGCAGGAGCAGGGATGACCCCTGGACCGACGGCCCCACGTTCGACGGCGACGGGACGCCAGCCACCTCCGACGCCGCCGACCACCGGTGATCGGCGCGGCCTTCGGGCGGGCTGCGCAGGGCGGCTCAGGCGGGGCGGGGGCCGCCGGGGGGCGGAGGGCGGTGGCGGGGACCGTCTCGTGGAGGTAGGCGCCCTCGGGGCCTTAGGCCACCCGGGGCGCCGGTGCGGTCCGGCGTCCATTGGGTGAGCAGGGCCGGGTGCCAGACGTGTCCGGCGCGGACCCAGCACAGCTCGGTGCCGGGCGGGGTGTGGTCCGGGAAGCAGGTCTTGCACGGCGAGCGCTCGTGCAGAACACGCGCCAGGGGAACCGTGTGGACGTCGGCGAGGTCGCCGCCGCGCCGCTCCACTTCGGGCCGCCCCTCGCGCAGAGCGGCGCAGGACACCGACCGGTGGAACACGGCGCCGCCGCCGCTGACGACGACGCGGTCGACCAGGCCCGAAGGTGTGCGGACGCACAGCGAGCACTGGTCGGGCAACAGGTCGTGCAGGCAGCGATCGTCACTCGCGCGCCATGGTGCCACGTCGGCCGCTGCGGTGCCTGTGAGCGTGGTTCACCCTCCGCACGGGGGCGCGCGTCGGTTTCCGCCGCGTCGCTCGGCGCCGAGTGGGGACAAGGGAGCGTTCCCCTCCCCCGGTGGTGTCGGACCGGGACGGAGGGTGGGCGTGCGCCCGTCAGGCGGTGGGGGCGGGGACCTCGTAGTGGGTGCGGAGTTGGGTCTCGCGGTCGGTGTCGGTGGCGATGGGGCAGGAGGCGCACTTCTGGGCGCCGACCTTGTAGTAGAAGCAGCAGCCGCCGCGCACCAGGAAGACCCGTTCGGGGCGGTGGACGGGGCGGCCGGACAGCGCCAGGGGGAACGGGCGCTGCTTGGGCACCACGCGCGGCCGGTCGTGGTTGACCAGCTCGACGATGCGCCGCGCGCGCTCCCACGCCTCGGACTGGTCGAACCCGACCTCGTCGGCGGCGGCCAGGACCACCGCGTGCGGGCCGTCGGCCATCATGCTCCACTGCGGCCGGGTGCCGAACCGGGTGTGGGCGCGCACCGCCTCGGTCACCGGGTCGAGGGTCGCAGCGGCGGACCGCGCCAGCCACAGGTCGAGGTCGCGTTCGGTGGGCAGCACCACGACGCCGGGGCGGCGGGCCATGGGGTCGCCGGTCAGCACGGCGGCGGTGCCCTGGCGGATCGCGAGGCGGTCGAGGCGGCCGGACTCGTGGACGCGGACCCACACCAGGTGCGCGGCGAGGTCGGGTGCGCGCCCGGTGAGGTAGGCGATGCCGGAGGCGGTGCCGAACACCTGGAGGCCGAGGTCGCCCGCCAGGAAGGCCGCGGCCGAGGTGCGGTGCCCCTGGCAGACCCCGGCGGAGAGCCGGTCGATCAGCTCCGGGACCCGGTCGGGCAGCCGGTCCAGCCGCACCCAGTCGTCGCCCTCGGGTTCGGGGTCGCGGGGGCCGAGCAGGTCGATCGTGAGGTACAGCTCGCGTTCGTTGATCCAGCGCACGACCCCGGCCAGCGGGTGGCAGGTCTGCATGGGGCTCCCTCGGCATGCTCGGCGAACGCTTCGTAGGTAAGCCTAGCCTCAGGTCGACCCGGTGTGCACCCCCGGGGCCGACGTCGCGCCGCCCGCGCCGGGGCGGTGGGGGCCGGCTGGGGGTCGGCTACCGTGGCAGCACGGTCACGACAAGGGGGAGCGCGTGGGCAAGCGGCTGGTGCTGTGGGACATCGACAAGACCCTGCTGGACGTGGACGACATCGGCCGCGAGGTGTTCGCGGCGGCCTTCGCCGCCCACACCGGGCTGGCCGAGCACACCGTCACGCGGGGGCCGGGCCGGACCGAGTGGCAGTGGTTCCACGACACCGCGCTCGCCAACGGCATCGAACCGGCCGACGGCGAGTTCGCCGCGTTCCTCGACGTGCAGGACCGGGTCTACGCCGAGCGCGCCGCCGACCTCGCGGCGCGCGGCCGGGTACTGCCCGGCGCGCGCGAGGCGCTGCTCCGCTGCGCCGACGACCCCGACACCGTGTCGTCGCTGCTCACCGGGAACGCCCGGCGCAACGCCGAGCGGAAGCTGGCGGCGTTCGGGCTCGACGGGCTGGTCGACTTCGCGGCGGGCGGCTACGGCGACGACCACATGGACCGCCCGGAGCTGGTGCGGGTCGCCCGCCGCCGGGTGGCCGAGCGCACCGGCGTGGAGTTCACCGCCGACACCACCGTCCTCGTCGGCGACAGCCCCAACGACGTCCTGGCCGCGCTGCACGGGGGCGCCCGCATCGTGGCGGTCGCGACGGGGGCCACCGCCCCCGACGCGCTGCGCGCCCTGGGCGCCCACACGGTGCTCGCCGACCTCACCGACACCGACGCCGTCCTGGCGGCCCTGCACTCCTGACGCGGTGGGAGCGCGACGGGCTCCGCCTACTGCGGCCGGGGAGCCGGGCGCTGACGGAGGACCGTTCGCGGCCACTCGAGGTCCGGACTTGGGTAGGGCGGGGGTCGGGGGGTGGGGTTCGGGTGGTGCCGGAGTCTCCCCCCAAAGTCCTCCGGCACCACCCTCCAGGATGGTCATCGGTGCGGGCGCCGGGCGGCGCGCCGCGGGGGTGGTGGGCGGCGCCGGAGCCTCCCCCCGGTGGTCTCCGGCGCCGCCCTCTCGGGGTGGTCTAGACGGGCTCCCGCCGGCGGCCCTTGGGGGGTGCGGACATGGACAGCCGCACCACGGCCGGGAGGCGGTCGAGTTCGAGGGTCGTGCGCAGGTTCTCCAGGGCCTCGGCGCGGACGCGCCGCCACACGGCGGGCACGTCGGCGTCGTCATCCAGGGTGAGGTCGAGACGGACGTGCGGCGCGTGCTCGGACTCGGTCATGCGCGCCCGGGCGTGGCGCACCCCGGGGTAGTCGCCGACCTCGTCCTCGAACGCCCCGCGCGCCGCGCCCGCCGCCATGCGGGTGGTGCCGGCGCCGGCCGTGTCGCCGCCGGGGGTGACGGGGTCGAGGGCCAACCGGTCGACGGTGTCGGACCGGCCCTGCACCAGCAGCCAGCGCAGCGCCAGCAGGGCCGCCACGACCGCGAGGACGGCCGCCGCGTACGGCGGCCACACGCCGACCGCGCCGACCGCCGCGGCCCCGCCGGCCGGCGTCGTGCCGGAGACGCGCCCCCCGAACGCGCCCAGCCCGGCCGCCAGCGCCGCCGCGCCCGCGGCGGCGAGCAGCGCGCCGAGGAGCGCCAGCCCCCACCGGTTGCCGCGCGCCGTGGCGCGGGCCCTGTCAGTCCGGGTCATGCTCATCACGCCTTCGCATTCCGCACGCGCGTGGACACCTTCAGGTCGTACAGGGGCGCGAGTTCGGCGACGCGTTCCCGGACCGCGGCCGCCACCTCCTCGCGCAGGGGGGCGGGCTCGCGCAGGTCGGTGCGGACCCGCACTCGCACCCGGCGCCCCTGGACGGCGACCCGCGCCCCGCGCACCCCGCTGACGCGGTGCGCGGCCGCCGCCAGGGTGCGGCGCAGGGCCGGTCGCGACAGCCCCACCACGAGGCCGGGGTCGTCGGTGCGCAGCACCGTCCACCGGCCGCGCCCCGGCACCACTGCCAGGCCGATGAGGGCCAGGCCGATCACCGCGAGCACCGCCGACGCGGCCTGCACGGTGGGGTCGCTCCACCGCGTGGAGGCGGCGTAGTCGACCGCCGGGCCGGTGACGGGCAGCCGGAGGGGCGTACCGACGAGCGCCGAGATGACCTCGGCGGCGGCCACGGCGGCGACGGCCAGGACGAGGACCGCGGCCAGCAGCGCGGGCCAGGACCGCCGCGGCCGGAAGGTGTGCACGGCCACGCGCCGCGCCCGCCGCGCAACGGCCGGGTCCGGCCCGCTCAGTGCGTCGTCCACCGTCGTCATGCCCGTTTCCTTCCCGTCCCGGACCGGCCCCGTTCGGGGCCCGGTCAGTGTGCGCGCCGTGCGCGCCGCAGTTCCACGATCTCGATGTCGATGTGCCGGACCGATCTGCCGGTCAGGTGGCCGACGCGCTCCATGACACGTACCCGCACGTCGCGCGCCACACGTCGGGCCGGCCGGGGGTAGGCGACGGCGATCTCCAGCGCCAGGAACACGTACCGCCCGCTGGTGCGCACCCGCACCCGGGCCGGCGCGCCCCGGCCGCCCCCGACGCCCGCGACCCGGCGGGTCCGGACCGCGACGACGCCGTCGACCTCGGCCGCGGCCCGCGCCGCGATCCGGCCGATCACGCCGTCGCGGATGACGGTGGCGCCGCGGTCGGCGGGCGGGGCGAGCGGTGCCCGCTGGCGCGGGCCCCCGGTCGGCGGTGCCTCGGTGGCGGTCATGGCCGCCCCCTCGCCGCGGTCGGCCGCGCTATCCGCGGCGGGTGAACAGTTCGGCCAGGTCGAGTTCGCCCTCGTAGGCGCGGCCCGCGATGAACCCGAGCAGGCCCAGGACCAGTACCAGCCCGAAGGCCCCGAACCCGCCGAACGCTCCGGCGAGGCCCAGCACCGTCCCGAAGGCCAGTCCGACGATCGGCCACATGGGTCATCCCTTCCGTCCCCCTCCGATGGTGCGGAGGCCGTGTCCTTGGAGGCTCTGTCTGCGGAGGCGCTGGCCGCGGAGGCCCTGGCCCCGACTGCGGTGCCGGCCCCGGTACCCGGGGGCGGCGCGGTGGTCGGCCATGGCGTCACTCCGTTCCGGTGGCGACGTCGGCGACGTCGACGTGGACCCCGACGCCCTCGGGCAGCAGCCCGGCCGCCGCCGCGCGGACGTCGTCGGCGATGCCCGGCAGGGGCCGGCCCCACCGCGCGACCACCGCGATCTCGACCGTGTCGGCGCGGACCGCGACCCCCTCGACCCGACCGCCGAGGTCGGGCGTGGCGACCGTGCCGAACGGCCCGGCGGACAGTCCGGCGACGTCGGGCAGGGCGCGGACCGCGGCCGCGATGCGCCGCGCCGTCGCGGCGCCGTCCGGCACCGCGGAGGCCACGGGGTCACCGCACCCGGGGCTCGGCGGACCCGCCGGCCCCGGGGTCGTCGGTGTCGTCGTCCTCGTTGGGCAGGTGGATGTCGTCGACGGTGATGTTGACCTCGGTGACCTCCAGGCCGGTCATGCGCTCGACGCCGGTGATGACGTTGCGGCGCACCGCGGAGGCGAGGTCGGGGATGGCGACGCCGTACTCGACGACGAGGTCGATGTCGATGGCGGCCTGGCGCTCGCCGACCTCGACGGCGACCCCGCGGGCCGCGTTGTTCACCGAGGTGGAGCCGGGGATGCGGTCGCGCACCGCGCCGAACGCGCGCGCGGCTCCGCCGCCCATGCGGTGGACCCCGCCGACCTCGCGGGCGGTCATGCCCGCGATCTTGGCGACGACGTGGTCGGCGATCGAGGTGCGGCCGTTGGCGGTGACGAGGTCCCGCCCGCCGCGCGCGCCCTCGGGCACGTCGCGCGCTCCGGGCACCTTGGCTTCGGACTTGGTGTCGGTCACGTTCCCACTTCCTCGTCAGTGCGTGCGCGGCGGGCCGTGCGGCGCGCCGCGGTGCGTCCGCGCCGGGCGCGGTGGTCCGCGCCACGGCCGGCCCCTGGTCGGTCGGTTCGGCGGGCCGGGACGGCGCCGCCGTCACGCACTAAGGACACGGATGGCCCCCCATGCCTCACGGCCGGACACGTGTGATGCGCGACACACCCCACTCGGGGTGAATCCCCTTCACCTTAGCGCTACCGAGTGTAATCAATAAGAGGCGCGTTGTAACGTGCCGTTGAGGGGTGGGAGGTGACGGCCGACCGATGACCGCCGGTTCGCGGACGCCGGACGACCCGTTGGTGGTCCGTGCGCAGGACGGCGACCCCGCCGCCTTCGAGGCCCTGGTGCGCCGCCACCAGGACACCGTCTACCGCATCGCCCTGCGCGTCCTGGGCGATCCCGTGGACGCCGCCGACGCCGCCCAGGAGGCGCTGGTGGCGGCGTGGCGGGGGCTGCCCGGGCTGGACGACCCGGGGGTGTTCCGGGCGTGGCTCTACCGGATCGTCACGCGGCGCGCGCTCAACGCGCTGCGGGCGCGCGTCCCGGAGACGCCCGCCGATACGGTCGAGGAGCCGCGGAGCGCCGCCGCGGGCCCCGAGCAGTACACCGTGGCCGGGGGGCTGCGCGACGCGCTCGCCCGGGCGCTGGCCGACCTCCCGCCCCCGCAGCGGGTGCGCTGGGTCCTGCGGGAGTTGGAGGACATGAGCTACGAGGAGATCGCCGAGACCGTCGACGCTACCCCGAACGCCGTACGCGGCCGGATTCACCGCGCCCGTACCCACCTTGTGGAGGCGCTGCGACCATGGCGGTAGACCCCGCCGGCCCCGACCGGCTGCCCTGCGGCACCGACCTCGACACGCTGCTGGCGCACCTGCGCGCCGGCGCCCCCACCGCGCACGAGCGGACCTGCCCGCACTGCCGGGCCGCCGCCCGCGACCACGCCCCGCTGTCGGCGGCGCGCGACGAACTCGCCGCCGACACCGTGACCGCGCCGCCGAACCTGCTCGACGACGTGATGCGGGTGGTGCGGTCCGATCCGCGCAGCGGCCGGCTGCTGCCGGTGGCCGGCGCCGAGGCCGGCACCACGCACGTGCGCCGGTTCGCCGCCGCCGCGCTGCTGCGCACGGCCGCCGAGGAGGTCCCCGGGGTCGCCCGGGTGCGGGTGCGCGACATGGAGGAGACCGGCGACGGGGTCGCGGTGCGGGTGGCCGCGCACCTGCGGGTGGGCGCGCCCATCCCCGAGACCTCGGCGGCGCTGCGCCGGGCGGTGCGCACGGCCGGCCGGGCGCACCTGGGCTGGCACCGGGTGCGGGTGGACATCGAGGTCACCGGCATCGCCGACGACCCGGCCGGCTGAGCCGGGCGCCCGCGCGCGGGTCAGCCGAACACGACGGTCTTGTGCCCGTTCAGCAGCACCCGCCGCTGGGCGTGCCAGTTGACCGCGCGCGCCAGCGCGACGGACTCCAGGTCGCGGCCGATCGCGGCGAGCCGCTCGGGGCTGTGGGTGTGGTCGACCCGGGAGATCTCCTGCTCGATGATGGGGCCCTCGTCCAGGTCGGCCGTGACGTAGTGGGCGGTGGCCCCGATCAGCTTGACCCCGCGCGCGTGCGCCTGGTGGTAGGGCTTGGCGCCCTTGAAGCTCGGCAGGAAGGAGTGGTGGATGTTGATGATGCGGCCGGACATCTTCGCGCACAGGTCCGACGACAGCACCTGCATGTAGCGGGCGAGCACCACCAGGTCGACGTCGTGGGCGTCGACCAGTTCGAGCAGCCGGGCCTCCTGCGCGCGCTTGGTGGCGGGGTCGACGGGCAGGTGGTGGAAGTCGACCCCGTAGGAGCGGGCGAGGAACTCCAGATCGGGGTGGTTGGACACCACGGCCGCGATGTCGGCGTCGAGGAGCCCGCTGCGCTGCCGGTAGAGCAGGTCGTTGAGGCAGTGGCCGAACTTGGAGACCATGACCAGCACGCGCGGCCGCTGGTCGCGGCGGCGCAGCTCCCATTCGAGGCCGAGCCCGCCCGCCAGGGCGGCGAACGCCCCGCGCAGCTCGTCCTCGGCGGCCGGGGCGGCACCGGGGCGGTCGTCGGCGTCGAACTCCATGCGCAGGAAGAACCGGCCGGTGTAGGGATCGCCGTACTGCTGGCTCTCGGTGATGTTGCAGCCCCGGTCGGCGAGCAGGTTGGCCACGCCGGCGACGATGCCGCGGCTGTCGGGGCACGACAGGGTCAGCACGTACGCGCGGTCGGGTGCTCGGTCGCTCATGGCTGCGGTCTCCCGGGTGGGTGGGTGGGCGGGTCGGGCGTCGTCCCAGGGTATCCGCGCCGGGCGCGCGTCCGGGCGGGGTCGCCCGCACCCGGAGGCGGACGAACACGAACAGATTTCACGAAATGTGGCATGCTCGGCGCATGACACGCGCGCGCGACCGCCTCGACGCGGCGACCCGCCATCTCGAACCCCCCTTCGCCGCCGTCGACATGGCCGCGTTCCGCGCGAACGCGGCCGACCTGGTCCGGCGCGCCGGCGGCACCCCCGTCCGCGTCGCCAGCAAGTCCGTCCGCTGCCGGCACCTGCTCCGGGAGGTCCTGGCCCTGCCCGGGTTCTCCGGCGTGATGGCCTACACGCTCCCCGAGGCGCTGTGGCTGGCCGCCGACGGCCCGGACGGCCCGGTGAGCGACGACGTGCTCGTCGCCTACCCCACCGCCGACCGCGCCGCCCTGGCCCGGCTCGCCGCCGACCCGGTCGCGGCCGCCCGGATCACGGTGATGGTCGACGACCCCGCCCACCTCGACATGATCGCCGCCGCCGGGGCCGACCCCGCCCACCCGGTGCGGGTCTGCCTGGACATCGACACGAGCTGGCAGCCCCTCGGCCCCCGGCTGCGCATCGGGGCGCTGCGCTCCCCCGTCCGCACACCCGAGCAGGCCGCCGCGCTGGCCCGCGCGGTGGCCGCCCGGCCCGGTCTGCTGCTGGACGGACTCATGGCCTACGAGGCGCAGATCGCCGGGGTCGGCGACGCGCCCCCCGGGCGCCCGCTGCGCGCCCGCGCGGTGCGGTGGGTGCAGCGGCACTCGCGGACCGAGCTGGCCCGGCGGCGCGCGGCCCTGGTCCGCGCCGTGCGCGACGTCGCCGACCTGCGCTTCGTCAACGGGGGCGGTACCGGCAGCGTGCACACCACCGTCCGGGAGCGCGCCGTCACCGAGGTCGCGGCGGGCTCCGGCCTCTACCAGCCGGCGCTGTTCGACCACTACCGCGGCGTCACCGCGCGGCCGGCGGCGCTGTTCGCGCTGCCGGTGGTGCGCCGCCCGCGCCGCGGCGCGGTGACCGCCCTGGGCGGCGGGTACCCCGCGTCGGGCGCGCCCGGCGCCGACCGCCTGCCGGTCCCCCACCTGCCCGCCGGCCTGGCCTACAGCGGGACGGAGGGCGCGGGCGAGGTGCAGACCCCGCTGCTCGGCGCCGCCGCCGACACCCTGGCCATCGGCGACCGGGTCTGGTTCCGCCACGCCAAGGCCGGCGAGCTGTGCGAGCGGTTCAGCGAACTCCACCTGGTCGACGGCCCCGGCGCCGCCACCGCCGTCCCCACCTACCGCGGCGAGGGCCGGGCGTTCCTCTGAGGCCGCCCCGGGCATGACGGAGGAGGGGGAGGGGCCCACGCCCCTCCCCCTCCTGAACTCCGGCCGGTCAGCCCCTCCGGGCCCGCCTGCGGACCAGCGCCACCACACCGATGACGACCACCAGGCCGACGCCGGCGCCGAGGATCAGCACCTCGGTCGGCAGCGGCCCGCGCGCGGTGTAGGTGGTGACCACCTCACCGTCGCCGCGGAGCCGGACGGTGCCCTCGGGCGGCTCGATCTCGTGGCTCTCGCCGCGCACCGCGCCGCCGCCCGACACGAGCACCCGGGCCTCCTCGGCGAGGTGGCCGCCGACGTCGCGCACGCGGTCGAACCCGCGCCGCGCGACGTTGCGCGGGTTGGTGCGGTCGGTGATCCCGTCGATCGCCGCCGCCAGCCGCCGCTGCGTACGCTCGATCTCGGCCTGGACCTGGGCCGGTTCCCGGCGCGCCCTCGCGGGGTCGCGTCCCTCCATACCGCCGATTCCTTCCGCTAGCGCAGGGTCGCCTGAGACGGCTCCGCGGGCTCCCGCGCCACCGCCGCGCCATCAGACGAGCGCGTGAAACCCAACGCGCCTTCGATTCCGTCCACGACCCGGAAGAAATCCCGCGTGGACAACCACAGTTTATAGACGATCGCGATCTCGAACGCGAGAAGCAAAACGCCCACAACACAGGTAATCGCCACGATCGCGGCGGGCGCCACCGCCCCCGCCAGCGGCGCGGCCACGAAGACCGCGATCTGGAACTCGATGCCGCTGACCAGGTGGGTGCGGACCCGGCGGGCGCGCAGGGCCGACCAGACCCGCTCGTACCAGGGGAAGCGGCTGCGGAACTCCTGGTGCAGGTCGATCTTCGGCAGCCGCACGTCCGGCTGCTTGCCGGCGTCGCGCTCGTAGCGGGACTCCCGCTCGGTCTGCCGGCGCAGGATCTGCTCCAGCACCGAGATGCCGTGCCGCAGCACCGCCTGCTCGCCGGTGTCGCTCATGGGCGTGCCGGGGCCGCGCTCCGTGCCGGGTTCCAGCATGGACAGCGTGGCGCGCGCCCGCTCCAGCGCCCCCGCCAGGTGCGAGCGCATCTCCCGGCGCATCTTGTACACCTGGAGGGCGTTGAGGTAGCGCAGCATGTCGGCGAACACGACCGCCAGCGCCAGCCAGACGAACACCACCCGGCCGCTGAGCACGTACTGCCCGCCCATCAGCGCGACCGCGCAGACGAGCACCCGGAACCGGTCGAAGACGAAGTCCATCCACGACCCGAAGAGGCTCTCGCGCCCGGTCAGCCGCGCCAGCTTGCCGTCCATGCAGTCGACCAGGAAGCACAGGTAGTAGAGGACGGCCCCGGCCGCCAGGAACGCCGGGGAGCCCATGGCGAAGCAGGCCGCCGCGCCCAGCCCGAGGAACAGGGCGGTGACGGTGAGCTGGTTGGGGGTGACCGCGGTGCGGTTGGCCAGTGACCGCACCAGCCGGACGGCGAGCGGGTCGACCGCCGCCACCGTCCACCAGGAGTCGCGGCCCTTGCAGGTGCGTTCGCGGACCTCGTCCAGGGTGAAACCGGGCATCGTTGGAACTCCCACGCGCGAATGCGGATGTGCCGCGGCCCGGCGGGGGCGCGGCCGGGCGCCGGGGGCAGGCCGCACGGCCCTGTGCCGCGCCGGGGGCGCGCCGGCCGTGCGGGTCCTGCCCACTTTAGGGGATCACCCGCCCGGCGGCGGCGGGACCGCCGTCCCCGGGCGGTGGCGGCCGTCCGGCGACCGCGCCGCGGGACGGAGCATAGGCTGAGGTCACGACCCGCGCGGGGCCGCCGGCCCCCGTCCCCCGAGGAGATCCGTGACCGCGTCCACCGTCCGCCTGCAGCCCGGCGACACCGCCCCCGACTTCACCCTGCCCGACGCCGACGGCACCCCCGTCACTCTGAGCGAGGTGCTGAAGTCCGGCGGCGGCCGCGTCGTCCTGTACTTCTACCCGGCCGCCATGACCCCCGGCTGCACCACCGAGGCGTGCGACTTCCGCGACAACCTGCGGCAGTTCCAGGCCGCCGGGTTCACCGTGCTCGGGGTCTCGCCCGACACCCCCGAGCGGCTCGCGGAGTTCCGCGACCAGGAGGGGCTGACCTTCCCGCTGCTCGGCGACCCCGACCGCGAGGTCCTGCGCGCCTACGGGGCGTTCGGCGAGAAGAAGAACTACGGCAAGGTGGTCCAGGGGGTCATCCGGTCGACGTTCGCGATCGCCGCCGACGGCACGGTCGAGAAGGCGTTCTACAACGTGAAGGCCACCGGGCACGTCGGCCGCCTCCGGCGGGAACTCGGCGCCTGACAGCGGCCGGCCGGGGGCGGCGGCGAGTTGCGGTGCGTCCGCCGGAACTGCCATTCTCGGACGCAGGCACCGCCGCGCCCGGCCCGGCGCGGGGGCGCGCCGGGGCCGTAGTCCAACGGTAGAGACGACTGTTTTAGGGGCAGTACAGTGCGGGTTCGAATCCCGCCGGCCCTACCCCGGTGAGGCGCGGGACCCCGGTCCCGCGCCTTCGCGTTCACGGACGCGGGCGGGTCAGCCCCGGAACACCAGCGCCCACACCACGACCCCCAGCAGCGCCAGCACGCCCAGCACGACGGCGACGATGACCGTGATCGGGCTGCGCACCCGGTGGCGCCCCGAGCTGGTCAGCCCGAGGGTGTCGGTGGACTCGCGGATCGAGGTGAGCAGCGTGCTGACGGAGTCGGGGCGGTGCTTCTGCAGCTTCTCCTGCAGGTGCGTCATGGACTCCGACACCGACTCCTGCAGGTCCGACACCGACTCCTGGAGCGAGTTGCGCAGCACGTGCGCGCCCTGCCGGAAGTGCTCGCGGGCGGTGTCGAGGCCGGTCTCGCCGTTGGCGGGCGGCGGCACCGCCGCGTGCGCGCCGGTGGCGGCGCTGCGGGCCGCGGTCTCGGGGCTGGTCTCGGGCGCCCACGGCGCCAGCGCCGCGATCCGCAGCATCTTGGCCGCGTTGTCGGCGGTGAGCCGGTCCTCGGGCTTGACGTGCAGCAGCCCGGCGAGCACCGGCGCGAGCGGCCCCGCGTTCTCGGCGACCGGGGGCTCCTCCAGCTCCACGCCCTTCAGGATGCGGATGTAGCCCTTGCGGTCGTAGGGCGGGTGGCCCTCGACCGCGGCGTACAGGGTGGCGCCGAGCGACCACAGGTCGGACTCGGGGCCGACCGGGCCGGCCTTGGCCCGCTCCGGCGGGATGTAGGACGGGGACCCGATGATGCGGCCCGACGTGGTCAGCGCGGACTCGCCGGTCCAGGCGGCCAGCCCGAAGTCGGTGAGCACCACCCGCCCGCCCTCGCTGATCATCACGTTGTCGGGCTTGACGTCGCGGTGGACGATGCCCTCGTCGTGCGCGGCCTTAAGGGCGGCGATGAGCTGCAGGCCGATCTCGGCGACGCGCTGGTAGGGCAGCGGCCCCGCCATGTCGGTGATCTCGGCGAGCGTGCGCGCGACCACCAGCTCCATGACGATCCACGGGCGGTCGTCCTCGTCGACGACGTCGAGCACGGTGACCACGCCCGGGTGCGCCAGCCGGGCGGCGACCCGGGCCTCGCGCGTGGTGCGCTGGAGCAGGGAGTCGCGCTCGGCGGTGCTGAGGTCGGTGGGCAGCCGCAGCTCCTTGACCGCGACCTCGCGGTCGAGGACGAGGTCGGCGGCGCGCCACACGGTGCCCACGCCACCGCGCGCGATCTCGTCGACGAGCCGGTAGCGGCCCTTCAGCACACGCTCCTCGGGCCCGGCCTCAAGGGTGGCCGGGCGTGCGGAGTCGGGCGGCGTCGCGGGCCGCTGCGCTTCGGGGTTATCAGTGGAGGACACGGTCAATCAGCGAGTCTGATCTGGGGCCACATCGGCCTCCTGCGGGCTCTTGCGGTCGCGTTCGCGGCGAAGCTGTACGGACCCTCGTTATATCAGCCAAGAACAACATCCGAGCTGGTCGTTGCGGGATCAGCGGTATATGGGTCTGGTTTTGTTATGTCCGACCGAACCACCGCCAATGCAGTGATCTCCCTCTCCTTTTCCTCTCTTTACCTGCCGCGGCGGCGGGGAAACCGCTCAGGTCCGGAGAGTTTTCAGGTCCAGAGGGTTTCCGGGTCGCGCACGACGACCGGGCCGTGGCCGACCTCGGTCAGCGACGGCACCAGCTGCTCGGCGTCGCCCGCGACGATCACCACGGCCTCGCGCGGGGTGAGGTACTCGCGGGCGGCGGCGGCGAGGTCGTCGGCGGTCACGCGCTCGAAGCCGGCGCGCAGCCGGTCGACGTGGTCCTCGGGCAGGTCGTGCACGACCATCTCGACCAGCGCGCCGGCCAGGCTGCGCGAGGTCGAGTAGGTGACGGGCAGCCCCACGGTGTTGGACTCGCGCACCGCGGACAGCTCGGCCTCGGTGACGCCGTCGGCCTGCAGCTTCTCGATCTCGCCGAGGGTGGCGGTGATCGAGTGCGCGGTGGTGGGGGCCTCGACCTGGGTGCTGACGAGGAACACCCCGCTGTCGCGGCGCAGGTCGAACCGGCAGCCCACCCCGTAGGTGTAGCCCAGGCGCTCGCGCAGCTCCATGTTGAGGCGCGAGGTGAACATGCCGCCCAGCACGTCGCTCATGCCGTCGGCGCGGGGCAGGTCGATCTCGGACCGCGACGGCGCCCGGTGCGCCAGGATGAGCGCGGACTGCACCGACCCGGGCCGGTCGAGGACCACGATGCGCGGGAGGTCGCCCGGCGCGGACTCCGGCGCGGAGGGCACCGGGGCGGGCACGGTGGCGGCGCCCGCGAACACGGTGCGCCCCAGCTCCTCCAGGTCGACGCCGGAGAGGTCGCCCACGACGACCAGGGTGCCGGCGACGGCGGCCACGGCGTGGGCGTGGAAGTCGGCCACGGTCTCGGGCGTGACGTCGCGCAGCCGCACCGGCCCGCCGCTGAGGGGGGTGGCGTAGCGGCCCTTGAAGAGCTGTCCGCCGATGGCGCGGGTGGCCAGCGTGGAGGCCATGGACGCCTCCAGCCAGAACCGCTCCAGGAGCTGGTCGCGGCGGCGCTCGACGTCCTCGGGGCGCAGCGCCGGGGTGCGCACGGCCTCGGCGAACAGCTTGGTGGCGTCGGTGATGCGGTTGACCGGCGCGTCGACGCCGGTGACGAAGCTGTCCCAGGTGACCCGCGAGACCCATTCGGCGCCGTGGCGCTCCAGCGCCGGGGCGAGCGAGCTGTCGCCGCCGACGCCGTCCTCCAGCGCCTCGCTCGTGAGGGCCGCGACGCCCATGCGGTCGAGCGGCTCGGTGATGCCGCCCGAGGGCTGCACCAGGCGGACCGCGGCGTACTGCTGGCCGGGGACGTCGATGGCGACCACGGTCCCGCCGCCCACGCGCAGGCGGGTGGGCTCGGGGAAGTGGTAGGGCTGCGGGGCGCCGAGTTCGGGGCGGGTCTGGAGCATGTCGGAGGCGACTCTTTCTTCGACGTGGGTTCGCTTGGCCGGGAACGGGGCGGGCGGCGTCAGGAGGCCGCGGCCGCGCCGTCGGAGGCGCCGGACGCCTCGGGGTCGAAGCGGACGATCAGCAGGTTCTCCGGGGTGAGGAGCCGCTTGGCCCCGGCCACGACGTCGTCGGTGGTGATGCCGGCCCACCGCTGCGGCCAGGTGTAGGCGAGTTCGGGGTCGCCGAAGAGCTGGGTGCAGCTGCCGATGGTGTCGGCGAGCCCGCTGGGGTGCGACAGCGACTGGAGGTGGTCGCGCTCCAGGACGGCGCGGGCGCGCTCCAGCTCCTCGTCGGTGACGCCCTCGGCGAGCGCGGAGATCTCCTCGACCATGGCGGCTTCGAGGTCGTCGCCGCTGACGCCCTCGCGGGCGATCATGTTCACGAGCATCAGGCTGGGGGTGTAGCGGAACGGCAGCAGGTCGGCGGCCGCGCCGCCGTCGTCGGCGGCCAGGCCGCGCTCGACGACCAGGCGGCGGTAGAGCCGGCTGCCCTGGCCCTGGCCGAGGACGGCCGAGGCGAGGTGCAGCACGTCGAAGTCGCGCTCGCCGTAGGCGGGCACCCGGTAGCCGAGGAACACGGCCGGGGCGGGGACGTTCTCGACCACGGTGTCGCGGACGGGGCCGCCGATGGGGCCGTCGAGGGTGGCGTCGGGGGCCTCGGCGGCGGTGGGCCGGGCCGGGATGGCGCCGAAGTAGCGCTCGACCCGGGCGCGGACGTCCTGCGGGTCGAGGCCGCTGACCACGGTGAGGACCAGGTTGTCGGGGCCGTAGTGCCGCTCGTGGAAGGAGAGCACGTAGTCGAGGTCGGCGGCGTCGAGGTCGGCCATGGACCCGATGGTCGGGTGGTGGTACGGGTGGCCCTCGGGGTAGCCGAGGCGCAGGATGCGCTCCAGGGCGGTGCCGTAGGGCACGTTGTCGTAGCGCTGGCGGCGCTCGTTCTTGACGACGTCGCGCTGGTTGTCGAGGACCTCCTGGGTCATGCCCTCGCGCAGCGTCGCCAGGCGGTCGGCCTCCAGCCACAGGGCGAGGTCGAGCGCGTGCTCCGGGACGGTCTCGAAGTAGTTGGTGCGGTCGGTGGAGGTGGAGGCGTTGATGTCGCCGCCCAGCCGCTCGACCGCGTCGAAGTGCTCGCCCTTGCGGACGGTGCCGCTGCCCTGGAACATCAGGTGCTCGAAGAGGTGGGCGAAGCCGGTGCGGCCGGGGACCTCGTGCCGCGAGCCGACCCCGTACCACAGGTTGACGGCGGCCACCTGGCCGGTGGCGGCCGGAGCGGTCACCAGGCGGAGTCCGTTGTCGAGCGTGAACTGTTCGACGTGCCCCGCCGCGCCGTTGGTCGTCACCGGTTCTTGCACCCCTTGCTGGCCGTGATTCCCACTGTTGTCGTCCTGCGCTCACCGAGCCTATGTCCTCAAGGGCCGTCGCGCGTACCGATCCGCGCGGGAATCCGGACGCGGTCCCGGGTCCGCCGGCGGCGCCCGCGGTTCAGCCGGCGCGGCGCAGCAGCCGCAGCGATCCGGTGGCGCCGACCTCGGTGAAGCGCCCGGAGTCGAGCGCGCGCCGGTACACGTTGTACGGCGGCCGCCCGCCGTCGGCGGGGTCGGGGAAGACGTCGTGGATGGCGAGCAGGCCGCCGGGCGCCACGTGCGGGCTCCACCCCTCGTAGTCGGCCTGGGCGGCCTCCTCGGTGTGCCCGCCGTCGACGAACACCATGCCCAGCGGGGTGCTCCACAGCCGGGCCACGTCGGCCGAGCGGCCCACGACCGCGACCACCCGGTGCTCCAGGTCGGCCGCCGCCATGGTGTGCCGGAACGCGCGCAGCGTGTCGATGCGGCCGGTGACCGGGTCGACCAGGGAGGGGTCGTGGTACTCCCAGCCCTCCTGGTGCTCCTCGGACCCGTGGTGGTGGTCGACGGTGACCACGGTCCCGCCGGCGGCGCGGGCGGCGGCGCCGAGGAAGACGGTGGACTTGCCGCAGTAGGTGCCGATCTCCAGGACGGGGCCCAGCGCGAAAGCGCCGGCGGCGGCCGCGAACAGGGCGAGCCCTTCGTCGGTGGGCATGAAACCCTTGGCCGCCTCGGCGACGCGCAGCAGGTCGGCGGGCATCTCGGGCGCGGCGGGCGCGTCGGTCGGGGTCACGGGGGCCTCTCTCGTGGGTGGGCGGGGGCGGGCGCGGGCGGGGCGCGGCTAGAGCAGGCCGTCCCACATCTGCTCGACGACGACGGACCACCAGTTCTCGGGGTCGCCGAGTGCCGCCGGGTCGACGGCGGCGAGGTGGTCCTGGAACCCGGCGACCAGGCCGCCGGCCGTGTGGGGGTCGGTGTCGCGCAGCCGCGGCAGGGTGGCGGCGAGGCCGGCCAGGCAGCGGCCGAACCCGGCGACGGACCGGTTGACGAACCGGCCGATGCCGGTGCGCACGTCGATCGACCAGACCTGGCCGAGCCCGGTGCCGTCCTCGGCGCCGACGCACTGCACGGTGACCGCGGCACCGCCGTCGCTGCCGATGCGCACGTGGTGGGCGAGCACGTCGAGCGCCGGCCCGGGGGCCTCGGTGCCGCGGGCGCGCAGGTGGGCCGCCGCGTCGGTGAGCAGCCCGCCGATCGGCGGGTTGGCGGGGGTGTCGGCGGCGAAGAAGAAGGGGACCACCGCGGGGAGCCCGGCGGTGGCCAGGGTGGCGCGGGCGGCCTCGGGCAGCGGCGTGGCGGCCAGGTGCGCGGGGTCGTGCCGGCGCACGTCGGGGAACGCCGCGTCGAGCAGGGTGCCGAGTTCGGCGTCGGAGACGGGCGCGGCGGGGGCGGGCGGGGCGGGCGGCACGGGCCGGGCGTGCGGGCGGGGCTCGCCGCCGGTGAGGCGCCGCATCGTGTCGGCCTGCTCGGCCAGCGCCGCGGTGCCGGCGGCGCGGGAGTCGCGGGTGAGGCCGTAGTCGTGGGAGTAGGAGAGGGCGGCGTTGCGGAACGTCTCGCGGAGGAACTTGGCGCGGTAGGCGCCGGGCAGGTCGGCGGGGGCGAGGTCGGAGTGGACCGCCACCACGTCGTCGGCGCGCACGCCCTTGGCGCGCAGGTCCTGCCAGATGCGGAACTCGGGCGGCGGGGTGCCGGGGCCGGACAGCCCGTTGGCGTAGGTCTCGGCGCCCGACGCGTCGCGGTAGGTGAACACGACCATGTTGCCGGAGCCGACCGCGGGCGGCTCGGGGGCGGGCGGCCCGGCGGGGCCGTGGCGGTCGCGGTACATCTGCGCCACCTGCTCCAGGGAGAGCATGGGCCAGACGCTGACCTCACCGGTGCGGCGGTCGACGACCCCGCGCGACCCGCCGGGCTCGGCCGGCAGCGGGTGGCCGGTGGCCGGGTCGTAGCGGGTCGGCGGCGCGGGCGGCGACACGATCCAGCCGAGGTCGAACTCGTCCAGCCGGGGTTCGCGGCGCTGCGGGCCGGGTGCGGTGCCGTTGAGCCAGGCGTCCGCGATGGCCGCTGCCTGCTCGCGCGTGATCACGTGGGGACACTCCAATCGGTGGCGGCCGGTCGCGGCCCGGCGGGGCGGCGAGGTGGGGGGCCGCCCCTCTGCGGACGCCGCGGGCCGCCCGGGGGTTCCGCCGGGTTCAGCCGGCGAAGGCGCGGACGAGGCGGTCGACGGCCTCGTCGAGCACCTCGTCGCGCTTGCAGAAGGCGAAGCGGACGAGGTGGCGGCCCGCCTCGGTGTCGTCGTAGAGCACCTGGGCCGGGACGGCGGCCACCCCCGCCCGGCCGGGCAGGGCGCGGGTGAAGGCGATGCCGTCGGTGTGGCCGAGCGGCCGGATGTCGGTCATGACGAAGTAGGTGCCCTGGGGGCGCAGCACCCGGAACCCGGCGGCGCTCAGGCCGGCCGCGAGCCGGTCGCGCTTGGCGCGCAGGGCGTCGCGCTGGGCGGCCACCCACGCGGTCTCGTCGCGCAGGGCGTCGGCGACGGCGAGCTGGAGCGCCCCGTTGGCGGTGAAGGTGAGGAACTGGTTGACCGTGCGCACGGCGCGCACCAGCGGTTCGGGGCCGACCACCCAGCCGGTCTTCCACGCGGTGACCGAGAACGTCTTGCCGACCGAGGACACCGCCAGCGTGCGCTCGCGCATGCCGGGCAGCGAGGCGAGCGGCACGTGCTCGGCGCCGTCGAAGGTGAGGTGCTCGTAGACCTCGTCGGTGACGGCCACCAGGTCGTGCTCGCGGCACAGGTCGGCGACCTCGGCGAGTTCGGCGCGGGTGAACACGGTGCCGGTGGGGTTGTGCGGGCTGTTGAGCAGCACCATGCGGGTGCGCGGGCCGATGGCGGCGCGCAGCTCCGCGGGGTCGAAGGTGAACCGGCCGCCGTCGCCGGGGTCGGGGCGCAGGGTCACGGGGCGGCGGACGCCGCCGGCCAGGGCGATCACGGCGGCGTAGGAGTCGTACATGGGCTCGAAGAGCACGACCTCGTCGCCGGGTTCGACGAGGGCCAGGACGGCGGCGGCGATGCCGGCGGTGGCGCCGACGGTGACGTAGACCTCGGTGTC
Organism: Nocardiopsis trehalosi NBRC 14201; assembly: GCF_001552555.1. GTDB lineage: Bacteria > Actinomycetota > Actinomycetes > Streptosporangiales > Streptosporangiaceae > Nocardiopsis_B > Nocardiopsis_B trehalosi. The sequence goes on along the minus strand of NZ_BCRK01000006.1, from coordinate 39,737 downwards.
GGGGTCGTAGGCGGTGCCGAGGCGGCGCTCGCGGTCGGCGGCGACGGCGGCGCGCAGCTCGGGGCGGCCGGGGCCGGGCGGGTACTGGTTGACGCCGCCGAGGATGTGCCGCGCGGCCCCGTCGAGCAGGGAACGGGGGCCGTCGGTGTCGGGGAAGCCCTGGCCGAGGTTGACCGCCCCGGTCTCGGCGGCCAGGCGGCTCATCTCGGCGAAGATGGTCTCGCCGAAGGGGCGCATGCGCGCGACAAGCGGTTCGTCCACACGGGCAGCATAGGCCCTCGTGGCGGGGCCGGCGGGTCCGGCACCCCCGGGGCCCGCGCCCGCGGCGGGACCGGGGCCGCTTCACCCGGGGCGGCTGCCCGAGGTGGCCCGCTGGGCGCGCACGGTGCGCAGGGCGTCGGTGAGGCCGGCCATCTCCTCGTCGCTGAACCCCTCGATGAAGTGCAGCATGGTGGCCCCCCGATCGCCGCAGCCGCTGAAGACCTCGCTCATGACCCGGGCGGTGTGCGCCTCGCGGGACTCCCGGGGCCAGTACAGCCAGGCCCGCCCCGACTTCTCGCGGTGCAGCAGGCCCTTGTGGTAGAGGATGTTGGTCACGGTCATGACGGTCGTATAGGCGACGTCGCGGTCGTAGGTCATGGCCGCGCGGACCTCGCGGACGACCAGCGGCCCGTCCGCGCTCCAGAGCGCGTCCATGATGGCGGCCTCGAGCTCGCCGAACTCCTTCATCCTCACGCCTCCCCACCTCAGTGCCGCCATGCTAGGAGCGGGGCGGGCGGCGGCGGGCGGAAACGGCGGGCAGGACGCAGATCCGCAGCCCCGGCAGGGCCCGCGTGTCCGGCTCCACGGCCGGGACCGGGCGCGCGCCGTGGTTTCGGTCGGGGCGGGGTACCGTTCCGCCGGCCCCGGCGGGGGCCGGCGGGGCCGGGTCAGGTGAGGCCCTGGAAGTGCGCCTCGATCTGCTCGCCGAGGTTGCGCGGGATGACGTAGGGGCGCTCGGCGTTGACGTCGGGCCAGGTGTCGCGCAGCGCCTCGGCGCTGCCGTCCGCCAGCACCGCGCCCGGCCCCTCGGCGACGAAGACGCGGGCCACCCGGCCGCCGCCCACGGAGTAGGTCTCGCCGGTGGTCTCGCAGTCCTCGTGCGCCAGCCAGGCCACCAGCGGGCTGACCCGTTCGGGGCTGAGCAGCTCGCGGGCGCCGGGCGGGAACAGGTCCTCGGTGAGGCGCGTGTAGGCCACGGGCGCGATGGCGTTGGCGGTGATGTCGTAGGCGGCGCCCTCCAGGGCGAGGGTCTTGGTCAGCCCGATGACGCCCATCTTGGCGGCCGCGGAGTTGGACTGGCCGAAGTTGCCGAACAGCCCCGACGGCGAGGTGGTGTTGACGATCCGGCCGTACCCGTTCTCGCGCAGGTGGCCGAACACCGCCCGGGTGACCAGGAAGGTGCCGCGCAGGTGGACCCCGATCACGGCGTCCCAGTCGGCGGCGGTGATGTTCTTGAACGACCGGTCGCGCAGGATGCCGGCGTTGTTCACGACGACGTCGACCCGGCCGTAGGCGTCGAGCGCCGCGTCGACCAGGGAGCCGGCGCCGTCCTCGGTGGCGACGTCGGCGTCGTCGGCCAGCGCGGAGCCGCCGCGGGCGCGGATCTCCTCGGCGACGGATTCGGCCGGGGCGGGCTCGTCGCCCCGGGAGCCGTCGGCGGCGGCGCCGACGTCGTTGACCACGACCTTCGCGCCGCGCGCTGCGAGTTCGAGGGCGTGCGACCGGCCAAGCCCGTGCCCGGCCCCGGTGACGATCGCGACGCGCCCGTCGAACCGCAGTTCCGCCATGTCCATTCCTCCACGTGCTCGTGCGCCCGGGGGCGCGCGTCGTGTACCGCCGCGCCGGGCGCCGGCCGCGGTGGTCCTCCTCGGGTGTGTACCCCTTGCCGGGCGGGCGCGCGCCTCGCGCCGCCGCACCGCAAGCGGCCAGAATACGTTCCGCGCCGGGGTCCGCGGGCGGCGGCGCGGCGGCCGCGCCCGGCGGGGAGCGGCGCGCGGGCGGGGGGGCGTCCGCCGCGGTGCCCCGCGGCGGGGACGAGGACGTGCGCGGCCGGGCCCGGCCCCGCGGCCGCCGGAGCCCCCGTGGCCCGCCGGTCGCGGGGCCGGCCGTCCTGCCCGGTCCGCGCACACCCCCTGAGACGCCGCGCCCCGGACCGCGGTTCCGGCGGATTCCGCGCGCGGCGGCACGGTTAGCGGCGGCCGGCAGCGGGCATGGTGGAGGTCGACCCGGCGGGTGGCCCTCCCCCCTCCGGGACGTCACCCCACGTCAGGCAATGCGGCGGCCACGGGACGGCCGGTTTTTGTGAAGGATTGTTAGGTTTCTCCCAGTCCCGTTCCGGTCCGGGGTCCCCATCGGCATGCCCGGACGGCTAGCCTGTTACCCGAGATTGCTGACCGGGCGTGTGTCCAGGGTGGCCTTGTGGAGCCGCCGATCTTTCCAGCCCGCCCGCGCAAGCGGCCATCTCTGCGTACACACATTCACAAGCGAGCTGCGGAAGAGGGCGATCTCCGCCGTGTCGTCTGAGGCGTCTCAACCCCTGACAGATTTCGGCCCGAACGAGTGGCTGGTCGAGGAGCTTTACCAGAAGTACCTCAAGGACCCGAACTCGGTTGACAAGGCGTGGTGGAACTTCTTCGCGGACTACACGTCCGGCACCACCACGACCTCCTCCAACGGATCGGCCGGCGGTTCGCCGGCCAAGGACAAGGACACCGCCGCCAAGGGCGGCGGCGCGGCCGCGTCCGCGCCGGCCGCCAAGGCGGCACCGGCGCCGAAGAAGGCGGCCGCCGACTCCGGCGCGTCCGGCTCCGGCGACGGCGCGCTGAAGGTCAACGAGGAGCGGCTGCGGGGCGCGTCCGCGCGCACCGCCACCAACATGGAGTCCAGCCTCGCGCTGCCCACCGCCACCAGCGTGCGGGCCGTGCCGGTGAAGCTGCTTTTCGACAACCGCATCGTCATCAACAACCACCTCCGGCGGGGCCGGGGCGGGAAGGTCTCCTTCACGCACCTGATCGGCTACGCCATGGTCAAGGCGCTGGCCGCGCTGCCGGAGATGAATCACTCCTACACCGAGATCGACGGCAAGCCGGGCGTTGCCAAGCCCGAGCACGTCAACTTCGGCCTCGCCATCGACCTGCAGAAGCCCGACGGCTCCCGGCAGCTCGTGGTCCCCAGCATCAAGGCCGCCGACACCATGAACTTCAAGGAGTTCTGGTCGGCCTACGAGGACATCGTCCGCAAGGCCCGCAACAACAAGCTGGGCGTGCCCGACTTCCAGGGCACCACGATCAGCCTGACCAACCCCGGCGGCATCGGCACCGTGCACTCGGTGCCGCGGCTCATGCCGGGCCAGGGCACCATCGTGGGCGTCGGCGCCATGGAGTACCCGGCCGAGTTCCAGGGCGCCTCCCCCGAGACCCTGAACCAGCTCGCGGTCAGCAAGGTCATGACCCTGACCTCGACCTATGACCACCGGATCATCCAGGGCGCGCAGTCGGGCGAGTTCCTCCGCCGCATCCACCAGCTCCTGCTGGGCGAGGACGGCTTCTTCGACGACATCTTCCGCTCCCTGCGCATCCCCTACGAGCCGGTGCGCTGGACCCAGGACATCCCCGAGGGCCACGGCGACCGGCTCGACAAGGCCGCCCGGGTGCAGGAGCTGATCCACGCCTACCGGGTCCGCGGCCACCTCATGGCCGCCACCGACCCGCTGGAGTACGAGCAGCGCCGCCACCCCGACCTCGACGTGCTGGAGCACGGGCTCACCCTGTGGGACCTGGAGCGCGAGTTCCCCACCGGCGGCTTCGGCGGCCGGCCGGTCATGAAGCTCCGCGACATCCTGGGCGTGCTGCGCGACACCTACTGCCGCACGGTGGGTATCGAGTACATGCACATCCAGAGCCCCGAAGAGCGCGAGTGGATCCAGTCGCACGTCGAGCGCGACCACGAGAAGCCGAACCGCGAGGAGCAGCTGCACATCCTCCGCCGGCTCAACAACGCCGAGGCGTTCGAGACCTTCCTGCAGACCAAGTACGTCGGGCAGAAGCGGTTCTCGCTGGAGGGCGGGGAGTCCCTGATCCCGCTGCTGGACGGGGTCATCACCCGGGCCGCGCACGACGGGCTCGACGAGGTCGTCATCGGCATGGCGCACCGCGGCCGGCTCAACGTGCTCGCCAACATCTGCGGCAAGTCCTACGGCCAGATCTTCGGCGAGTTCGAGGGCAACCTCGACCCGCGCAGCGCGCACGGCTCGGGCGACGTGAAGTACCACCTCGGCACCGAGGGCGTCTTCGAGACGGCCGACGGCGAGAAGATCGCCATCTCGCTCGCCGCCAACCCGAGCCACCTGGAGACCGTCAACCCGGTCGCCGAGGGCATCGTCCGCGCCAAGCAGGACCTGCTCAACAAGGGCCCGCAGGGCTTCACCGTCCTGCCGCTGCTCATCCACGGCGACGCCGCGTTCGCCGGCCAGGGCGTGGTGGCCGAGACCCTCAACTTGTCGCAGCTGCGCGGGTACCGCACCGGCGGCACCGTGCACGTCATCGTGAACAACCAGGTCGGGTTCACCACCTCCCCCGCCGACAGCCGGTCGAGCGTCTACGCCACCGACGTCGCTCGGATGGTGCAGGCCCCGATCTTCCACGTGAACGGCGACGACCCCGAGGCCGTCGTGCGGGTGGCGCAGCTCGCGTTCGCCTACCGGCAGGAGTTCAACAAGGACGTGGTCATCGACCTCGTCTGCTACCGCCGCCGGGGCCACAACGAGACCGACAACCCGTCGTTCACGCAGCCGCTGATGTACGACGTGATCGACTCCAAGCGGTCCACCCGCAAGCTGTACACCGAGGCGCTGATCGGCCGCGGCGACATCACGGTCGAGGAGGCCGAGCAGGCGCTGCGCGACTACCAGCAGCAGCTCGAACGCGCCTTCGCCGAGACCCGCGAGGCCGATCGCAAGCCGATCGAGCCGGGCGCGGTCATCAAGCCCGAGGTGTTCGACGAGGGCCGCATCGACCACGCCGCGGTGGCCACGGCCATCACCCCCGAGGTCGTCAAGCAGGTCATCGAGACCCAGGTGAGCCTGCCCGAGGGCTTCACCCCGCACCCGCGCCTGCAGCCGCAGCTGCAGCGCCGGGCGCAGATGGTCGAGAAGGACCAGATCGACTGGGCCACCGGCGAGGCCCTGGCCATCGGGTCGCTGCTGATCGACGAGCACCCGGTGCGGCTGGTCGGCCAGGACAGCCGCCGCGGCACCTTCGGCCAGCGGCACGCCGCCCTGGTCGACCGCAACACCGGCGAGGTGCACACCCCGCTCAAGCGGTTCGACAAGGGCACGTCGCGGTTCTACGTGCACGACTCCCTGCTGAGCGAGTACGCGGCGCTGGGCTTCGAGTACGGCTACTCGGTGGTGCGGCCCGAGGCCCTGGTGGCCTGGGAGGCGCAGTTCGGCGACTTCGTCAACGGCGCGCAGACCATCATCGACGAGTACATCAGCGCCAGCGAGCAGAAGTGGGGGCAGCGCTCCAGCGTCACCCTGCTGCTGCCGCACGGCTACGAGGGCCAGGGGCCCGACCACTCGTCGGCCCGCATCGAGCGGTTCCTGCAGCTGTGCGCGCAGGAGAACATGACCGTCGCCCTGCCGACCACCCCGGCGAACTACTTCCACCTGCTGCGCTGGCAGGTGAAGTCGCCGTACCGGCGGCCGCTGATCGTGTTCACGCCCAAGTCGCTGCTCCGCCACAAGGCCGCGGTCTCGGCCGCGGCGGAGTTCACCTCGGGCGCGTTCCAGCCGATCATCCCGGACGCCACGGGGCTCGACCCCAAGGCCGTCCGCCGCGTGGTGCTCTGCTCGGGCAAGGTCTACTACGACCTCGACGCCGCCCGGAAGAGCACCGGCGACACCCAGACCGCGGTCATCCGGGTCGAGCGGCTGTACCCGCTGCCGATCGACGAGATCCGCCAGCAGCTCGCCGCGTTCCCCAACGCGGGCGAGGTGCTGTGGGTGCAGGAGGAGCCGGCGAACATGGGCCCGTGGCCGTTCGTGGCGCTGGTGTTCTCCGAGCAGCTCGACCGCCCGTTCACCCGGGTGTCGCGCCCGGCCGGGTCGGCGCCCTCCGCCGGTTCCGCCAAGCGGCACGAGGTCGAGCAGCAGGCGCTGGTCAACACCGTGTTCCCGCCGGCGGACTAGCCGTGTACTACACCGATCGCGGGATCGAGGAGCTGGAGCGGCGGCGCGGCGAGGAGCAGGTGTCCGTCGCCCTGCTCGCCGAGCACCTGCGCACGTTCACCGACCTGCACCCGGAGTTCGAGACCGCCGTCGACCGGCTGGCCACCTGGCTGGCGCGGGTCGACGACGAGGAGGACGACGACGAGTGAGCGGCGGGGCGCCTCCGCGCCCCGCTGAGCCCGCGGAAGGGCCCCGGCCGACCGGCCGGGGCCCTTCCGCGTCCCCGCGGGCACCCCGGTGCGGCCCGGGGGCGCCCCCGGGCCGCACCGGGGTCGACCCGGGCCCGTCCCGGATTCAACGCGACATATCTTGAAGTCCCCGAGTACGCGACATATCGTGAATGCCATCAGCACTTCGAAGCGAAAGGGCAACCGATGGCGCGCTGGACCATCGACCAGCCGACGACACGCACGCTCGACGGGATCGTGGCCCTGCGTGTGCGCGTGGTCGGCGGGATCGTCAACATCCTTCCCACCGACGACCCGGTGACCTTCGAGATCGCCGACATCGTCGGCGGCCCCGTGCAGGTCACCCAGGAGGCGGGCATCCTCGCCATCACCTACGAGGACCTGACCGGCAGCGGGCTGATGGACCGGCTCCGCCCGATCCAGCTCTCCGGCTACCGCGACGTGGCCCGCCGGTCGGCCACGGTGAACCTGCGGGTGCCGCGCGACTGCCCGGTGGAGGTCACCACCCTCTCCGCCCCGGTGGTCGCGGCCGGGCTGGCCGCCAAGACCCAGATCCGCACCGCGACGGGCGACGTGACGCTCGACGGGGTGGGCGGCGAGGTGGACGTCACCACCGCCTCCGGCAACGCGGCGGTCCGCGACGCCGGCGGGGGGCTGCGCTTCGGCAGCGTCAGCGGGCAGCTGGGGGTGGCGGGCGGCCGGCTCTCCGACCTCGCCGGCAAGACGGCGTCCGGCGGGCTGCTCGCCGACGTCGACCTGGCGCCGTCGGCCCGGGTCCGGCTCGCGTCGATCTCGGGCGAGGTCGCGCTGCGGCTGCCGGCCGAGACGTCCGCGGGCGTGGAGCTGCGGTCGGCCACCGGCCGGCTCGACTCCGCGTTCACGCTCGACCGCCGCGACGCGCGCGGCCGCAGCCGCCTGGGGGGCAAGATCGGCAGCGGCATCGACCCCGCCGACGTCTCCGCCACCACCGTCTCCGGGCGCGTCTCGCTGCTCCGCCGCGAGAGCGACGCCCCCGCCGCGATCCCGGGAGGGAACCGATGAGCACGATCTTCGGCCACGGCCGCCTGCGGCTGTACCTGCTGAAGCTGCTGGACGAGAGCCCGCGCCACGGCTACGAGATCATCAGCCTGCTGCGGGACCGCTTCCTCGGCGTCTACTCCCCCTCGCCCGGCACCATCTACCCGCGGCTCGCCCGCCTGGAGGAGGAGGGCCTGGTCACCCACGAGGAGGTGAACGGGCGGAAGGTCTACCGACTGACCGACAAGGGCCGCGCGGAGCTGCACCGGCGCGAGGCCGACCTCCACGACCTGGAGCGGGAGCTGACCGACTCCGTGCGCGACGTGGCCCGCGCGGTGCGCGAGGACGTGCGCGACACCATCAGCTCGCTGCGCGAGGAGCTCAAGTTCGCCGCGGGCGGCGGCCGCCGCCCGCGCCCCGGCGCGGCGCCCTCCGGCGCCTCCGGGGAGAAGGCGGCCGGCGGCGCGGACACCGGTCAGGCCACCGGGGAGAAGGCGGACGCCCCCGGCACCGCGGACGCCGCCGGGGCGGCGGACGGCACCGCCGACGGGTCCGGGGCGGCCCCGGGCGGGGAGCGGGAGCGCTCCGGCGCCTGGTGGGAGCGCGACTGGGAGCGCTTCGCCCAGGGGTTCGGCGCCTTCGGCGCGGGCTGGACCCGGCGCGGCGCCGGTGAGCACCGCCCCGAGTTCGAGCACGCGCTGCGCGACTTCACCGAGCGGGTGCGCGACGTGGTCCGCGACGCCGGCCACGTCGGCGAGTCCGCCGCCCGGGACCTGCGCCGCATCCTGGACGAGACCGTCGAGGTGATCCGCCGCGACGCGCGCTCCTGGGGGCCGCGCGAGGACGAGGAGGGGGACCGGTCGGCCGGGTCCGGCGAGGCGGCCGGCCCCGCTGCCGCACCGGAGCCCGAGGCCGCCCCGAAGCCCGAGCCCGCCGCCGAGGCACCCCGCCCCACGGGCGACCCGTGGTCCGCCGCCGTCAACGAGGACGGAACCACGGACGGGACCACCACCGCACCCAAGCCCGGACCCGCCGCCGAGGCGCCCCGCCCCACCGGTGACTCCTGGGCCACCGCCGTCAACGAGGACGGCGGCACGGACGGGACCGCCGGGACCGGGGACGCGGCCGGGGACACCCCCGGGGACGGCACCGGGGACGCGGCCGGTGCCGAGCGCGCGGACGCGGGCTCCGCCGACCGGCCGGACGCCGGTCCCGAGGAGCCGCGTCCGGGCGCCTGAGCCGCCCGGAGGACACGGCAGAGCACATGACGGCGGAGGCGCCGCCCGGTACCGGGCGGCGCCTCCGCCGTCGTCCACGGGACGGCCGTTGCGGCGGGTGCGGCCGTCAGACGGTGAGGACGACCTTGCCGAACAGCTCCCCCGCCGCCATCGCGGCGAACCCCTCGGCGGCGCGCGCCAGGGGCAGCACGCGGTCGATCTCGGGGCGGACCCCGGTGCGCGCGCAGAACTCGGCCAGGCGGACGAGCTGGTCGCGGGTGCCCATGGTGGACCCCACGACCGAGAGCTGCAGGAAGAACACCCGGGTCAGCTCGGCCGAGGGGGCGTCGCCGCTGGTGGCGCCGCAGGTGACGATCCGCCCGCCGGGGCGCAGCGAGCGCACCGAGTGCGCCCACGTGGCCTGCCCGACGGTGTCGAAGACGGCGTCGACCTTCTCGGGCAGCCGCTCCCCCGTGGGCACGGCGGCGTGCGCGCCGAGGCGCACCGCCCGGTCCCGCTTGTCCTCGCTGCGGCTGGTGGCGTAGACGCGGTGGCCGACCGTGCTCGCCAACCGGATGAGCGCGCCCGCGACCCCGCCACCCGCGCCTTGGACGAGCAGCGTGGACCCGGGTTCCAGCCCGGCCTTCTCGAACAGCATGCGGTAGGCGGTCAGCCAGGCGGTGGGCAGGCAGGCGGCCTCCTCGAAGCTCAGCTCGGGGGGCTTGGGCACCAGGTTGCGGCGCGGCACGGCGACCTTCTCGGCCAGGGTGCCGTCGTGGACCTCGGAGAGCAGGGAGCGGCGGGGGTCGCGGGTCTCGTCGCCGCCGCCGGCGTCCGGGTCGCCGATCACGGAGTGCACGATGACCTCGCGGCCGTCCTCGTCGATGCCCGCCGCATCGCAGCCGAGCACCATGGGCAGCCGGTCGGCGGACAGCCCCACGCCGCGCAGGCTCCACAGGTCGTGGTGGTTGAGCGCGGCGGCCTTCACGGTGACGGTGGTCCAGCCGTCGGGTGCCACCGGGTCCGGGCGCTCACCCGAGGCGAGGCCGGAGAGCGGGTCGTCCTTGTCGATGCGCGCTGCGGTGATGGCGAACATGCCTCCGACAGTAGCCATCGCCTGTGGTCAACCGCACACCGGGCCCGGCGGTCGATGCCACCCGGTCCCCGTTCGGGCGAATTTCCCGGTGCGGAAGTGCCGCGAGGGGCGTCGACCGGTGAACAGCACCCCGCAGGCGTGTGATCATATAACCACCTTCCGTGATCCCCGGTGTTCGGGAAAACAGGGGTGGCGAACGCGCGTTCGCAAACGGCGCCGTCCGGGCCGCTTATCCCGGCCGCGCAATTGCTCCCCGAAATCGGCGACGCGCTTATCGAGTAGCCTTCTCCCGGTTCTCGATTCAGCCTCTCCCCCCGGAAAAGGAGGCTCCAGTGGCCGCAGCCAACAACCCCACCGTCCGCCGCCGCCGTCTTGGTGTCGAATTGCGGCGTCTGCGGGAGAACGCCGGAATGACCGGAGAGGAAGCCGCCGAGCGGATGTCCTGGTCCGGAAGCAAGCTGTCGCGCATCGAGCGCGGACAGGTGGCCACCAACTCCGACGACGTCCGCGACCTGCTGGAACTCTACGGGGTGGCCGACCCCGGCCTCCGCCAGACGCTCGTCATGCTCGCCCGGGAGTCCCGGCGGCGGGGGTGGTGGCACGTCTACGGCGACGTCATGCCCGAGCGGTTCGACGTCTATCTCGGGCTGGAGCCCGAAGCGAGCACCCTCCGGTTCTTCCAGTCGCAGATCGTGCCCGGCCTGTTCCAGACCGAGGCGTACGCGCGCGCCCTCATGACGGCGCACCCCTCGCCGGTGAGCGACGAGGAGATCGACCGGCGGACCGAACTGCGGACACGGCGCCAGGACCTCCTCTTCACCGACAATCCACCGGACATATGGGTGGTCATGGACGAATCAATCCTGCATCGCCCCATCGGCGGCCCCGAGGTCATGGCCGACCAACTGCGTCATGTACACGATCTAAGCGAAAAAGCCCACATCACGGTACAGATCGTTCCGTTCGACGCCGGCGCCCAGCCCGGCCTGAACGGTTCGTTCGACATCCTGGAGTTCACCGAATCCGATCTCTACGCACCGCGGCTCGTGCATTTGGAAAACCTGACGAGCAGTCTCTACATAGAAAAGGCGAAAGAGGTGCGCTTCTACACCGTCGCCTTCGAGCACCTGCGCACCGCGGCGCTGCATCCGGAGAGGACACGGGAGGTCATCAGTGAGGTGGAGCGGCGCCTGCGTGCGCGGGAGGGAGAGAAACACCGTGAGAAATGAAGGAGAGGCGGCATGGCCGCGAATGATCCGCAGCGCCCGACGTGGCGCACGAGCTCCTACAGCACCACTGGAGGAGGGCAGTGCGTGGAGGTCGCGGAGCTGCGAGGGGGAATGGGCCTGCGTGATTCCAAGGCCCCGGACACCGCGGTCCTGAACTTCCCCCATGGCGCGTGGGCGGCCTTCATCAGGGCCGCCGCGCGCCGTCACCTGTAGGCGGCCGGACTCGCCGGACCCCCCGGGGGCGGACGATCCGGAGCGGGCCAACCCCGCTCCGGATCGACTACGGAGAGGTACCGACCGATTACGCTCGGGCGACGCCGTCGGCGCGCGCCTGCGCGGCGACGGCGGCCGACACCGCCGCGACCACCCGGTCGTCGAAGGTGCTGGGGATGATGTAGTCGGCGGCGAGGTCGTCGCCCACCAGACCGGCCAGGGCGTCGGCCGCGGCCAGCTTCATGTTCTCGGTGATGTCGGTGGCGCGCGCGTCCAGGGCGCCGCGGAACACACCGGGGAAGGCCAGCACGTTGTTGATCTGGTTGGGGAAGTCGCTCCGCCCGGTGGCCACCACGGCCGCGTACTTGCGCGCGACGTCGGGGTGGATCTCCGGGTTGGGGTTGGCCATGGCGCAGATGATGGCGTCCGGCGCCATGGTGGCGACCACGGACTCCGGCACCTCGCCGGCGGACAGGCCGATGAACACGTCGGCCCCCGCGAGGGCGGTCTCGATCGAGCCGGTGATCCCGGTGCGGTTGCTGATCGCGGCCAGCTCCGCCTTGACCGGGTTCAGCCCTTCGCGGCCCTCGTAGATGATGCCCTTGCTGTCGGCCACGGCGATGTCGCCGATACCGCCGTCGATCAGCATCTTGGTGACCGCGACCCCCGCGGCGCCCGCGCCCGACACCACGACCCGCAGGTCGGCGAGCGTGCGGCCGGTGAGCCGCGCGGCGTTGCGCAGCGCCGCGACGGTGACGATCGCGGTACCGTGCTGGTCGTCATGGAACACGGGGATGTCCAGCCGCTCGCGCAGCCGCCGCTCGATCTCGAAGCAGCGCGGCGCGGCGATGTCCTCCAGGTTGATGCCGCCGAACGACGGCGCCATGCGCACGACGGTCTCGACGATCTCGTCGACGTCGGTGCAGGCCAGCGCAACGGGCACGGAGTCGACCCCGCCGAACTGCCGGAACAGCAGCGCCTTGCCCTCCATCACGGGCAGCGACGCCTCGGGGCCGATGTCGCCGAGGCCCAGGACCGCGGAGCCGTCGGTGACGACCGCGACCACGTTGCTCTTCCAGGTGTAGGTGTCGACCAGCTCCGGGGAGTCGGCGATCGCGCTGCACACACGGGCGACACCGGGGGTGTAGGCGAGGGCGAGGCCCTCGTGGTCGACGACCTCGACGGTCGACCGCACGGCGAGCTTGCCGTTCCGGTGCAGGGCGAACGCCGGATCGTCCTCGAACTGAGATCGGGAATCGGTGGTCAACTTCTCAAACCCCTCGTCATCAGGTGCGCGCCCACGCCGGCCATGGCGCGAACGGCGGTGTACGAACGGTGGCGGCACGCGGAGACGGGGTGCTAGGGGAGGCCCCCGTTCCCCCGGCCGGCCATGACCGGGGGGCTGCGAGGGGGCGGTCTCCGCTCGGTCCGTATGGTGACCAGGCACCGCCGATTGCACGGGGTTGACCCGTTACCCAATCATCTCACAACGGTGACCACAGGAACATGGCCGGTTCGGCACGATAGATCGTCCACGTTGCTCACGGTTTGTCGTAATGTTCGACGCGCCGTCGTACGTACGTGACCGGCCGCGTCTCCAGGGCGGCCGCCTCACCCAGAGAAGGAGACAGACGTGGCCGTGCCGAAGCTTCCGATGCCGTCCGCGCCCGGCGCGCGGCTCGCCTCCGCCGGCGCGATCGCCGCCGTGCTGGCGCTCACCGCCTGCGGCGGGGGTGGCGGTGGCGGCGAGGAGACCGGCGGGGACGCCGGGGCGAGCCCCCAGGTGGAGGCCGACCCCGAGCTCGCCGCGCTGGTGCCCGACGACATCCGGGAGCAGGGCGCGCTGCGCATCGGCACGGACGCCAGCTACGCGCCCGCCGAGTTCCTGGACGCCGACGGCGAGACCGTCATCGGGTTCGACGTCGAGCTGTTCAACGCGGTCGCCGCAAAGCTGGACCTGGAGGCCCAGTGGGAGCCGTCCTCGTTCGGCACCATCGTCGAGGGCGTGTCCACCGGCACCTACGACGTCGGCATCTCCTCGTTCACCATCAACGAGGAGCGCCTGGAGCAGGTGAACATGGTGAGCTACTACACCGTGGGCACCCAGTGGTTCACCGCCGCGGGCAACCCCGCCGGCGTCGACCCGGACAACGCGTGCGGCAAGCGCGTCGCCGTGCAGGCCGACACCGTGCAGGTCCCCGACATCGAGGCCCGCAGCGAGCAGTGCGAGGCCGACGGCGAGGACCCCATCGAGATCAACCAGTTCGAGGGCCAGGACCAGGCCACCGAGTCGATCGTCTCCGGCCGCAACGACGCCGGGCTCGCCGACATGCCGGTGGCCGTCTACGCCGTCGAGCAGACCGGCGACCAGCTGGAGACCCTGGGCGAGCAGTACGAGGCCGCGCCCTACGGCGCCGTGGTCGCCAAGGACGACACCGAGCTGGCCGAGGCCATCGCCGCGGGGTACCAGTCGATCATCGACGACGGCACCTACACCGAGATCCTCGGAGAGTGGGGTCTCGCCGAGCAGGGCACGCTGGAGACCGCCGAGGTGAACCCGAGCGTCGAGGGCTGACACACCGTTGACTACCACCACCGACTCCACCCGGCCGCCGGAGCCCCCGGCCGGCCCCGCGCCCGAGCCCGTCAAGGCGGTGCCGGTGCGCCACCCCGGCCGCTGGGTGGCGGCCGCGGTCCTGCTGGTCCTGGCGGCCATGTTCGTGCACATGCTGGTCACGAACGAGGCGTTCCAGTGGCCGTTCCTGTTCGAGAACATGTTCGCCGAGCCGGTCCTGGTCGGCGTGCGCACCACCGTGGTGCTGGCGGCGCTGTCGCTGTTCATCGGCATCGTCCTGGGCATCGTGGTGGCCGTGATGCGGCTGTCCGCCAACCCGATCCTGTCCGGGCTGGCGTGGGTGTACACCTGGTTCTTCCGGGCGATGCCCCGGCTGGTGCTGTGCGTCCTGTTCGGCAACCTCGGCATCCTCTACACGACGCTGGAGTTCGGGCTCCCGTTCGACAACTACTGGATGCCGCTGCTGGGCCTGGAGGGCGACGCCCGCTTCTTCTCCGTCCCGATGAACACGCTGCTGAGCGCGTTCGTCGCGGCCGTCCTGGCGCTGTCGCTGTCGCAGGGCGCCTACATGGCCGAGATCGTCCGGGCCGGCCTGCTGTCGGTCGACAAGGGCCAGACCGAGGCCGCCCAGGCGCTGGGCATGAGCCGGGCCAAGGTGCTGCGCCGCATCACCCTGCCGCAGGCGCTGCGGGTCATCGTGCCGCCCACCGGCAACGAGGCCACCGCCATGCTGAAGGACACCTCGCTGGTGTCGGCCATCCCGCTGACCACCGAGCTGTTCTTCCAGCTCCAGGCGGTCGGCGCGCGGACGTTCAACCTCTTCCCGATGCTCGTCGCCGCCTGCCTGTGGTACCTGGCGATCACCAGCCTGCTGATGGTCGGCCAGTACTTCCTGGAGCGGTCCTTCGCCCGGGGCGACCGGCGGGCCCAGGCCGGATTCACGATGCTGCGGAGCGGGGCGGGACATTGACAGAGCACGACGCGGCGGCCGGGCCGGCCGCCGACCTCATGGTCGTGGCCGAGAACGTGCACAAGAGCTTCGGCCGCCTGGAGGTGCTGCGCGGCATCGACCTGGAGGTGCGCCGCGGCGAGGTGATGTGCGTGGTCGGCCCCTCGGGGTCGGGCAAGTCCACCTTCCTGCGCTGCGTCAACCACCTGGAGAAGATCAACGCCGGGCGGCTGTGGGTCGACGGCCAGCTCATGGGCTACCGGCAGAAGGGCGGCCGGCTCCACGAGCTGCGCGACACCCAGGTGGCCGAGCAGCGGCGCGGCATCGGCATGGTCTTCCAGAACTTCAACCTGTTCCCGCACATGACGGTGCTCGGCAACGTCATGGAGGCGCCCGTCCAGGTCAAGCGGGAGCGGCGGGCCGACGTGCGCGAGCACGCGCTGCGCCTGCTCGACCGGGTCGGCCTGGCCGACAAGGCCGCCGCCTACCCGCGGCAGCTCTCCGGCGGGCAGCAGCAGCGGGTGGCGATCGCGCGGGCGCTGGCCATGCGGCCCGAGCTGATGCTGTTCGACGAGCCCACCAGCGCCCTCGACCCGGAGCTGGTCGGCGAGGTGCTGGACGTGATGAAGGACCTGGCGCGCGACGGCATGACCATGATCGTGGTGACCCACGAGATGGGATTCGCCCGCGAGGTCGGCGACAGCCTGGTGTTCATGGACGGCGGCGTGGTCGTCGAGTCCGGGCCGCCGCGCGAGGTGCTGGGCTCGCCCCGGCACGAGCGCACCCAGGCGTTCCTGTCCAAGGTGCTGTGAGCAGTGGTCTAACGTTGGCGCGTCCGCCCCGCTCCGGCCCCCGAGGAGAGTCGTGATCCGCCCCGCCCGCCCCGAGGACGTCCCCGCCATCGCCCAGCTCGTCCGCGACCTCGCCGCGTACGAGCGTGAACCGGACGCCGCCCAGGCCACCGAGGCCGACTTCCACACCGCGCTGTTCGGCCCGGAGCCGGCGGTGTACGCGCACCTCGCCGAGAACACCGAGGGCGGGGTCCCGGTCGTCGCCGGCTTCGCGCTGTGGTTCCGCAACTTCTCGACCTGGACCGGGACGCACGGCATCTACCTGGAGGACCTCTACGTCCGCCCGGAGCTGCGCGGGCGCGGCTACGGGCGGGCGCTGCTGACCGAGCTGGCGCGCATCTGCGCCGAGCGCGGCTACCAGCGCCTGGAGTGGTCGGTGCTCGACTGGAACGCCCCCTCCATCGAGTTCTACCGGTCCCTGGGGGCCCGGCCGATGGACGAGTGGACCGTCTTCCGGCTCACCGGGGACGCGCTGGCGGAGCTCGGCAAGGGCTGACGCGCCGCGCGCGCCGGGTCTGCGGCGGGCCCGCCGGCGGACACGGTTCCGCGGGCGTGCACCAGGGGTGCAGAGAAACAAGATAGATTGCTCTCAAGCGGCAATCTCGCTTCCCGGAGGAGGGACGTGACCGAAGAAACCGCCGCGCCGGCATCCGGCGCCACGGACGTACGCGACGCTGTCACCGTCAGGATGCCGGCCGACAGCGCCTACCTCTCCGTGCTGCGCACGGCAACGGCCGGCCTGGCGGCGCGCCTCGACTTCACCCTCGACGAGATCGAGGACCTCCGCATCGGCGTCGACGAGGCGTGCGCGATGCTGCTGGCGCAGGCGCTGCCCGGCACGGACCTGACCACCGAGTTCGAACTGACCGGCGACGGGATGCGCATCTCGGTGTCGGTGCTGACCGCCGACGGCAGACTCCCGGCGCGCGACACGTTCGCCTGGACCGTCCTGTCGGCCCTGGCCGGAGAGGTCGACGCCGGCGTCGGCCCCGACGACCGCGTCTTCATCGTCCTGCACAAGCGGCGCGGCGCGGTGGAGCCGGCGTGAGCGAAAGGGGGCCCGCTCTGACGGCGAAAACGGAACACGCGGTGCCCGACCGGGCCCGCGCGCGCGAGTTGTTCGAGCGCCTGAGCGAGCTCCCAGCGGACGCTCCGGAACGGCAGCGCATCCGCGACGAACTCGTCGAACTGCACCTGCCCCTCGTCGAGTACCTCGCCCGGCGCTTCCGCAACCGCGGCGAGTGGCTGGACGACCTCACCCAGGTCGCCACCATCGGGCTGATCAAGTCGATCGACCGGTTCGACCTGGAGCGCGGCGTGGAGTTCTCCACCTACGCCACGCCCACGATCGTCGGCGAGATCAAGCGGCACTTCCGCGACAAGGGGTGGGCGGTGCGCGTCCCGCGCCGCCTCCAGGAGCTCAAGCTGTCGCTCACCAAGGCGGTCAGCGACCTCTCCCAGCGCGAGGGCCGCGCCCCGACGGTGCACGAGCTGGCCGAGCACCTCGGCATGACCGATGAGGAGGTGCTGGAGGGCCTGGAGTCCGCCAACGCCTACTCCACGGTCTCCCTCGACGCCCCCGACAGCGGTGACGAGGACGCCCCCGCGGTGGCCGACTCCCTGGGCATCGTCGACGACAGCCTGGAGGGCGTCGAGTACCGCGAGTCCCTCAAGCCGCTGCTGGAGCAGCTCCCCCCGCGCGAGAAGCGCATCCTGCTGCTCCGGTTCTTCGGCAACATGACCCAGTCGCAGATCGCGCAGGAGCTGGGGATCTCGCAGATGCACGTGTCGCGGCTGCTCGCCCGCACGCTCGCGCAGCTGCGGCAGGCGCTCACCACCGACGACTGAGCCACCGGCGACCGGGGCGCGGCGGGTCCGCGTCCGCGACGGCCCCGTTCCGGCACCCGCCGGGCGGGGCCGTCGGCGTCGCGGCGCGCGCGGTCAGTCCCGGCGCCGGCCGGCGCCCGCGGACTCCTCGGGGAACAGCGCCGCCGTGCTGGCGGGGGCGAGCACGGTGCCCAGCCCGGCGGCGGCGACGGCCACCAGCGCGGCGCACAGCGGGTACTGCCCGCTGGTGCCCATGTAGTAGGCGATGACGAGCACGAACAACTGGGTGACCACCACGGGGGTGCGCGCCCAGTTGTGCAGGTGCCACAGCCCCCAGGCGACGTAGCCGAGCGCGGCGGCGGCGCCCAGGGCGAGCACGGCCAGCGGGAGCGCCGACCCGGCGTCGGCGGCGCGGCCGAGCAGGGTCCCGGCGAGGACGTAGACCCCCTCGGCGGCGACGACGAGCGCGATCAGCGCCTCGACGGCCGCGGCGAGGGTGAGGGTGACGGGGCGCGAAGACACGTTCCAGCCTATCCGCCGTCCGGGCCGGCCGCCCCCGGGGGCGCGGGCGGGCCGTGCCGGGGGGTGTCACTAGACTGGCCGTGTGCGCGCCCTCTTCATCGTCAACCCGCAGGCGACCACCACGACGCCGCGGTCGCGCGACGTGATCGTCGGCGCGATCGCCCGCGACGTCGAACTCCACGTGGCCCAGACCGAGTACCGCGACCACGCCCGCGAACTCGCCCGCGAGGCCGCCGGCGAGGGCTTCGAGCTGGTGATCAGCCTGGGCGGCGACGGCACGGTGAACGAGGTCGTCAACGGGCTGCTGGCCACCCCCGAGGGCCTGGACCGGCCCAGCTACGCGGCGCTGCCCGGCGGCAGCGCCAACGTGTTCATCCGCGCGCTGGGGCTGCCCGCCGATCCGGTCGAGGCCACCGGCGCCATGCTGGAGGCGCTGCGGTCGGGGTACCGGCGCACCGTGGGGCTGGGCCGCATCACCGGCGACGAGGACGACCGCTACTTCACGTTCTGCGCCGGGTTCGGCTGGGACGCGGCGGTGGTGCACGAGGTCGAGCGGCAGCGGCGGCGCGGCCGCCGGGCCTCGCCCGCGCTGTACATGGGCATCGCGCTCAAGCTGTTCCTGGAGGGTGACATCCAGTTGCCGTCGCTGCGGGTCGAGGCGCCGGGGCACGCGCCGGTGCACGATCTGCACATGGCGCTGGTCACCAATACCACGCCCTGGACCTACGCCGGGTCGGTGCCGGTGCAGCCGACCCCCCGCTCGCGGTTCGGGCTCGGGCTCGACGCGTTCGCTCTGACGCAGATGTCGACCGCCACGACGGTGCGGCTGCTCCGGCAGATGCTGTCGCACAAGGGGGTGCCCCCGTTCGGCCGCGGGTACGTCGGCTGGCACGACCAGGCGGAACTCACCGTGACGTCGCGCACGGCCCGCCCGTTCCAGGTCGACGGCGAGTACCTGGGGCACCGCACGCGTGTCAATTTCCGATCCGTACCGAAGGCGTTGCGGATCGTCGGCTGACCGGCCCGGCCGGGAGCGGACCGCCGTACTTGTGACGCACGCGACACGCCGTCGGCCAGGATGGACGACGGCCGCCCTTGCATGCGCCGATCAAGCCTGACAGGCTCAAAGTGTCGCCGCACGTTACGGGCGAGTAAACGGAAGATTCCGAGGTCAGGAAGCACGGTGCGGCACCTCTCGGCCCGCCGCCGCTCCCCGGCCTCGCACCCGCCGGGCGGGCGCATGAGCGGGCCGGGGGTCGACGATGACGTTCCGCCGGACCGGCGTCGACTTAGTGAATTGCTTCACAAAGAGCGCGCCCCGGACCGCCTCAGACCGCCTCAGTGTGAGGAGTTGACCCGCATGGACTGGCGCCACCACGCAGCCTGCCGTGACGAAGACCCCGAGCTGTTCTTCCCCATCGGGAACTCCGGGCCGGCAGTACTCCAGATCGAGGATGCCAAGGAGGTCTGCCGGGCCTGTCCGGTCACGTCCTCCTGCCTGCGGTGGGCCCTGGAGACCGGTCAGGACGGGGGGGTGTGGGGCGGCATGAGCGAGGACGAGCGCCGTGCCCTGAAGCGCCGCCGCACCGCCCGGCCCATGGTCCGCTCCGCCGTCTGACCCCTCCCCCTCCCCGAGCGCGCGCCCTCCCCCGCCGCCCGCGGCGGCCGGGGGGCGGCGGGGCCCCTCTCAGGGGTAGGACTCCACGTCCCGCTCCACCGGCAGCGCGATGGCCACCATCGTCCCGCCGCCCTCGCGCGGGCGCACCTCCAGGGTGCCGCCCAGCTCCCCCACGATCAGCGTCCGCACGATCTGCAGACCCAGGCTCGTGGCCCCCTCCAGGTCGAACCCCTCGGGCAGCCCCTTGCCGTCGTCGGCCACCTCGATGTGCAGCCGGCCCGCCGCGTCGTCGGCGCCCGGGCGGGAGCCGTCGCGGTGGACGTGCACGTCGATGGTGCCCGGCCCCTGGTCCAGCCCGTGCTCGACCGCGTTCTGCACCAGCTCGGCCAGCACCATCGACAGCGGGGTGGCGACCAGCGCCGACAGCAGCCCGAACTGGCCCCGGCGGCGCGGCAGGACCGGGGCGCCGGTGGAGGAGACCTCCGCGGCCATCTCGATCACCCGGTCGGCGATGTCGTCGAAGTCGACCACCTCGTCGGGGGTGTGCGACAGCATCTCGTGCACGATCGCGATCGACCCGACGCGGCGCACCGCCTCGTCGAGCGCCGCGCGGCCCTCGGGGACGTCGAGCCGGCGCGACTGCAGGCGCAGCAGCGCCGCCACCGTCTGCAGGTTGTTCTTCACCCGGTGGTGGATCTCGCGGATGGTGGCGTCCTTGGTCATCAGCTCGCGCTCGCGGCGGCGCAGCTCGGTGACGTCGCGCACCATGATCAGCGCGCCGATGCGCACGCCCCCCACCACCAGCGGGATGGCGCGGAGCTGGATGGTCGACCCGCGCCCCTCGACCTCGGCCTCCTGCGGGACCCGGCCACCGGCGGTCCAGGTGAGCGACTCGTCGCGGGCGTCGCCGGCGGCGGCCAGCTCCAGCGTGGTGCGGGCCAGGCGGGCGCCGACCAGGTCGGCGGTGAGCCCGAGGCGGCGGTAGGCCGACAGCGCGTTGGGGCTGGCGTAGACGACCTCGCCGTCCTGGTCGAGGCGGAGCAGGCCGTCGCCGACCCGCGGCGACCGCACCATGAGCGGCCCCTGGTCGCTGAACGGGAACGCGCCCTCGGCGATCATCTGCGCGAGGTCGCTGGCGCTCTGCAGGTAGGTGAGCTCCAGCCGGCTGGGCGTGCGCGCCGAACTGAGGTTGGTGCTCCGCTGGATCACCCCGATGAGCTTGTCCGCGCGCCGCACCGGGATGGTCTCCTCGCGCACCGGGACGCCGCCCGACCAGTCGGGGTCGCCCTCGCGGCAGATGCGGCCCTCGGCCCAGGCGCGGTCGATGAGCGCGCGGCGGCCGACCAGGCGGCCGTCGACCGGCGCGTCCGCGGCGGTGGCGGGGCCGTCGCGGAGGACCGCCCCGACCAGGTCGTCCTGGAAGGCGGTGGGCCCGGTGGTGGGGCGCATCTGGGAGACCGCGACCCAGCCCTCGTCGTCGCGCAGCCGCACCCACAGCACCAGGTCGGCGAAGGAGAGGTCGGCGAGGAGCTGCCAGTCGGAGACGAGCGAGTGGAGCCACTCCAGGTCGGCGGTCTTGAGCGCCGTGTACCGCCGGATGAGATCACTGAGGTGAGGCACTCACAAATCATCCCATGGATGGGGGCATACTCAAGGGAGTGGTCGACCAGTGGTCCACACCAATCGCGCCCGGGAAGCGGTGGAGGATACCGACGTGACGAGTCAGCGGACAGTCGAGGACGGGCCCCGCGTCCCGAAGTACTACCGGGTGAAGAAGCTCCTCCTGGAGCTGATCGAGGCCATGCCGGCGGGCAACCCCGTGCCGCCGGAACGCGCCCTGGCCACGCAGTTCGGCACGTCGCGCACGACGGTCCGGCAGGCCCTCACCGAGATGGTGGTCGAGGGGCGGCTGCTGCGCATCCAGGGCAAGGGCACGTTCGTGGCCAAGCCGAAGGTCGCCCAGGTGCTCCAGCTCACCAGCTACACGCAGGAGATGCGGGCGCACGGGCTGCACCCCGCCACCCGCATCCTGGATGTGAGCTACATCAACGCCGACGACCAGCTCGCCGAGCTGCTGGCCATCCGCTCCGGCGGCCGGGTGCTGCGCATCGAGCGGCTGCGGCTGGCCAACGGCGAGCCCATGGCGGTCGAGACCGCCCACCTCGCCGCCCGCCGCTTCCCGGGGCTGCGCCGCCAGCTCGACCGGTACGCGTCCCTGTACGAGGCCCTCGCCAGCGCCTACGACGTGCGGCTGGCCGAGGCCGAGGCCACCATCGAGACCGTGCTGGCCACCCCCAACGAGGCCCGGATGCTCGGGGTCGACGTCGGCCTGCCGCTGGTCCTGCACTCCCAGCACAGCTTCGACGCCGACGGGCACCCGGTCGAGTGGGTGCGCTCGCTCTACCGGGGCGACCGCTACAAGTTCGTCACCCGGCTCCGCCCGCCGCACGGCGAGTGACCCCCGCCCCCGGCCCCCGCCTCCACCCCCGCTTCCGACCCCCGCCCTCAGGACCGCCCCGGCCTTGCCCCGCTGTGTCACCGGTCACTAGGCTCCGTGATTACCGGCGAGTAGCCGGAGTCCGGCCACCGCCCCCCGGGAGGAAGACGCACCGATGAGCACGCCCCCGTTCTCCGGCCGCATCACCGGCCACGGCGGCACGCACGCCGTCGAGGTCGCGCGCCACCACGGCATCGACACCATGTTCACGCTGAGCGGTGGGCACGTGTTCCCCCTCTACGACGGCGCGGTCCGCCCCGAGCCGACCGTGCGCCTCCTCGACGTCCGGCACGAGCAGACCGCCGTGTTCGCCGCCGAGGGCGTCGGCAAGCTCACCCGCCGGGCCGGCCTGGCCGTGGTCACCGCCGGCCCCGGGGTCACCAACGCCGTGAGCGGGGTGGCCACCGCGCACTTCAACGGGTCCCCGCTGGTGGTGATCGGCGGCCGCGCCCCCGACGGGCGCTGGGGCCAGGGCCTGCTCCAGGAGCTGGACCAGCCCCCGCTGCTCGCGCCCATCACCAAGCGCGCGTGGACGGTGCACGACACCGGCGCGATCGCCACCGCCGTGGACGAGGCGTTCCTGCTCGCCAACGGCGCCCACCGCGGCCCCGTCTTCCTCGACGTGCCCATGGACCGCCTCTACGACCAGGCCGAGGTGGACCTGGGCGACGGCTCCGGCCGCGCCGACCGCACCCCCGACCCCGACGACGTCGCCCGCGTGGCCCGGCTCATCGGCGAGGCCGAGCGGCCGGTCCTCGTGTACGGCTCCGACGTGTGGATGGACGGCGCCGAGCGCACCGCCCGCGAGGTCGCCGAGGAGCTGGGCATCCCGGTGGTCGCCAACGGGCAGGGCCGCGGCGTGCTGCCCGCCGGGCACCCGCTGCTGGCCACCCGCGCCCGCGGCGCCGCGTTCGGCCGCGCCGACCTCGTCGTGGTCGTCGGCACCCCCCTGGACTTCCGGCTCAACCACGGACTGTTCGGCGGCCGCGACGGCGCCCCGCTGGCCAAGGTGGTCCACCTCGTGGACGCGCCCGACCGCGTCGCCACCCACCTGACCCTGGCCGGCTCGGCCGCCGGCGACCTCTCCGCCGTCCTGCGGGGCGTCGGCGACGCCGCCGCGCCCGCCGCGGCGGTCAAGGCGTGGGCCGCCGAACTGGGCGCCGCCGCCCGCGCGGCGGCCGCCGCCGACGCCGAGGTGCTGGCCAGCGACGCCGACCCCATCCACCCGGGGCGCATCTACGGCGAGCTGAACCGGGTGCTGGACGACGACGCCGTGGTCATCGGCGACGGCGGCGACTTCGTGTCCTACGCCGGCAAGTACGTCGAGCAGCGGCGCCCCGGCAACTGGCTCGACCCCGGCCCCTTCGGCTGCTTGGGCACCGGCATGGGGTACGCGATCGCCGCCCGGTTGTCGCGCCCCTCCGCCCAGGTGGTGGCGCTGCTCGGCGACGGCGCGGCCGGGTTCTCCCTGATGGACGTCGACACCCTGGTCCGGCACCGCCTGCCGGTGGTCATGGTGTGCGGCAACAACGGCATCTGGGGCCTGGAGAAGGCGCCCATGCAGATGATCTACGGCTACGACGTGATCGCCGACCTGACCCCGCAGACCCGCTACGACGAGGTGGTGCGGGCGCTGGGCGGCGGCGGCGAGCTGGTCACCGACCCCGCCGAGATCGGCCCGGCGCTGCGCCGCGCCTTCGACTCGGGGGTGCCCTACCTGGTCAACGTGGCCACCGACCCCGAGAACGTCTACCCGCGCAAGACCATGGGGGTCTGACCCGGCGGGCGCGGGCCGCGTCCGGCGCCTCCGCCGGTCAGCGGGCGGCCCGCGCCGCTGCGGTGAACCGCGCGCGGTCGACCACCACGCGCTCGACCGTGCCCCGGGCGACGGTCCGGCCGCCCTGCCCGACCTCGACGTCGAACAGCAGGCGGCGGCCGTCGACCCGGCGCAACCGGGCGGTGGCGCGCACCTCGGCGCCCACCGGCGAGGCCGCGGTGTGGGTCAGCGCGACCTCGGTGCCGACGCTGGTGGCCCCCTCGGGCAGGTGCCCGGCGAGGGCGTCGACGGTCGCGGCCTCGGCCAGGGCCAGCACGCGCGGGGTGCCGAGGACGGGCACGTCGCCGCTGCCCAGCGCGAGCGCGGTGTCGGCGTCGGCCACCCGCAGCCCGGCGCCGCCCCGGAGTCCTTCGGAGATCGCCATGGTCGCCGAACCTACCGGGGCCGGGCGGGGGCGGGGCGGGCGGGGGCGGCTATTCGAGCACCACCAGGACGTCGCCCTCGCGGACGGTGTCGCCCTCGTCGACCTCGACGCCGACCACGCTGCCGGGGTCCTCGGTGCGCACGGGGACCTCCATCTTCGCGGCCTCCAGGACGACCAGGGTCGCGCCCGCGTCGACGGTGTCGCCCGGCGCCGCGGCCACCCGGAACACGTTCGCGGCCGTCGCCGCGCGGATCTCGGCCATGTCGCCCACCTCTTCCCGTGGTCGGTTGCGGTACCGTCCGCCGCTACCCGGCGGCGGGCCCGGCTACCCGCGGGCGTCGGCGGGCCGGCCGAGCACCCGGACGGCGGCCTCGACCACCTCGGGGTCGTACTCCACCCCGCTGTCCATGCGCAGCCGCTCCAGGACGGCGTTGGTGCGGTCGGTGTCGGTGGACTCCCCCACCAGGTCGTCGAAGGCGTTGGCCACCCGGATGATGCGGCTGCCGAGCGGCGGCGGCCCGGCGTCGCCGTCGCCCGCGCACGGCTCGCACTGGCGGCGCACGAGTTCGGCGACGCCGTCGAGGGCGCCGGTCTCGCGGATGACCGCCGACCCCAGTTCGGCGATGCGCCGCTGCTCGCGGGGCGAGGCCAGGACGGTGGCGCCGCTGGCGATGGGGTCGCGCAGCGACAGCTGCCCGATGTCGTGCATGAGCGCCGCGTACTCCAGCTCCAGCAGCTCGGACTCGCGCATGCTGAGCTCGCTGCCGATGGCGGTGGCCAGCCGGGTGACGCGCCGGGAGTGGCCGGTCTCGACGTACCCGCCGACCTCGGTGACCCGGGACAGGGCGCGGACGGTCTGCAGGTAGGTCAGCCGGATCTCGGCGAACCGGCGGAACGCCACCTGGGTCACCAGCAGCGGGGCGGTGAACACGAGCAGCCCGGCGAGGCCGGTGACGGTGCTGGCCAGCGAGATGAGGATGCCGCTGGACCCGATGGCCATGCCGAGGCCGAACTGGGCGCGCAGCTCGTCGTGGAGCGCGACGGCGAGCCGGGTGCGGATGCGCTCGGCGCGGATGGCCGCGGCGATGACCGCGTCGGTCAGCCACCCGCCGAAGACGAGGACGATCATCACGACGAGCACCGGCCACCAGCCGCCCTCGGGCGGCGGGGGCGCGGGCAGGGCCTGCACGGCGTAGCGGAAGACGAGCGAGAGCACGACGATGATCAGCATGCGCCGGGCCAGGCCGCCCCATTGCGGCGGGCGGCCGACCGCGATGTGCGGCAGCTCGCCCACGGCGAAGCCCAGCGCCACCACCGCCATGACCTGCCAGGCGCTGTGGTGGGCGGCGTCGCCGCCGATGTCGAGCAGGAACGTGTAGCCGATGGCGCCGGCCGAGGCGATCGGCGCGACCTGCCGCTGGCCGGGCAGGGTGATGCGGGCGAGTTCGCCGACGGCGACGAGCACCCCGAAGGCGAGCGCCGCGTGCGGTTCGACGAACCCGGTGAGCGCGGTGTACAGCAGCGAACCGCCGGCGCACCCGGCGGCGAGCAGGATCATCAGCAGCCGGGTGGGCCGGCAGCGGTGCCGGCGCGGGGCCCCGCCGATGTGCGCCTCGGGGGCGCCGAGGTCGCGGAGGATCATCGTTCGGCCTCCCCCGCGACCCGCAGCGGCACGCTGGGGTCGTCGTGGTCCTGCTGGGCGACCTCGGCGGTGTCGTCCTCGGGCGGGTCGACGGCCTCGTGGGCCTCCCAGCCGTCGCGGTCGACGGCGGCGATGAGGGCGTCGACCATCTTGGGGTCGAACTGCGGTCCGGCGCAGCGGCGCAGCTCGGCGATGGCCTCCTCGGTGGACCGGGCCCGGCGGTAGGACCGGGTGGAGGTCATGCAGTCGAAGGCGTCGGCGACGGAGATGATCCGGGCGAACTCCGGGATGTCGGTGCCGGCCAGGCCCATGGGGTAGCCGCGGCCGTCCATGCGCTCGTGGTGGTGCATGATCCCGGCGAGGGCCTCGTCGAGGAAGCCGATCTCGCGGACGATCTCGTAGCCGCGCATGGGGTGGAGCTGGATGGCGGCGTACTCCTCCTCGGTGAGCTTCCCGGACTTCTGCAGCACCTTGGTGGGCACGCCGAGCTTGCCGACGTCGTGCAGCATCCCCGCGTAGCGGATGGTCTGCACGCGCTCGGCGTTCATGCCGAGTTCGCGGGCGATCATCCCGCTGCCCTTGGACACCCGCATGCAGTGCCCGCGGGTGTAGTAGTCCTTGGTCTCGACCGCCTGGCAGAGCGTGGCCAGGGTGGCGTCGTGGGCGCGCTGCTCGGCGATGTACTGGTCGAACGCCCAGCGCGCGGTGAACATCGGCAGCAGTACGAGCACGATGGCGAAGGCGCCCACGACCCCCCAGATGGCGGCGATGAGCAGGCCGAGCACGCCGTAGCCGATGGACGACAGCTCCAGGGTGACGAGCGGGCGCCAGCGGAACCGGCGCGGCTGCAGCCGGATGACGCCCAGGCACCACATCAGTCCGCCCATCAGCAGGGTGTTGACCAGGGTGTGCACGAGCAGGGCGGCGACGAAGGGGGCCACCACGAGCGGGAAGTCCGCCCGCCCCGGCACCCCGATGTCGCCGCCGAGCGCCACGAAGGTGTGCCCGGCGGCGTAGGCGGCGATGGCGAACTGGGCCCCGTTGAACGCCCGCTTGACCAGGCTCTGCCGGCGGAAGACGAGCAGCCAGGACACCAGGTCGACGAGGGCGGCCCCCACGGGGCCCACCAGGACGACGGCCGCGAGTGAGGCGGAGGAGCTGGGCGAGATGCCGGTCTTGCCCATGACGGTGCCCATGCTCTCGGCGACCACGAAGAGCACGGCGAGCAGCACGAGCGTGGCGGGGTCGATGCCGTCATACGGTCCGGCGGCGACCACCCCGACCGCGCAGAGGACGACGATTCCGACGAACAACCGCGCCGCTCCCGGAAGCGCACGCAATTCCCGGTACCTCCCGCCCCACAGCCGACCGAACTGTCATGTTTTCATCGATTCCGTTCTACCACCAGGACCACCCGCTCACGCCCGGTACGAACCGGCTCGCGAGGATGAACAGGATGCCGGTTTTCGCCAACAGCAAAAGCATGTGGACCCCCCTGAGAGATGTGGGCCGCGCCCGCGCGTTCCCCCGGATCGCAGAGCGCGAATTACCCCATACGGTGGATATGGCGGCCAGTTTAACGGCAACAGGCGGTCGACCGTTTTCCCATCGGCGGACCGCACGGCGGACATCCGGATCGGCGCGTTCCGCGCTTTCGGATCGCGAAATTACTAAACCGATTCGGAGAAAAGAGCATCACGCTGCGCAATCAACTCCGAACGGCTCCTTTCCCCGGAATCGCCGTTTCCACCGACATCTCCGTTCGGCGCCACCCGCCGCCCTCACCTGGCATGATCACTCAGTGTAGTGGCCTTTGAGCGATGGCGCGGAGGGGACGCCGGGAAGGACGGCGGCCCGCCGTTCGCGGAATCGGACACCCGCCCGGGCGTGTCGCGTGCCGCTCCGAAAATTCCACCCGCCGACCGGGCCACCCGCCCTGGCCCCGGCGCACCACCGGGTGTTCCGGACCCCCGGAAAACACGGACGGCGGCCGGTCCACCGGCCGCCGTCAGCTCGTCCTTGAATTCGCATAAATATGATCACAAGGGGAAAATGGGACGTACTATTCCACCCGTGCCTCCCGGACCGCCTCGTCCGCCCGCGCCAGCTCCAGCCGGTGCAGCACCTTCCCCCGGAGGTCGCCCGGCACCGGGTCGCACCCGCAGTGCTTCGCCACCAGCTTCTTCACGACCTCCTCGAGGCCGTACTCCGCCAGGCACGGACCGCACTCGTCGAGGTGGTCCCGGATCTCGGCGCAGTTGGTCTCCTCCAGCTCACCGTCGATGTAGCTGTAGACCCGCGCCAGGATCTCGCTGCACGGTGTCGCGTGCTCGCCGCCGCAGTTCATCGCTGGTCCCTCCGCGTCCCGCCCTTGGCCGCCCCCATGGCCATCGACACGTCGTCCGCCTGCAGGATGCCGCGGTCGACCGCGTACTCCTCCAGCAGCGAACGGAGCTGGCGTCTCCCGCGGTGCAGCCGCGACATCACCGTGCCGATCGGGGTGTCCATGATCTCGGCGACCTCCTTGTAGGCGAACCCCTCGACGTCCGCGAGGTACACCGCGATGCGGAAGTCCTCCGGAAGCTCCTGGAGGGCGCGCTTGACGTCGCTGTCGGGCAGGTGCTCCAGCGCCTCGGCCTCGGCGGACTTCAGCCCCGACGAGGAGTGCGACGCGGCCTGGGCGAGCTGCCAGTCCTCGACGTCCTCGGTCCCCGCCTGCTTCGGCTCCCGCTGCTTCTTGCGGTAGGAGTTGATGAAGGTGTTGGTGAGGATTCGGTACAGCCACGCCTTGAGGTTCGTCCCCTCCTTGAACTGGTGGAACGAACCGAACGCCTTGGCGAAGGTCTCCTGGACGAGGTCCTCGGCGTCGGACGGGTTGCGGGTCATGCGCAACGCCGCCGAGTACAGCTGGTCCAGGAACGGGAGCACGTCCCGTTCGAACCGCGCACCCCGCTCGTCGAGTGTCTCTTGGCCCTGATTCAAGCCGGCCTGCCTCCCTGTACTGGTCTCCCGTGGGGCAACCGTAGCCTCACGATACGACCAGGGGGAAACGGGCGGTCCGTCCCCGGCGGGCGGCGCCGCGCCGGACCGGGTATCCGGCAAAATCGCGGTAGCGGCTGGCATTGACCTGCCTTTACTGTCGAGGTCCGGCGGCGCGCGCACACCTCCGCGGCGTCCCGCGGTCGGGGTGCGGCCGACCGGTGCGGTGATGACCGTGCCAACAACGGGGGCCCCGCCCTGATTCCGCGCCGGACCGCCCGTGTCCGCCCCGTATCCCCCCGTGCGCACCCGTGTCCGCCCGCCGCGAACTTTCGGTTTCCGCGCGTTCCCGGAGGTGCAGCGTGCGAGAGTACGGGTAAAACCGAGAGCAAAGACCCGGGACCGTGCGAGAGGAGCGTGCGTGCGACCGTCCGCCGACTCCGCGTCCCACCCGCCGGCCGCATCCCCCACCGACCCCCACCGCGCGCGGTCCACCGCGGCCCACTTCGCCACCACCGACTCCCTGTCGGCGTACTGGCGGTTCTACTGGGCCGTGGCCGACGCCCAGCTCGCGCGGTGGCTGCCCGCCGAACCCGGCCGGGTGCTCGACCTCTCCAGCCCCGACTTCCGCGGCGCCCAGCGCGCGGTGGCCGCCGGGCACGACGTCGTCACCCTGCTGCCCTCCACCGATGTCACCGTGCGGCCGCCGCTGACCCTGGTCAACGGGCACGCCCGCACCCCGCCGCGGCACGCCCCCGGCCGGCTCCGCCCGGTCGTCGCCGACAGCACGTTCCTGTCGAGCTTCGCCTCCGACGCCTTCGACTCCGTTGTGGCCGACAACCGGGTGCTCTCCCGCCACCTCGCCACCGAGGCCTCCCTCGGCGAGATCGCGCGGGTGCTGCGCCCGGGCGGGCGCACGCTGCTGTGCGTCGACTCCGTCGTGCTGGGCATGGCGCTGCTGGCCGAGCAGGACTGCTGGCCCGAACTCAGCCACGCCCCCAGCGCCGACGTGCTGCTGGTGCCCTGGCCGGACGGGTCGATCACGCGCTGCTTCACCGCCGAGCAGCTCGCCGAACTGCTGACCGACGTCGGCCTGGAACTCGACTGGATCCGGCCGCGCACCGTGCTGTCGGCCTCCACCGTCGAGATGATGCTGCCGCGCGACCCGCACATGCTCGCCCACCTGGTCGAGATGGAGCTCAAGGCCGCCGAGTCCGACGACTACGTCGGCGTGCACCTGCTCGCCAGCGCGCGCAAGCCGTGAACCGCGGGGGCGGCGGCCACCGGCCGCCGCCCCCGGGCGCTACTCCGCGAGCGGCAGGTACACCCGGCCGCCCCCGTCGGCGAACTCCGCCGATTTGTCCCGCATGCCCTCCTCGATCGCGGCCACGGTCGACAGCCCCTTCTCCGCCGCGTACCTGCGGACGTCCTGGGTGATCTTCATGGAGCAGAACTTCGGCCCGCACATCGAGCAGAAGTGCGCGGTCTTGGCGGGCTCGGCCGGCAGGGTCGCGTCGTGGTACGCCTGCGCGGTCTCCGGGTCCAGCGCCAGGTGGAACTGGTCGCGCCAGCGGAACTCGAACCTGGCCTTCGACAGCGCGTCGTCCCACTCCCGGGCGCGCGGGTGGCCCTTGGCGAGGTCGGCCGCGTGCGCCGCGAGCTTGTAGGTGACGACCCCGGTCTTGACGTCGTCGCGGTCGGGCAGCCCCAGGTGCTCCTTGGGGGTCACGTAGCAGAGCATCGCGGTCCCGTGCCAGGCGATCTGGGCCGCGCCGATGGCCGAGGTGATGTGGTCGTAGCCGGGGGCGATGTCGGTGGCCAGCGGGCCCAGCGTGTAGAACGGGGCCTCACCGCACAGCTCCTCCTCCAGCCGCACGTTCTCGGCGATCTTGTGCAGGGGCACGTGCCCCGGTCCCTCGATCATCACCTGCACGTCGTGGCCGCGCGCGACGTGGGTCAGCTCGCCCAGCGTGCGCAGCTCGGCGAACTGCGCCTCGTCGTTGGCGTCCGCGATCGACCCGGGCCGCAGTCCGTCGCCGAGGGAGAACGTGATGTCGTAGGCGCGGAAGATCTCGCACAGCTCCTCGAACCGGGTGTAGAGGAAGCTCTCGCGGTGGTGGGCCAGGCACCACGCCGCCATGATCGAGCCGCCGCGCGAGACGATGCCGGTGACCCGGCGGGCGGTGAGCGGGACGTAGCGCAGCAGCACGCCCGCGTGCACCGTCATGTAGTCGACGCCCTGCTCCGCCTGCTCGATCACCGTGTCGCGGTAGACCTCCCAGGACAGCGCGGCGGGGTCGCCGCCGACCTTCTCCAGGGCCTGGTAGATCGGCACCGTGCCGATGGGCACCGGCGCGTTGCGCACGATCCATTCGCGCGTCTCGTGGATGCGCTTGCCGGTGGAGAGGTCCATGACGGTGTCGGCGCCCCACCGGGTGGCCCACACCATCTTCTCGACCTCCTCGGCCACCGAGGAGGTGACGGCGGAGTTGCCGATGTTGGCGTTCACCTTCACCAGGAAGTTCTTGCCGATCACCATCGGCTCGGCCTCGGGGTGGCACCGGTTGAGCGGGATGACCGCCCGCCCGATGGCCACCTCGGAGCGCACGGACTCCGGGTCGACACCCTCGCGGGCGGCGGCGAAGCGCATCTCGGGGGTGATCACGCCGGCCTTCGCGTAGGCCGCCTGGGTGACCGCGCCGCCGATGGGGGCGCGGTCGGCGATCCAGTCGGCGCGCAGGCGGGGCAGCCCCGCGTGCACGTCGACGGACGCCGTGTCGTCGGTGTACGGACCCGAGGTGTCGTACAGGTCGATGTGGGTGCCGTCGCTCAGTCCGACCCGCCGCTGCGGGACCCGCAGCGTCCGGCCGGACGCGGGGTCGTCAACGGGGAGATGGGTCTTCGCCGAACCCGGGATGGGGCCGGTGGTCACCGTGGGTCGGACATCGTGGTCGTCGAGCGCCGTCAAGGCACGCCTCCCTACGCCGGAATTACCCGAACAGGTTCTGCGGTCGGCGGCACCGGCCCCTTGGGGGTCCAGCCGCCCTCTCAGCCCGCCATGGCGCGAGCTCCCGCGGTCTCTTTGGTTGTGGGTGCAGCAGCGCCGCCGTCGCGGCGCGCCCCGCTGGTGCGGGGTGGTCGACCGGGGCCACCCTACGTCAGCGAGGGGACGGGGGCCAGACCCGGAGCCGGCCCCGTCCCGGCCCCCGGGACGCGTCAGAACAGGGTGGCGGCCTCGGGTTCGGGGGTGTCGTCGACGCGGTCGAGCAGGTGGGGGCCGTTGTTGCGGACGCTGTTGACGTCGGTGCCGACCGGGCGGACCTCGAACGCGTCGGCGGGGGTGCGGGCGAGGACGTCGTGCAGGTCGGCGGGTTCGGCTGCGGGGTCGAGCCAGACCGCCCACCGGTCCGGGGGGACGACGACGGGCATGCGCTCGTGGATGGCGCTGAGGCGGGGCGCGGCCTCGGTGGTGATGACGGCGCAGGTCCACAGCCAGGCGGCGGGGTCGTCGTCGGGGCGGGTGGGGTCGCGCCAGCGCTCGAAGATCCCGGCGAACGCCAGCGGGGCGTCCTCGGTGTAGCCGATGGCGTAGGGGCGCTTGCGGGCGCGGGCCTTGCGGCGGCGGTGCCCGGGGTCGGTGGCGGGCGAGGTGCCGGGTTCGGCGGCGCCGGGGGCGCCGTCGGGCAGCAGCTGCCACTCGTAGTAGGCGTCGGCCGGGATGAGGCACCGGCGGCGGGCGAACGCGGCGCGGAACGAGGGCTTCTCGGCCACGGTCTCGGCGCGGGCGTTGATCATCTTGTACCCGACGTTGGGGTCCTTGGCCCACGACGGGACCAGGCCCCAGCGCAGCGTGCGCAGCGACCGGGGGCCGGTGGGGGCGCCGGGTTCGGCGTCGCCGGGCGGGGTGCCCAGCACGGCGTAGACCCGCTTGCCGGGCGCGACGTTGTAGTCGGGCGCGACCTCCTCCAGGGGCGGCCACGCGCGCGTGCCGCGGTCGCCGTCCGCCTCGGGGGGCTCGGCGAAGTCGAAGGCCAACTGGAGTTCATGGACGTTGCGCGCCTGGGCGTACCGACCGCACATGGGCTCCAGTGTGCCAGCCGCGGGCGGGCGGCGCCGACGGGGGCGCCGCCCGGCGCGGGGTCAGGCGGGGACGGCGTCCGAGGCGCCGGCCCGGTCGTCCAGCGGGCGCATGCGGCCGAACACGAGCAGGCCGAGCGCCAGCGTGAGCGCCAGCACCAGGGAGGCGCCGAGCAGGAACGGCCACGGGCCGTAGTGCAGGATCAGCGGGATCTGCACCGCGGTGACGATGCCGCCGCCGAAGAACGGCTGGACGGCGAGCTGCTTGTAGCCGAACGCCTCCAGCGCCGGGGAGCGCAGCCCGGGGTCGGCGAGCCGGATCAGCATGAGGCCGACGGCGCTCACGCCGAGGGTCTGGCCGAGGTTGCCGATGCCCAGCTCGAACCAGTGCGAGGGGAGCATGCGGGGGGCGAGCAGCACGAAGGAGCCGACGCACCACACGACCCCCGCGGTGGCCAGGATGAGGAACGGGGCGAGGTGCGCGGCGATGACGGTCAGCGACAGCGAGCCCAGGGCGGTGATGACGATGACCTCCAGGGTGAACCCCTGGACGCGGCCGATCAGCGCGCGGTCGACGAACCCGGGCGGGGCGAACCGGTCGACGAGCGCCTGGACGATGACACCGCCGAACATGGCGAGCGGGAACAGCGGGACGTAGGCGAACACCTCGATGCCGCCGGGGAAGAGCGCCTGCTCGACGGCCTGGCAGAGCCGGAGCAGGCCCTGGCCGACCATGATGGCGACGGCGATGAGCCCGACGTGCATGACCAGCGGTTCGACGCCGACGCGCCGGGCGGCGGCCGGCGCGGCCGGGCGGGACGGCGCCCCGCCCTCCTCCCGGCCGATCTGCTCGCCGACGTGCCGCCGCCCGCCGATGAACAGTTCGGCGGTGTGGCCGCGCCGGACGCCCCAGTTGACCAGCGCGATGCCGGTGATGATGGCGGCGAGCATGCCGGTGGTGGCGAGGGCGAGCGCGAGTTCGCGCCCTTCGGCGAAGCCGGCGTTGGCGAAGGTGTCGCCGAGGCGGGCGACGGTGCCCGGGCCGCCCTCGAACGCGACCTCCAGCAGCACGCCGGAGACCGCCGGGAGCCCGAACACCGGGCCGAGGACGCACTGCGCCAGGAGCAGCCCGATGACGTACTGCCCGGCGCACTGCGCCAGGCCGAAGGTGATCTGGGGGGCGGCGAGCCGGCTGGCCGCGGAGAGGCGGGGCAGCGGCTGGCCGAGGAACAGGGCGGCGAACACCACCGAGATCAGCAGCTCGGGCAGGACCCGCCAGACGTCGTAGACGTCCGCGCCGAACAGGCCGCCGGACAGCGGGGCGGCGCCGAGGGCGGCGGCCGCGCGGCCCAGCAGTTCGGGGCCGAGCAGGAGGGCGATGGTGCCGCCGATGATGGAGCTGGGTAGGAAGAGCCGGCGCGCGGTGCGCCATCGGGTGCGGACGAGCTTGGCGAGCAACAGGAGGGCGCCGAGGAGGAGCAGCGCGAAACCGGTGGTCTGGGGGGACATGCGTACCTTGTTTCGATGACGGGCATGGCGCCCGGCGGCGCGCCCGCCCTGGATGACGCGCTCCGTCCCGGCCGTCCTGCCGCAAAGGGCTCGTGCTGCGGTGTGCGGGCACCGGGGAATGCCCGACCGCGCTCTGCCATCGCCCGCAAACTAGTGCGTCCCACCGACCATTATTTGCGTTTCGGTCATATCGAATCCGTCTCGTGACCTCCGGTCCGCCACGCGCCCGCGCGTCCCGGCCGGCGTCCGCCGGAGGCCTCCTACGCGCCCTGCGGCCCGGCGCCGGTGTCCCCGTCCGCGACGCGGACGACCGCCTCGTGGCGCACCGGGAAGTTCACCGAACGCGCGATGAAGCAGGCCCGGTGCGCCCGCGCGTGCAGGTCCCGGGCCGCGTCGGCCATGTCCGGCGCGGCGACCGTCACCACGGGGCGCAGCACCGCCTCGGTGAACTCCCCCGAGGCGTCGGCGCGGGTCACCAGGGAGGCGGTGGCCGTGTCGGTGTAGGCGACCACGTCGACGCCCGCCGCTACGGACAGCGCCAGGTAGGACAGCATGTGGCACTCGCTGAGCGCGGCGAGGAGCAGGTCCTCGGGGTTCCACCGCTCCGGGTCGCCGCGGAACGCGGCGGCGGCCGACGCCCGCAGCACCGGCCGGCCGTCGGCCTCGACGTCGTGCCCGCGCCCGTACCCCCGGTAGGAGGTGGTGCCCGCCCCGGTGTTGCCGGTCCAGCGGGTGCGGACCTCGAAGTGGTGGACCTTGTCGCCCATGGCGGCCTCCCCTGCGGTGCTGCGGCGGGGCGCGGGCGCGCGCCCCGCCGCTCCCCCGGACCCCTCCAGGGTGCCGCACGCCGGCCGCCCGGCGCCGCCCGCCCCGCCGTCCGGGACGGCTAACCTTGGGCTATGCCTGCTTCCGCCCCGCACTGGCCCGCCCCCGCGGCCGCCGGCCCGGTCGACGCCGAGGTCACCCTGCCCGGCTCCAAGTCGATGACCAACCGGGCGCTGGTCCTCGCCGCCCTGTCGGAGACCCCCAGCGTGGTGCGCCGCCCGCTGCGCAGCCGCGACACCGACCTCATGGCGGCGGCGCTGCGCTCGCTGGGCACCGGCGTCACCGCCGACGGCGCCGACTGGGCCGTCGTGCCCGCGCCGCCGCGCGGCCCCGCGGCGGTCGACGTCGGCAACGCGGGCACGGTCATGCGGTTCGTGCCGCCGGTGGCGGCGCTGGCCGACGGCGAGGTCCGCTTCGACGGCGACCCCCGCGCCCGCGAGCGCCCGGTGGGCCCGCTGCTGTCGGCGCTGCGCGCCCTCGGCGCCGACATCGACGACGGCGGGCGCGGCGCGCTGCCGCTCACCGTCCGCGGCACCGGGGCGGTGCCGGGCGGCGCGGTCACCGTCGACGCGTCCGGGTCGTCGCAGTTCATCTCCGCGCTGCTGCTCAGCGGCGCCCGCTTCCGCAACGGGGTCGAGGTCCGCCACGAGGGGCCGCCGGTGCCCTCGCAGCCGCACCTCGACATGACCGCCGCGATGCTGCGCGACGCCGGGGTCGAGGTCGACACCTCGGTCCCCGACGTGTGGCGGGTCGCCCCCGGCCCGATCAAGGCCGCCGAGGTCGTCGTCGAACCCGACCTGTCCAACGCCGCGCCGTTCCTGGCCGCCGCGCTGGTCACCGGCGGCCGGGTGACCGTCCGCGACTGGCCCGCGCGCACCACCCAGCCGGGCGACGCGCTGCGCGGACTGTTCACCGACATGGGCGGCGCCGTCGAGCACGGCCCCGACGGCCTCACCCTGCGCGGCACCGGCACGGTCCGCGGCATCACCGCCGACCTGCGCGAGGTCGGCGAACTCACCCCCACGATCGCGGCCGTCGCGGCGCTGGCCGACTCCCCGTCGCGGCTGACCGGCATCGCCCACCTGCGCCGGCACGAGACCGACCGGATCGCCGCCCTGGCGCGCGAGGTCAACCGGCTCGGCGGCGACGCCGAGGAGCTGCCCGACGGCCTGGTCATCCGCCCCCGCCCGCTGCGCGGCGGGGTGTTCCGCAGCTACGACGACCACCGCATGGCCACCTCCGGCGCGGTCATCGGGCTCGTTGTGCCGGGGGTGCTGGTCGAGGACATCGCCACCACCGGGAAGACCCTGCCCGACTTCCCCGGGCTGTGGACCGGGGTGGTCGCCCCTTGAGCGGTGGCCGCTACCTCGACGAGGACGACGTCCGCGTACGCGCGCGCGGGGGGTCGCGGCCCCGCACCCGCACCCGGCCCAAGCACGACGACGCCCGCTCCGGGTTCGTCACCGCGGTCGACCGCGGCCGGTACCGGTGCCTGGTCGACGGCAGCCCGGTCGTCGCCATGAAGGCGCGCGAACTGGGCCGGGGCAGCATCGTCGTCGGCGACCGGGTCGCGCTGGTGGGCGACCTCTCCGGGCGCCCCGACACCCTGGCGCGGGTGGTGCGGGTCGAGGAGCGCCGGTCGGTGCTGCGCCGCACCGCCGACGACACCGACCCGGTCGAGCGGATCATCGTCGCCAACGCCGACCAGCTCGTCATCGTCTGCGCCCTGGCCGACCCCGAGCCGCAGCCCCGGTTCGTCGACCGGTGCCTGGTGGCGGCCTACGACGCCGGGCTCGACCCGCTGCTCTGCCTCACCAAGGCCGACCTCGCCGCGCCGGACGCGCTGCTGGCGTCCTACGCGGCGCTGGCGGTCCCCGCGGTCGCCACCCGCCGCGACGGCGACCTCGCCCCGCTGGCCGAGCGGCTGGTGGGGCGGGTGAGCGTGCTCGTCGGGTCGTCGGGGGTCGGCAAGTCCACCCTGGTGAACCTGCTGGTGCCCGCGGCCGAGCGCGCGGTGGGCCGGGTCAACCCGGTCACCGGGCGCGGCCGGCACACCTCCACGTCGGCGGTCGCCCTGCCGGTCGAGGGCGGCTGGATCATCGACACCCCGGGCGTGCGCAGCTTCGGTTTGGCCCACGTCAGCCCCGACGACGTCGTCGCGGGCTTCCCGGAGCTGGCCGCGACCGCCGCCGACTGCCCGCCGGGCTGCCCGCACGCGGCCGACGCGCCGGGCTGCGCGCTCGACACCGGGGTGGCCGAGGGGCGGCTCGACCCCGACCGGGTGGCGTCGCTGCGGCGGCTGCTGGGCAGCCGCGAGGGCGACGACCGCGGCGACGGCTGAGGCCCCGCCGCGGCCGTCCGGCCGCCCGGCGGGTCAGCAGACGCTGTCGGACGGCTTGGGGTTGGGCAGCCGGAACAGGGTGCGGGCGCGCAGCCCCACCCAGGTGCCGGCGATGGCGGCGAGGGCCCACAGCCACCCGTGCAAGCTGCCCGAGGCGATGCCGGCGAGGTAGGCGCCGATGTTGCAGCCGCCCGCCAGTCGGGCGCCGACGCCCATCAGCACGCCGCCGATCAGCGACGCGGCCACCACGTTGCCGCGCAGCCCGGTGTGCAGTTTCCACGCCCCGGCCGCCGCGGCGGCCACGGCCGCGCCGAGGATGATGCCGATGTCGGTGAGGCTCGTCTTGTCGGTGAGCACCGGCGCGGCGAGCTGCGCGGCCTGCTCCGGCCGGCTCCAGAACGCCCACTCCTCCGGGTGCAGGCCGACCAGCTGGAGCAGCTTGGCGCCCCACAGGTTGAAGGCGCTGGTGATGCCCCACGCGCCGCCGGAGACGACCAGCACGGCGCCGCCCAGCACGGCGAGGACGACCGCGCCCACCAGCATCGGCCAGCTGCCGCGCAGGACGCGGGCGGCGCCGCTCGCGCTGGGCACCGCGCCCACCGGCGGGGGCGTGCGCCGGTTCTGCACCACCCGGGTGCCCACGACGATCGCGCCGAGCACCGCGACGGTGACCGCCCACGACCCCGCCCACCCGACGTGGTCGGACAGCAGGAACGGGGGCAGCGCCGGCAGGTCGGCCACCAGCGGCCACGCGGCGCTGTAGAGCACCGAGCCGGCGATGAACCCGCCCAGGGTGAGGACGATCGCGGACTGGCCCGACCCGATCGCGAACAGGGTGCCCGACGCGCACGCCCCGCCGAGCTGCATGCCGATGCCGAACACGAACGCACCGAGGAACAGGGCGACCCCGATGGGCCCGGCCGACGGTTCGGGGGTGCTGCCGAACAGGCCGGTGCCGGTGCCGATCACCAGGGCGAACAGGGTGGCGGTGGTACCGAGCAGCAGGGCGTGGGCGCGCAGCCCGGTGCCGTTGCCGACCGCGACGAACTGCCGCCACGCGGAGGTGAACCCGAACCGGGAGTGGAACAGCGCCAGGCCCAGTCCGGCGCCGAGCAGCAGCAGCACGGCGGGCCGGGCGCCGTGGACGGCGCCGACGTAGGCGGCGAGGGCGGCGGTGGCGGCCAGCGCGACGCCCAGCGGCACCCAGCGCACCGGTTCGGGGCGCGGGGCGGCGGGCGGCGGGGCCGACAGGGCGTTGTGGAAGAGCAGGCGGGCCGCCGGGGAGGCGGGCGGCGACGCGGGCGAGGGGGCGGCTGTCGTCATGGCGACGGGACTCCTGGGCGTGCGGGACCCGGGGGCGGGTGTGTGCGGTCGGTGGGGACGGATCTTCGCCCTCGGCCGGAGGCGGCGGGGCGCGCGGGCGGCCGCGTCAGAGCGCGCGGCGGCGGCACCGGCGGCGACACAGGCCGTCATCGGTGCTGGTGAGCGACATGGAGATGAGCACCATGCGCAGGAAGATCGTCGGACCGGACATATCTCCCCAACCCTAGGCGCGGGGCGCCGCGGGCGCGAGGTCGGCTCCGTCACACCGGGCCGGGCCGCGCGGCGCCCCCGGCGCGCGGGAGCGGTGGCACGGCGGGGCACCGGCAGCGTCGGCGCGCGGTGGCGCGGTGGCGCGACACGGCGGCACGGCACGGCGGGGCGCCGGCGCGCGGTGTCACGGCGCGACCGTGCCGCCGCACCGCCAGTAGTGGGTGGTGTCGCGGTCGAGGAACCCCTCGTCGACCAGGGTGCGGCGGAGCGTGGCGCTGTCGGCGTGGAAGGCGCGCAGCACCGCCTCGACCTCCGCCTCGGCGTAGCGGATGCCCGGTTCGAAGGCGCGCGCGACGTGGTCGAGCAGCTCCAGCCGGGGCCCCCGCTGCGCGGGCAGCGCCACGATGCGGCCGTCGCGGGTGAAGTCGCGGGCCACCGCCGGGTCGGGGCGGCTGCCGGCCATCGGGTGGCGGTCGGGTGGCGCGGCCCCGGCCGCCGCGGCGTTGCGCAGCGCGTCGGGGCGGGCCGCCCACCCGCCGCCCGCGCGCTCGGCCAGCCCGCCG
>NZ_BCRK01000005.1 GCF_001552555.1 Nocardiopsis trehalosi NBRC 14201 | reverse complement strand
TCGCCGTCGGTCTGGCGGGCGGCGCCCTCGTAGGCGCCGGCCTGCCAGTCGAGCAGGAAGGTGCGGACGGCGACCTCCGGGCTGGGCTCGGGGGCGCACCCGGTGATGACGGCGGCCGTTGCCAGCCCGGTTCCCGCGGCGAGGAGACGGCGGAGGTGACGGGGGGACACCCTGGGTCCTTTCACGGCGTGGTCAGCGTCGGCGGCGGAGTTCGCGCTCGATCTCGCGCTGCGCGTCGCGGGCGGCGATGTCCTGGCGCTTGTCGAAGCTGCGCTTGCCGCGGGCGAGCGCGATCTCGACCTTGGCCTTGCCGTCGCTGAAGTACAGGGACAGCGGGACGAGGGTGCGGCCGGCCTCGTTGGTCTTGCCGATGAGCCGGGAGATCTCCTCGCGGTGCAGCAGCAGCTTACGCGGTCGGCGCGCGGCGTGGTTGGTCCACGTCCCCTGCGCGTACTCGGGGATGTGGACGTTCTCCAGCCACACCTCGCCGTTCTTCACCTGGGCGAACCCGTCCACCAGGGACGCGCGTCCGGCACGCAGCGACTTGACCTCGGTACCGGTGAGCACGATGCCCGCCTCGTAGGTGTCGTCGATGTGGTAGTCGTGCCGGGCGCGCCGGTTCTGCGCGACGAGCTTGCGCCCCTTTTCCCGTGGCACAGGTGTCTTCCTTTCTCTGCCGCCCGGGGGTGTCCCGGGCGGCGCCGCGTCACACCCGCAGGTAGCGCCGCAGGGTCAGGAACGACGTCACGGTGCAGAGCAGCACGCCGAGGATCAGCGAGACGCCGATGACGGACGCGACCGCACCCGCGGTGAGGGTGACGTCGAACTGGAACCACGACTGGATGCGGTCGAGCAGGAACACCCGCGCGGCGACGATGAACCCGGACGCGATGATGCCGCCGAGGAGGCCGGCGACCGCGCCCTCCAGCAGGAACGGCAGCTGGATGTAGAAGTTGGACGCGCCGACGAGCCGCATGATGCCGGTCTCGCGGCGGCGGCTGTAGGCGGACAGCCGGATCGTGTTGCCGATCAGCAGCGCGGCGGCCGCCAACTGGACGAACGCGACCACGAGCGCGGCCCACTTGAGCCCGTCGAGCAGGCCGAAGAACTGCTCCAGCACGGCCTGGTCGTTGGAGACGGAGTCGACGCCGGGCCGGCCTTCGACCGCGCCGGTGACGGCCTCGTACTGGGTGGGGTCGGCGAGCTGCACCCGGAAGTTGTCCGGGATGTCGCCCTCCTGGGTGGCCTCGACCAGTGCGCGGTTGTTGGAGAAGCGCTCCTGGAAGTCCGCCCACGCCTCCTCGGCGGTGACGTACTCGACGCTCTGCACCTCGTCCAGCTGCTCCAGGTCCTGCTGGATCTGCGTGCGCTCGTCCTCGGTGGCCGCCCCGTTCTCCTCACAGGCGTTGGACGGGGAGGTGTCCGTGCACATGTAGACGGTGAGGGAGATACGATCATCCCAGAACTGGCGCATCTGCGAGACCTGCTGGTTGATCAGCAGACCGCCGCCGAACAGGGCGAGCGAGATCGCCACGGTGGTGATGACCGCGATGGTCATCGTCAGGTTCCGCCGCAGGCCGATCCAGGTCTCGGAAAGTACGAATTGTGCTCGCATGATGTGTTAAGCGTCCATCCTAAGGGGCTTCGCGGTCGCCGCGCCCGCGCGGACGCGCTCGGCAGGCCCCGCGTCAG
The DNA here is from genome assembly GCF_001552555.1 of Nocardiopsis trehalosi NBRC 14201. Lineage (GTDB taxonomy): Bacteria > Actinomycetota > Actinomycetes > Streptosporangiales > Streptosporangiaceae > Nocardiopsis_B > Nocardiopsis_B trehalosi. The sequence goes on along the minus strand of NZ_BCRK01000005.1, from coordinate 74,327 downwards.
TAGGCCTGGCCGTAGACGCCGCGCGTCTGGTCGCGCACGACCTCGCCCTCTTCGAGCTCGATGACGCGCTTGCGCATCGAGTCGACGATGGCGGCATCGTGGGTCGCCATGACCACGGTGGTACCGGTGCGGTTGATTCGGTCGAGCACCTTCATGATGCCGATCGAGGTGGCGGGGTCGATGTTGCCGGTGGGCTCGTCGGCCAGCAGGATCTGCGGCCGGTTGACGAACGCGCGCGCGATGGCCACGCGCTGCTGCTCGCCGCCGGAGAGCTCGTCGGGCATGCGCTCGGCCTTGCCTTCGAGGCCGACCAGCTCGACGACCTCGGGCACCACCTTGCGGATGAACCGGCGGGGCTTGCCGATGACCTCCAGCGCGAACGCGACGTTCTCGAAGACGTTCTTGTTCGGCAGCAGCCGGAAGTCCTGGAAGACGCAGCCGATACGGCGCCGCAGGTGCGGCACCTTCCAGTTGGAGAGGCGGGCGAGGTCCTTGCCGGCGACGTGCACCCGGCCGTGCGTGGGCTTCTCCTCCTTGAGGACCAGCCGCAGGAACGTGGATTTACCCGACCCGGAGGGGCCGACGAGGAACACGAACTCGCCCTTGTCGACGTCGATGGAAACGTCCGCCAGAGCGGGGCGCTTCTGGGTCGGGTAGACCTTGGTGACGTTATCGAAGTGGATCACAGGTGCATCACAAGGTTCTCGGAGTTGGGGCGCCCGGCGGATGAGCGCATCCGCATAGGGCAGTACCGGCCACGGGGCCAATCGACAGTGTAGAGGGGATCGCAACCCGGAATGTCCGCTCCCGCCCCATCACGGAGAAGGGTCGCGGCACAACCCGGTGACCGCCGAGCGGCCGGGCACCCCTACGCGCGTCGTCGGCCACGGCTGTCCGTGGGACAACAGAGACGAGCATATCGGAACTGTCAATCGAAGATAACGTTCACGTATACCGACGTGTCCCCGTGGCGCGCGCCCCCTACGCCGACTCGCGCTCCTGGCTGCGCATCCAGCGGATCTCGGCGTCGATGAACTCGTCGATGTCGCCGTCGAGGACACCGCTCGGGTTGCCGCTCTCCAGGCCCGTGCGCACATCCTTCACGCTCTGGTACGGCTGCAGGACGTAGTTGCGCATCTGCGTGCCCCAGCTGCTCACGCTGTCGCCGCGCAGCTCGTCCAGCTCGGCCTTCTCCTCGCGGCGCTTGCGCTCCAGCAGTTTGGCCTGGAGCATCGACATGGCCGTGGCGCGGTTCTGCAGCTGCGACCGCTCGTTCTGGCACGAGGTGACGATGCCGGTGGGCAGGTGGGTGATCCGCACCGCGGAGTCGGTGGTGTTGACGCCCTGGCCGCCGGGGCCGCTCGACCGGTAGACGTCGATGCGCAGGTCGCCCTCGTCGATGTCGATGTGGTCGCTCTGCTCGACCACCGGCACCACGTCGACGCCCGCGAACGAGGTCTGGCGCCGGTTCTGGTTGTCGAACGGCGAGATCCGCACCAGCCGGTGGGTGCCGTGCTCGCCGCGCAGCGTGCCGTAGGCGAACGGGGCCTTCACGGCGAAGCTGGTCGACTTGATGCCGGCCTCCTCGGCGTAGGAGGTCTCGTAGACCTCCGTCGGGTAGCCGTGGCGCTCGGCCCAGCGCAGGTACATCCGCTGGAGCATCTGCGCCCAGTCGGCGGCGTCGACGCCGCCCGCCTGGGAGTTGATGGTGACCAGCGCCTCGCGCTCATCGTAGGGGCCGTTGAGGAGGGTGCGGACCTCCAGCTCGCCGATGTCCTTGCGCAGCGACTCCAGCTCGCGGTCGGCCTCGGCGCGGGTGTCGGCGTCGTCCTCGTCGGCGGCGAGCTCGTAGAGCACGCCGAGGTCGTCGAGGCGCTGCCGGATGGCGGCGAGCTTGGTGACGACCGACTCCAGGTTGGACAGCCGGCGGGTGACCTTCTGGGCGTTGCCCGGGTCGCCCCACAGCTCGGGGTCGGCGGACTGCTCGCGCAGCTGCTCGATCTCGGTCTGCATGGCGTCGACGTCCAGGACGGACTCCACGCTCGCGAGCGTGGAGGAGAGGTCCTTGATCTTCTCTGCGGGGTCTAGGTCTGCCACACCCCAAGTCTAGGGCGTGGCGGGGCGGCCGCTCACCTCCCCCGCGCGGAGGGGCGCGCGCCGCCGGGCCCGCACCCCCCGCTGCGGAGGGGGCGGGCCCGGCGGCGCCGGTCAGTCGCGGGGGCGGACCAGGGAGCGGATGGACCGCAGCGCCACCGAGAGCGTGGCGAGGTCGAACCGCTCGGTCTCCCAGATCTCCGACAGGGTCTGCCCGGCCCGGCGGACCGCCACCGTATTGCGCTCGCTCCAGTGGGAGCGCAGCTCGTCGGGGGTCTCGCCGGAGTCGCCGGACTCCAGGACGTTGGCCGTGAGGTCGGCGTGCGTGGCGTAGAGGTCGTCGCGCACGGCCGCCCGCGCCATGGTCGCCCACCGGTCGTCGCGCGGCAGCGCGATGACGCGCTCGCGCAGCCGGCTGATCTGCAGCTGGTCGGCGAGGTCGAAGTAGACCTCGGCGACCTCGCGCAGCGGGCGGCCGGTGCGGGAGGCGACGTCCACCAGGTCGAACGTGGAGTAGGCGGGCACCATCGCGGCGACGCGCACGGCCAGCTCCTCGGGCACCCCGAGGGAGGCGAACCGGTCGCGGCGCTCGGTGAACGACGCGAGGTCGCGGCCCTGGAGCAGCTCGGGCAGCTGCGGCACGATCTCGGCGACGCCGTCGGCGAAGAACGCGATCTCCTCGCTCAGCGCGAACGGCGACCGCCGGTTGCGCAGCAGCCAGCGCGCCCCCCGCTCGGTGAGCTTGCGGGCCTCCAGCAGCATGCCGAGCTGGGTGTCGACGTCGATGCGGTGGTCGAGGTCCTCGACGGCCTGCCAGAAGTCGCGCAGCCCGAACACGTCGCGCACCACCAGGTAGGCGCGGGCGATGTCGTCGGGGGTGGCGCCCAGCTCCTCGGTGACCCGGAACGCGAACGTCGACCCCGAGTGGTTCACCATGTCGTTGACGACCTGGTTGGCGATGATCTCGCGGGCCAGCGGGTGCGAGGGCATCACGTCGGCGAACCGCTCGCGCAGCGCCGTGGGGAAGTACGCGGTGAGCGTGTCGCCGAGGTAGGGGTCGGTGGGCAGGTCGGACTCCGCGATCGCCTCCTTGAGGCTGATCTTGGTGTAGGCGATGAGGGTGCCGAACTCGGGCCCGGTGAGGCCCTGGCCCGCGGAGCGGCGGGCGGCGATCGCCTTGTCGTCGGGCAGGAACTCCAGCTTCCGCTTGACCCGGCCGGAGCGCTCCAGGCGGCGGAGGTAGCGGGAGTGGACGTGCAGCATCGACCCGGCCTGCTTGCGGGCCGCGGCGAGCACGACGTTCTGCGCGTAGTTGTTGTCGAGCACCTGGTGGGCGACCTCGTCGGTCATGCCCATGAACAGCTCGTCGCGCTCCTCCTTGCCGAGGCGGCCCTCGCGGACCTCGCGGTCGAGCATGATCTTGATGTTGACCTCGTGGTCGGAGGTGTCGACCCCGGCGGAGTTGTCGATGAAGTCGGAGTTCACCCGGCCGCCGGCCAGCGCGAACTCGATCCGCGCCGCCTGGGTGAGGCCGAGGTTGCCGCCCTCGCCGACCACCTTGCACCGGAGTTCGGCGGCGTCGACCCGCACCGGGTCGTTGGCCTTGTCGCCGGCGTCGGCGTGGGTCTCGGTGCTCGCCTTGACGTAGGTGCCGATGCCGCCGTTCCAGAGCAGGTCGACCGGCGCGGTGAGGATGTGCCGGATCAGCTCGAACGGGGTGAGCGAGGTGGTGCCCTCGTCGATGCCCAGCGCCGCGCGCACCTGCGGGGTGATCGGGATGGACTTGGCGGTGCGCGGGTGCACGCCGCCGCCCGCCGAGATCAGCGAGGTGTCGTAGTCGGCCCAGGAGCTGCGGGGCAGCGCGAACAGCCGCTCGCGCTCGGCGAAGGACCGCTCGGGGTCGGGGTCGGGGTCGAGGAAGACGTGCCGGTGGTCGAAGGCGGCGACCAGGCGGATGTGCCGCGACAGCAGCATGCCGTTCCCGAAGACGTCACCGGACATGTCGCCGATGCCGACCGCGGTGAAGTCGTCGTTCTGGGTGTCGACGCCCATCTCGCGGAAGTGGTACCGCACGGACTCCCACGCGCCGCGGGCGGTGATGCCCATGGCCTTGTGGTCGTAGCCGACCGACCCGCCGGAGGCGAAGGCGTCGCCGAGCCAGAAGCCGCGCTCGACGGAGATGCCGTTGGCGATGTCGGAGAAGGTGGCGGTGCCCTTGTCGGCGGCGACGACCAGGTAGGAGTCGTCGGCGTCGTAGCGGACGACGTCGCGCGGGTGCTCGACCTCGCCGCCGACGAGGTTGTCGGTGACGTCGAGCAGGCCGCCGATGAACTGCTTGTAGCAGGCCACGACCTCGGCCATGACGGCGTCGCGGTCGCCGCCGGCGGGCAGCCGCTTGCAGACGAAACCGCCCTTGGCGCCGCTGGGGACGATGACGGAGTTCTTCACCATCTGCGCCTTGACCAGGCCCAGGATCTCGGTGCGGAAGTCCTCGAAGCGGTCCGACCAGCGCAGTCCGCCGCGCGCCACCGGGCCGAACCGCAGGTGCACGCCCTCGATGCGCGGCGAGTAGACGAACATCTCGAAGCGCGGCCGGGGCGCGGGCAGGTCGGGGATGTTCTGCGGGTCGAGCTTGTAGACGAGGTACGGCTTGCGGGTGTCGGTCCCGGGCTCGGTCTGGAAGTAGTTGGTGCGCAGGGTGGCCTCGATCATGGCGAGGAACGCGCGCAGGATGCGGTCGTGGTCGAGGCTGGCGACGGAGTCGAGTTCGCCGCGGATCTCCTCGGTGATGGCCTCGCTGCGCTCGTGGCGCCCGGTGTCGTGGCGCGGGTCGAACCGCGACTCGAACAGGCGCACCAGCAGGTTGGCGATGTGCACGTTGGCGACGAGCACGTCGGCGATGTAGGCGGGGCTGAAGGTGCTGCCGGTCTGGCGCAGGTACTTGGCGTAGGCGCGCAGGATGGTGAGCTGGCGCCAGCCGAGGCCGGCGCGGACGACCAGCGCGTTGAAGTCGTCGGACTCGCCGAGGCCCTGCCACAGGGCGGTGAACGCGTCCTCGAACAGGAACTTGAGCCGGTTGGGGGGCAGGTCGACGGCGTCGGGGATGGGGGCCAGGCCGAAGTCGTAGATCCAGGCGCGGTCGGCGCCGCCGGGGGCGGTGACGCCGTAGGGGCGCTCGTCCACGACCTCGACGCCGAGGTGCTCCAGCAGGGGCAGGACGCGCGACAGCGAGACGGGCTCGCCGGTGCGGTAGACCTTGAACCGCCACTCGGCGGGGTCGTCGGACTCCGACCGGTAGAGGTTGACGGTGAGGCCGTCGGCGTCGAGGGCGTCGAGCCGGGCGATGTCGTCCACGGCGGTGGCGGCGTCGGTGTCGACCTTGTAGCCCTCGGGGAGGGCGTCGCCGTAGGCGCGGAGCAGTTCGGCGGCGCGGTCGGCGCCGAAGCGGCCGCTCAGCTCGGCCAGCAGGTCGTCGTCCCAGGAGCGGGTGGCCTTGACGACCTCGGCCTCCAGGGCGCCGTGGTCGACGTCGGCGAGGGCGGTGCCGCGCTCGGCGCGCACCACCAGGTGCAGCCGGGCGAAGGGCGCCGAACCGATCATCACCCCGTGGTCCATGGTGGCGCCGTGGAAGGCGTCGGCGAGGACCCGCTGGATGTCCAGGCGGACCTGGGTGGTGTAGCGGTCGCGCGGCATGTACACGAGGCACGACATGTACCGGCCGTAGGGGTCGCGGCGCAGGAAGAGCTTGGTGCCCCGGCGCTCGCGCAGCCGCAGCACGCCCAGGACGATGTCGTACAGCTCGTCCACCGGGGTCTGCAGCAGCTCCTCGCGCGGGAAGCTCTCGAGGATCTCGACCAGGTCGCGGCCGTCGTAGCTGTCGGCGTCGAACCCGGCGAGGTCGAGCACCTCGGCCTGCTTGCGCTGCAGGATGGGGATCTGCGCGATGCTGGTGGTGACGGCCTCGTGGGTGAACAGGCCGAGGAACCGGTGCTCGCCGACGATGCGGCCCTGGGCGTCGAACTTCTTGACGCCGATGTAGTCGAGGTACTTCGGCTTGTGCACGGTGGCCCGGGAGTTGGCCTTGGTGAGCACGAGCAGGTGGGGCTCGCGGGCCTTGGCGCGGGCCTCGGGCGGCAGCGCGGCGAAGCTCTCGGAGGCGGGGACGTCGAGCCGGAGCAGGCCGAGGCCGGTGCCGGCGCGGGGGCTCAGCGCGAGCTCCTCGGTGCCGTCGTCGGCGCTGTCGGCGATCAGGGCGTACTCGCGGTAGCCCATGAAGGTGAAGTTGCGGTCGGCGACCCAGCGGAGGAAGGCGGCGGCGTCGGCGACCTCGCCGGGGTCGACGCCGCCGGCCAGCGGGCCGCCCTCGGCGGCCGCGTCGGCGAGGGCGAGGGCGCGGCTGCGCATCTTCTCGGAGTCCTCGTCGACGTAGCGGACGTCGCCCAGGACGCGCTCGATGTCGGCGGCGAGCTGCTTGAGGAGGGTGGTGTCGGTCTGCCGGTCGATCTCGATGTGCATCCACGACTCGGCCAGCGGGCGCAGGCCGTCGCCGTCGGTGTCGGGCTCGATCTCCAGCAGGCCGCCGGAGAGGTCGCGGGCCACCCGCAGCTGGGGGTGGACGACCAGGTGGACGCCGATGCCGCGCCGGGCGAGCTCCATGGTCACGGAGGTGACGAGGAAGGGGGCGTCGTCGGTGATGATCTCGACGACGCTGTGCCCGACGTCCCATCCGGCGTCGTCGTCGGTGGGGGTGCTGACGCGCACCTTGGCGCGCCCCTGCGGCCGGTGGCGGCCGAGGTCGAGATGGGCGGCCGCCGGGCCGCAGATCTGGGCGGGGGTCCGCTCCTTCAGCTCATCGGAGGCGACGTGCCGATAGTAGAGCGGGAGGAACCGCTCGATCCGGTCGATGCCGCCACGGTCCGCGTCGGGGCGCGCGGAGGACCATTGCGCGAGCGCGTCGCGCAGCAATTGATCGTGCACGGCGTCAGACTGCCCGGACATGATTCGATCTCACTCCCTTGTGAGTCGTCGGGTCCGACCGGGGCGCGGCGGCGCCGGTCGGGGCATACCAGCGTGTGAAGTTTTGTGACGTCCGCGCGGGGGCGCGGGGCTCGGCGCCGGACTCGGACACCGCCGGTGGGGCGGCCTGTGCGCACAGGTCATGGCGGGAACCGACCGGACGACGTTGTCCGGTCCCGCCGGTGCCCAGGTTACTGCTTTTCACACGAGGCCACGGCGTTCAACGCTGTTAACAGTGCGTTTCGACTGTTTGCAGCGCATTGCCGGGCCGGGCGGTGTCCCCACGTACCGTACGCGGGCGGGACGGACCGGGCAATGTTCCCTTCGTCCCCTTCTGAGCCACGTATCGGACAGACACCGGCCACGCGACCGGCCGAGGCGGGGTCGCCGGACCCCATCGGGCCGCCGGGGCGCGGCGGTCAGCCGGCGGGGGCCGGCCCGCCGGTGGCGTGCTCGACGGCGGCGAGCAGGGCCCGGACGTCGGTGAGGTCGGGCAGGACGTGCGCGGCCCCGGCGGCGCGGAGCTGGGACTCGGTGGCCGACCCGCTGAGCACCGCGATCGGGGTGGCGTGGCCGATGACGGCGGCCTCGACGTCGCGCACGGAGTCGGTGACGTAGACGGTCGCCGACTCCGGGAACGCGGCGCGGTGGGCCTCGGCGGCACGCATCCGGGTGAACTGGATCAGGCTCGCCTTGGGGTAGTACTCGGAGCCGAAGCCGCCGATGCTCAGGTCCAGGTGGCGGTCGAGGCCGAACGCGGCGAGCTTGGCCATGGCGTTCGGCATGATCGTGCCGGTGACCACGGTCTGCACGGTGTCGGGCAGGCCCGCGACCGCCGCGAGGGCCTCGGCCGCGCCGGGCAGCGCCCGGCCGCGCGCGGCCAGCTGGTCGCGGCGGCGCGCGAACGCCTCGGCCAGGGCCTCCAGGAAGTCGGGCAGCGGCTCCTCGTCCGGCGCGAGCGCGGTGTCGTTGCGCGCCAGGAACTCGAAGAAGACCTCGGAGTCGGTCCGCCCGCCGGTGGACGCCAGGTAGACCAGCGGCTCACCGGTGACCTTCTCGAAGGCCTCGGCGTAGGCGGCGCGGGTCACCTGGGCGACGTCGACGAGGGTGTGGTCGATATTCCACAACACCAGCCTGCTGATGGGAGGCTCCTTGAGCGAGTGATGTGCGGGCGTTCGCCCTATATCTTGCCGCACCGCGCGGGGCCGCACACCGCCGCGTCCGCCCCGCGCCCCCGAGGGGCCGGTTCAGGCCAGCAGGTAGCGCAGCTCCTGGGTGGCGTACCAGAGGAGTTCGCGGTCGTCGGCGGCGCCGGGGTCGGCGCCGGACGCCGCCGCCGCGACGTCGCCGGCCGCGGCCTCCTCGTCGACGTGCACGGCCGCGATCCGCTTCAGGGGGACGGTGCCCCGGACCTCCACCGGCACCGCGCCGCCGTCCTCGGCGGGTCCGGCGGGCGCCAGGGCGGTGTCGGGCACGTCGGCGGCGACGACCGCCCGGCGGCGCGGCGCGGCGGGGTCGGCGGCCAGCAGGCGCAGCGACGCGTCGGCGGCCGCGCTCAGGGCCAGGTACTCCAGTTCCTCGTCGTCGGCGGCGGCGCCGCCCGGGGCCGCCGCGGCGAAGCCGGTGAGCGGGGCGCCGCCGAGCTCGCCCTCGGCGAGGACGGCCGCCAGGGCGGGGAAGGTGCTGGGCAGGAAGATGCGCATCGTGGACTCGCCTGTTCGGGCCGGTGGGTGGTCGCTCCACGCCGAAGTGTGCCAGCCGCCGGCCCGGCGGCGCGCGCCGACCCGGCGTCAGCCCGGCAGCGGGTCGAGCGGGACGCCGCAGGTCTCGGCCAGGCGGGCGCGGGTCTCGTCGGGGTCGCGGTGCAGGATGCCGGTCATACCGACCTCGACGGCGGCCGCGACGTTGTGCTCGATGTCGTCGATGAACACGCACTCGGCGGGGGCCAGCCCGGCGGCGTCGCAGGCGTGCCGGAAGATCTCCGGCTCGGGCTTGCGCATGCCGACCTCGCCGGAGATCACGACGGCGTCGAACGTGGCGTCGAACAGCTCGCGCGGGTAGACGTTGCCCCAGGAGTTGGAGAGCAGGCAGGTGCGCATGCCGTGGTCGCGGGCGCGGCGCAGGACCGCGTACATCTCCTCGACCGGGGTGAAGCCGGCGAACATCCGGGTGATCAGGCCTTCGGCGGTGACCGGTCCGCCGTCGACCAGGCGGAGCGCGGCGGCGAGCACCCGCTCGAACTCCTCGGTGGCGACCTCGCCCCGCTCCAGGGCGTGGATGGGGTTGCCGGGCGCGCCGGGTCCCCCGTTGCCGCCGTAGGCGCCGCCGACCCAGGAGCGCATGACGGTGCGGTAGTGGTCCTCGTCGATGCGCTCGGCCGCCAGCCAGGCGCCGATGGTGTCGGGCAGCGGCGCGGTGAGCACCCCGCCCCAGTCCGTGATGATCCCGCGGCAGGTGCCGGCCATGCGATCGCCTCCGTCGCCGTCGAACTGCGCTGACCTCGGCCCGCGCTCGGGCGCGGGCCGGGGCGGGTACCTTCCCGCGCCGGAGCCGCGCCAACCCTCGGGACCCGGCCACCCGCCACGGACCGACCGGTCGGTCGGATGGCATACTCGGGGCATGGACTTCGCTCTCAGCCCCACGGCCGCGACCTACCTGGCCGACCTGCACGAGTTCATGGACGCGCACGTCTACCCGGCGGAGCCCGTCTACGAGCGGTGGCGCGAGGAGGCCGGCCCCGACGACCACACCCCGCCGCCCGTCCTGGAGGACCTCAAGGCCGAGGCGCGCCGCCGCGGCCTGTGGAACCTCTTCCTCCCCGATGTGGGCGGCCTCAGCGTGCTCGACTACGCCAGCCTGGCCGAGGTCACCGGCCGCTCCCACCTCGCCCCCCAGGCCCTCAACTGCTCGGCCCCCGACACCGGGAACATGGAGGTGCTGCACATGTTCGGCACCCCGGAGCAGCGCGAGCGCTGGCTGGAACCGCTGCTGGACGGCCGCATCCGCTCGGCGTTCGCCATGACCGAGCCGGACGTCGCCTCCTCCGACGCCACCAACATCGCCACCTCCATCACCCGCGACGGCGACTCCTACGTCATCAACGGGCGCAAGTGGTGGATCAGCGGGGCCGCCGACCCCCGCTGCGAGGTGTTCATCGTCATGGGCAAGACCGACCCCGACGGGCCGACCCACCGGCAGCAGTCGATGATCCTGGTGCCGCGCGACACCCCGGGGGTGGAGGTCCTGCGCTCCCTCCCGGTGTTCGGCTACCAGGACCAGGAGGGCCACTGCGAGATCACGTTCACCGACGTCCGGGTGCCCGCCGCCAACCTCATCGCGGGCGAGGGCGACGGGTTCCGCATCGCGCAGGCCCGGCTCGGCCCCGGCCGGGTGCACCACTGCATGCGCGTCCTGGGCGTGGCCGAGCGGGCGCTGGAGCTGATGGTGCGCCGCGCCGCCTCCCGGGTGGCGTTCGGCCGCCCGCTCTCCGACCAGGGGGTGGTGCGCCAGCAGATCGCCGAGTCCCGCCTGGCCATCGAGCAGGCCCGGCTGCTGGTGCTGAAGACGGCGTGGCTGATCGACAACCACGGCACCCGCGAGGCCCGCACCGAGATCGCCGCCATCAAGGTGGCCGCCCCGCGCGCGGCGGTGGAGGTCATCGACCGCGCCATCCAGGTGCACGGCGGCGCCGGCGTCAGCGGCGACGTCCCCCTCGCCCGGATGTACGCGCACGCCCGCGCCATGCGCATCTTCGACGGCCCCGACGAGGTCCACCTGCGCTCCATCGCCCGCCGCGAGATCGCCCGCCACACCTGACCGCCCACGACCGACCCGAGGGCGCCGCGGGGCGATCTGGTATTCCAGGTCCCCCCGCGGCTTTCGTCCCCGGCACCCCCTCCGACCTGCGACGCGAGGGAGCCGCGACCACGGACCCTCCGCGCTTCACCGAAAGCGCGTTCGAAGTGACGGAGGGTCACGCCAGGCTGGCCGCCATGACCCTGAGGAGGCAGAATGCTCGTTATGGTGTCACGCGACTGCGAACCGCCCCTGGCCCCGCGACTGACCGTGGACGACCTGGCGCGCACACCCGACGACGGCCGGAGGTACGAGCTGGCCGATGGGAGGCTTGAGGTGTCCGCGGCGCCGACCGGGCTCCACACGCGCGCCGAGCACCGTCTCGGCTGGCTGCTCACCAACGCGGCCCCCGACGAGGTCTTCGAGGTGCACGCCGGTCCCGGCGTCACCCTGAACGACGCCCGGACCTCGCACCGGGTGCCCGATCTCGCCGTCATCCGCACCGCGGAGTTCACCTTGCCGTACCAGACCCGGCCGCCCGTGCTGGTGGTCGAGGTCCTCTCGCCCGAGAGCATCTTCCGCGACATGCAGCGGAAGCGGGACGAGTACGCCCGGTTCGGCATCGCGTCGTACTGGATCGTCAACCCGTCGCTGGAGAAGCCGGCGGTCTCCGTCCTCCGCCTCGACGGTGGCGCCTACCGCGAGGCCGGCCAGGTCTACGGCACGGACGTCCTGGAGACCGAGGAGTCGTTCCCGGTGCGGCTGGTCCCCGAGTGGCTGGTCGCCGACGGTCCGTGGAAGGCCGCCATCGGCGGCGGGGCCGACCCGGCCGCCGGTACGGGGGCGGTCGCCGAGGGCTGATCCCGGCGCGGCGGGGCGGGCTCGGCCTCAGTACTCCAGGCCGGCGCCGGCGGGCAGGTCGGCGGCGGGGATGGCGACCGGGAGGCGGCCGGTCGGGGGCGTCTCGCCCGCGATGGCGCGGGCCGCGGCCGTGCGCGAGACCTCCATGGCCGAGTACACCGCGAGGTAGGCGTCCGCCGCGCCGAGGTCGGCGACCTCGTAGGGCGTGCCCTGGCCGACCACGACCACCGGGACGCCCGCCGAGCGGGCGGCGGCCACCGCGCCCGCGGTGTCGCCGCCGCCGTCGGTGCCCACCACGGCGACGTCGGCCTCGGCGGCGGCGCCGGCCACCGGGTGGCCCAGGCGCTCCAGCTCGGCCGCGATGGTGTCGGCGCCCTCGCCGGCGACGTGCACGGTCGCGCCGCCGTCCAGGGGCAGCACGCCGCCCTCGTCGCGCAGCAGGGTCACGGACGCGTCGGCGACCCGCTGGGCGGCGGCCTGGTGCTCGTCGGAGCCGACCGCCGCCGCGGCGGCGCCGGCGTCGACCGGGTCGGCGTCGAACAGGCCCCGGCGCAGCTTGAGCTCCAGCACCCGGCGGACCGAGTCGTCGAGCCGCTCCTCGCTGATGGTGCCGTCGGCCACCGCGTCGCGGACCGCCCGCACCGCCGCGGCGCCGTCGGGCGGCATGAGGAGCTGGTCGATCCCGGCGAGGACCGCCCGGACGGCGACCTCGCCGTCGCCGTGCGTCTGGCGGACGCCCTCCATGTTGAGGGCGTCGGTGGTGACCACGCCGTCGTAGCCGAGTTCGCCGCGCAGGACCCCGTCGACCACGGCCGGCGAGAGGGTGGCGGGCTCGCCGGAGTCGTCCAGGGCGGGGAACAGCAGGTGCCCGGTCATGATCATGTCGACGTCGGCCGCGATCGCCCGCCGGAACGGCGGCAGGTCCTCCCGCTCCCACTCCGCGCGGGTCTTGTCGACCACGGGCAGGCCGGTGTGGCTGTCGGTGGCGGTGTCGCCGTGCCCGGGGAAGTGCTTGACGGCGGGCACCACGCCGCCCTCGGCGAACGCGGCGGCCTCGGCCAGGGCGAGGTCGCCGACCAGTTCGGGGTCGGAGCCGAACGAGCGGATGCCGATGACCGGGTTGGCGGGGTCGGCGTTGACGTCGGCGTCGGGCGCGTAGTCGAGGTTGACGCCGAGCGCGGTGAGGTCGGCGGCGGTGGTGCGGGCGAGGGTGGCGGCCATCTCGGTGTCGCCGGTGGCGCCGACGGCCATGGCGTCGGGGAACCGGGCGCCGACGGGGAGCCGGGCGACCATGCCGTGCTCCTGGTCGATGCCGAGGAACAGGGGGATTCCGGCGCCGCTGTCGGCGGCGAGGTCCTGGAGCCCGTTGGACAGGTCGGCGATCTGCTCGGCGCCGGTGAGGTTCTGCGGGAAGTAGATGAACCCGCCGGGGTGCAGGTCGGCGATGGTGGCGGCGTTCTCGGCGGCGGTGGTGCCGTCGGCCTGGAGGACGAAGAGCTGCCCCACCTTCTCCTCGGTGCTCATGTCCGCCATCAGCTCCTCGGCCTCGGCCGTGCGGTCCGGCTCGGCGGACGGGCTCGGCTCGGGGGAGGGCGTCGCCGCCGGCTCCCCTCCCCCACTGGTGCAGGCGGTCCCGGCCAGGAGCAGGCCGGTCGCGAGGAGGGCGGTGAGGCGGCGGAGGCGCATGGAGGTTCCGAACGACGGCGGTGGTGGTGGCGGGTGCGGGCGGGCGGTGCGGGGCCCGCGCGCCGCCCACGATAGCGGCGGACGCGAGCGGGGGCGCACCGCCGCGGCGGTGCGCCCCCGGTCGGGGCGGTGCGGGGTCAGAGCCCCAGGTCGGCCAGGCCGTCGAGGCGTTCGCGGGCGAGCCGCTTGGCCTCGTCGGTACCGCGGGCGGCGAGGGCCGCCGCGGCGGCCTGCCGGCACTGCTCCCGCGTGCTGCGCGCCAGCGCGGCGCGCACCAGCGGCAGCGCCGCGGCCCCCATGGACAGGCTGGTCACGCCCAGGCCGGTGAGGACGCAGGCCAGGACGGGGTCGGCGGCGGCCTCGCCGCACACCCCGCACGGCCGGCCGGCGGCCTCGGCGGCGGTGGCGGTCGCGGCCACCAGCTCCAGGACACCGGGCTGCCAGGGGTCCTGGAAGCGGCCCAGGCCGCCGATCTCGCGGTCGGCCGCGCAGGTGTACTGGGTGAGGTCGTTGGTGCCGATGCTGAAGAAGTCGGCCGACTCGGCGAGGTGGCGGGCGCGCAGCGCGGCCGCCGGGACCTCGATCATGATGCCCGCGTTCTCGATGCCGGCCTTGCCCGCTGCGGCGGCGAACCACTCGACGTCCTCGACGTCGGTGACCATGGGCGCCATGACCTGGAGGTCGGCCTCGGTGCCGGCGGCGGCCTCGGCGAGCGCGGTGAGCTGGGCCTCCAGGGTGGCGGGGAACCGGCGCATCATCCGCAGCCCGCGCTCGCCCAGGGCCGGGTTGGGCTCGGGGGCGGGCGGGGGCAGGAACGCGAGGGGCTTGTCGGCCCCGGAGTCGAGGGTGCGGACGACGACCTTGCCGCCGGGGAACGCCGCCAGGACCTCGCGGTAGGCGGCGACCTGCTCCTCGTGGGTGGGCGCGTCGGCCCGGTCCAGGAACAGGAACTCGGTGCGGTACAGCCCCACGCCCTCGGCGCCGTTGGCCAGCGCCGCGGGCAGGTCGGCGGGGCCGCCGATGTTGGCGAGCAGCGGCACCGGGTGGCCGTCGGCGGTGCGGCCGGGGCCGCTGGTGCCGGCCGCGGCGGCCGCGCGGGCGTCGGCGGTGGCGCGCGCGGTGGCGACCGTGTCGGGGTCGGGGTCGCGCAGCACCCGGCCGGTGGCGCCGTCGACCAGCAGCGGGGTGCCGTCGGTGATGGTGTCGGCGTCGGCGCAGGCGACCACGGCGGGCAGGCCCAGGGAGCGGGCGAGGATGGCGGTGTGGCTGGTGGGGCCGCCCTCGCGGGTGATGAACGCGACGACCAGGTCGGGGTCGAGCACCGCGGTGTCGGCGGGCGCGAGGTCGGCGGCGACGAGCACGTAGGGCTCGGCCGACTCGGGGATGCCGGGCACCGGGACGCCGAGGAGCCGGGCGACGATGCGGTCGCGGACGTCGTCGAGGTCGGCGACCCGGGCGGCGAGGTAGTCGCCGGCGCCGGCCAGCATCTGCCGGTAGACCGCCATGGCCTCGGACACGGCGCGGGCCGCCGAGGCGCCCTCGCCGACGCGCTTGCGGATGTCGTCGGCCAGGGCCGGGTCGCGGGCCATGAGCGCCTGGGCGGCGAGGACCTCCTGGGCCTGCCCGCCGGCGCGCTCGCCGCGTGCGGTGAGGTCCTGGGCGGTGTCCTCCATGGCCGCCGCGGCCCGCCGGTACTCGGCCTCGGCGTCGCCGCCGTGCCGGTCGTCGGCGGGCGGTGCGGGCACGTCGCGGGTGAGCCGGAGTGCGGGGCCGTAACCGACCCCGGAGCTGACGCCGACGCCGCTGAGCTTGTCCACCATGCTGCTGTCCCCCACTATCCGGCGTTCGCGATCTCGGCCAGCCGGTCGAGGACCGCCTCGGCGTCGTCCCCGTCGACGTTGATGACGATCTCGTCGCCGTTGCGCACGTCCAGGCCCATGACGGCCAGGATGCTCTTGGCCGGGACCGGGGTGCCGTCGCCCTTGGCGACGGTCACCGTGCCGGCCGCCTTCGACGCGGCCTCCACGAACAGCGCGGCCGGGCGGGCGTGCAGGCCCACCTCGGATTCCACTGTGACGCGGCGTTCTGCCACTGGTGGCTCCTCTTCCTCTGGTTGGGGGGTCAGCTTGTTCGGACGGTAAGGCGGGGCCAGTCGACCTCGGTCAGGTGGTCCACCACCAGGTCGGCCTCGCCCAGCTTGGTGCGGTCGTGGGTGGTGGTGATACCGACGACACGCATCCCGGCTGTCTTTCCCGCCTGGATGCCGGCGGGGGTGTCCTCGAAGACCGCGATGTGCTCGGGCGCGTAGCCGAGGATGTCGGCGCCCATGAGGTAGCCGCGCGGGTCGGGCTTGCCGACGGCGACGTCGGCGGCCGTCACCAGGCCCTTGAACAGCTCGGCCACGCCGAGGCGCTCCAGCGCGAGTTCGGCCCAGTCGCGCCCGGCCGAGGTGACCAGGGCGAACGGCACCCCCTCGGCGTGCAGGCGGCGGACGAACGCCACGGACTCGGGCAGGTCGCGGACGGGGGGCAGGTCGGGGCTCGAACCGATCTGCTGGAGTTCGGCCAGCAGCACGTCCCAGGTCACGCCGGGGAACAGCGCCGGGTCCTCGGAGAGGACGTCGGCGCCGCGCCGGCCCATGAACCGGTGCAGGGTCGCCTCGTCGTAGGGCACGTTGTGGGCGTCGAGCAGCCGGGCCCAGGTGGCCAGGGAGCGGGGCTCGCTGTTGATCAGGGTCCCGTCGAGGTCGAACAGGGCGGCACGGGGCGGGGTCGCGTCGTTCATGTCGGTCTCTGTCACGCCCAGGAGAACAACCGGTCACCCGCCGCGACTTCCCCGGCGGCGGGATCGGCGACCGCGTCGGGGGCGGCGTCGAGGGCGACGACGGGCACGATCGGGGCGCGGCCGCCGGCGGCGACGTCGGCCGGGTTCCACCGGATGACGGGGGTGCCGGCCTCGACCTGGTCGCCCTCGGCGGCGAGCAGGTCGAACCCGGCGCCGCCGAGCGTGACGGTGTCGATGCCGAGGTGGACGAGGACGCCGCGGCCCTCGGTCGAGACGACGACGAACGCGTGCGGGTGCAGTTTGAGGATGCGCCCGGTGATGGGCGCCAGGGCGTCCTGCGGGGCGCGGTCGGGCTCGACGGCGGCCCCGGGCCCGACCATGCCCTGGGCGAACACGGGGTCGGGGACCCCGGTCATGGCCACGGCGGTGCCGGGGACGGGCGAGAGCACGGGGAGCACGCGGCACATCCTTCCTGGGTGGGCGCGGCCCGGCGGGGGCCGCGCCCGTGGTCGGTGGTCAGTCGCGGTCGAGCAGGTCGTTGATGTCGTCGGTCAGCGCGTCGGCCTCGGGGCCGACGACGACCTGCACGATCGATCCGGAGACCAGGACGCCGTGGGCGCCCGCGGCCTTCAGCGCGGCCTCGTCCACCTTGCCGGGGTCGCCGACCTCGGTGCGCAGCCGGGTGATGCACGCCTCGATGTCCTCGATGTTGCCGGCGCCGCCGAGTCCGGCGACGATCGCGGCTGCCTTGTCGGCCATGTCTGCCTCCAGGTATCGGGCGCGGCGGCCGGGCGGCCCGCGCGGTGGCCGACCGGGCGGCCGCGCCCGGGGAATGCGAACGTGGGTGTCAAGGAGAGCTTAGGTGTCCTGGAGGCGACACCGTTAGGACGTCTGGGTGACCTTGCCCAGGCCGCGGGGCGCGTCGGGGTCGTAGCCCAGGCGCCGGGCGAGCTTCTCGGTGAGGATCTGGGCCGGCACGATGAGGTTGATCGGGGCCAGCCACTCGGGCACGTCGGGCGCCGGGACCGACAGGTCGCAGGCGTCGGCCAGGGCGTCGCCGCCGCCGATGGCGTAGACGGGGGCGCCGGCGGCGGCGACGCGCTCGGCGAGCGCGACCGTGCCGGGCAGGGTCGGCCCGTTGTTGGCGGCGACGAGGATGGCGGGGGTCCCGGAGTCGACCACGGCGATGGGGCCGTGCAGCAGGTCGGCGTAGGACAGGCCCATGGCGTGCAGGTAGCACGCCTCCTTGAGCTTGAGGGCGGCCTCCAGGGCGGTGGAGAACGCCATGCCGCGCCCGGACACCACCGCGCCCTGGACGCCCACGAGGCGGTCCACGATGGCGTCGAGCCGGTCGTCGGACTGGGCCAGAGCCGCCTCGATGGCGTCGGGCGCGCCCAGCAGCTCGCCGCGGTCGAGGCCGGCGCCGAGGCCGAGGGCGAGCACGGCGAGGGCGGCGAGCTGGGTGGTGTAGGTCTTGGTGGCGGGGACGGCGAGTTCGGTGCCGGCCCGGGTGACGAGGGCGACGTCGGCGGACTCGGCCAGCGGGGAGCCCTCGCCGTTGGTGACGGCGACGGTGCGGGCGCCGCAGTCGGCGGCCCACCGCATGGTGTCCACGATCTCCTCGGTCTTCCCGGACTGGGAGATGGCGACCGCGAGCACGTCGGACAGGTCGATCCGGGCGCCGTAGGTGGTGGCGATGGAGGGGGACGCCAGGGTGGCCAGGCGCCCGCTGTGCGCCTGGAGCAGGTAGCCGCCGTAGACCGCGGCGTTGTCGGAGGAGCCGCGGGCGATGAAGAGCACCTGGCGGGTCTCCCGGCCGAGGGCGGCGATGTCGTCGGTGAGCGGCAGGAGCGCGTCCAGGGTGGCGCGCAGGGCGGCCGGCTGCTCCGCGATCTCCGCGCGCATCACACTCGTGGTGGTCATGTGGTGGTCTCTTCCCCTCGGTCTGGTCGCCTCGCGCGAAGGCCCTGAACTGCACGGACAAGCACGAACGGGGTGATCCACGCGGTCGGGCGCCCGGTGTGTTGACACGCCGCGGCGTCCTGTGGTCTAGTCCGGCCTATACCAGTCATATCAGAATGTCCGACGACCGAACAGGCGCGCACCGACATGGCGATCGACCCGACGAGCCCCGTCCCGAAGTACGCGCAGCTCCGGGACCTCCTGCTCGACTGGATCGTCGAGGCCGGGCTGTCCGTGGACGCCCTCGTGCCCTCCGAACGCGAACTGGGCGTCCGCTACGGCCTCTCCCGGATGACCGTCCGGCAGACCATCGACCTCCTCGTGGCCGAGGGCAAGCTCTACCGCGTCCCCGGCAAGGGCACCTTCGTCGCCCGCCCCAAGATCGAGATGGCGCTGGCCCTCGCCTCGTTCACCGAGGACATGCGCGCCCGGGGCTTCACGCCCGGCTCCCGCGACCTGTCCCGGCGCATCGGCCCGGCCAGCGGCGGCACCGCGCGGATGATGGGCATCCCGCAGGGCACCCCGGTGCACCAGATCGAGCGGCTGCGCACCGCCGACGGCGAGCCCATGGCGGTCGAGCGGTCCAGCATCCCGGTCTCGATCGCGCCGCACCTCGACACCTTCTCCTTGTCCGGACGCTCCCTGTACTCGATCCTGGAGGAGGAGTTCGGGATCATCCTCGACTCCGGGGAGCAGACCATCGAGGCCGGCGTCTGCGACCCCGCCGACGCCAAGCTCCTCGGTCTGCCGCTGGGCAGCCCGGTGCTGTCGATGCAGCGCCGCAGCTTCGCCAAGGGCAGATGCGTCGAACTGGCGCGCTCGCTCTACCGCGCCGACCGCTACCAGCTCCACTCGCGCCTTGACCCGCGCCGCACGGCCGGCTCCTGACCGCCCCGTGCGTCCCAGGGGCGCCGGCCCGCACCACCATCCCCCGCAACCGCACCACCTGGGAGGCCCGCGGTGACCACCTCGTCCACGTCCACCGGCAAGAGATCCGGATCGGGCGCCATGTCCGGCGTCCTCGCCGTCCTGCAGCGCATCGGGCGCAGCCTGATGATGCCCATCGCGGTCCTGCCCGCGGCGGCGATCCTGCTCCGGCTCGGCCAGGGCGACATGCTCGGCTCCAACGGGGCCGAACCCGGCGGTCTGGCCGACGTCGCGGGCCTGGGCTGGATGGTGCCCGTCGCCGGCGTCATCGGCACGGCGGGCGACGCGCTGTTCCAGATGCTCCCGCTGCTGTTCGCGGTCGGCGTCGCCATCGGGTTCGCCCGCAAGGCCGACGGCTCCACGGCGCTGGCCGCGGTCGTCGGCTACGCCGTGTTCGACCGCGTCACCAAGTACCTGTTCTTCGACCGCGGCGGCGAACTCGGCACGGCCGTGACCACGTACAACGCCGCGGGCGAGGAGGTCGTCAACTGGGGCGCGAAGAACCCCGTGGACGTGCTCGGCGGCATCATCATCGGCATCGTGGCCGCGCTGCTGTGGCAGCGCTACTACCGGATCAAGCTGCCGACCTGGCTCGGCTTCTTCGGCGGCCGCAGGTTCGTGCCGATCGTCACCGCCCTCGCCGGGCTGGTGCTGGCGGTGGTGTTCGGGTTCGTGTGGCCTACTGTGGGCGGCTGGATCAACGGGCTCGGCGACTGGATCGTCGGCTCCGGCGCGGTCGGCGCCGGCGTGTACGGCGTGGTCAACCGGCTGCTGCTGCCGTTCGGCCTGCACCACGTCGTCAACTCGGTCGTCTGGTTCGTGTTCGGCAGCTACACCGACCCGGCCACCGGCGACGTGTTCAACGGTGAGATCAGCCGCTACCTGGCGGGCGACCCGACGGCGGGCGGCTTCCTGTCCGGGTTCTTCCCGGTGCTGATGTTCGGCCTGCCCGGCGCCGCCCTCGCCATGTGGCGCGCCGCGCACCCCAGCCAGCGGGCGGCGGTCGGCGGCATCATGATCTCGGCGGCGCTGACGGCGTTCGTCACCGGCATCACCGAGCCGATCGAGTTCGCGTTCATCTTCATCGCGCCGGTGCTGTTCGCGGTACATGTGGTGCTGACCGGCGTCTCGCACGCGCTGCTCAACGCGTTCGACGCGCACCTCGGCTTCGGGTTCTCCGCCGGGCTCATCGACCTGCTGATCAACGCGTTCAAGTCGAACACGACCGGGCTGCCGCTCATCATCGGCCTGGGGCTCGTCTACTTCGTCCTGTACTACGCGATCTTCACGTTCCTCATCAAGAAGCTCAACCTGCCCACGCCCGGCCGCGAACCGGTCGAGGAGAAGGCGTCGGTGGCCGTCGACGCCGACGCGGCGGCCGACGCCGCGGCCGACCCGGCGACCGGCACTGGTGGGGGCACGGCGCCCGCCGCCGACCGCCCCGACTCCCCCGGCAAGGGCACCCCGCCGCCGGCCTCCTGACCGTCCGGCGCGCCGCGGCCCCGCCCCCGAACCGTCGGGGGCGGGGCCGTCCGCGTGTACGGGGCGGCCGGCCGCAGCGGGGCCGCGCGCCGACCGGGGCCCGGTCGGCGCTCCCTATGGGCGGACACCGGCGCGCGGGGACCGCGCCGCCGTGCGGACGGCGGCGCACCCGGGGCGCGGGCACGCCCGGTCGGCCGAGGGGGTGTGCCCCGGAGGGGCCGGAGACGCGGACGGCCGCGGCCCGCCGGAGCGGGACCGCGGCCGCCGGAGCGGTGCGCCGGTGGCTAGACCTTGGCCTTGGGGTCGCCGTGGCACTTCTTGAACTTCTTGCCCGAGCCGCAGGGGCACGGGGCGTTGCGCGCCGCGCCCGCGTAGGGGTCGTCGGCGGCCTCGGTGTGCTTCTCGACGCCGCCGCCTTCGCTCGGCCCGGAGAACTGCAGCCGGTCGGGGGTGGTGTCGGCGCCCAGGCCCGCCACCACGACCTCCTCGGCCGGGGCCTCGGTGTCGGGCTCGGCGCCCTCGTCCTCGGCAACCTGGTCCTCGGCGGCCTGGTCCTCGGCGGGCACGGCGGCGACGGTGGCGGCCGTGGCCGCGGCACCGGCCGGGGTCAGGTTCTGCTCGGCCGGGCGGCGCACCTGGAACTCGCCGTTGAACAGGAAGGCGACCGACTCCTCCTTGATGCCTTCGAGCATCTCCTGGAACATGTCGAAGCCCTCGCGCTGATACTCGATCAGCGGGTTGCGCTGCGCCATGGCCCGCAGGCCGATGCCCTGCTGGAGGTAGTCCATCTCGTACAGGTGCTCGCGCCACTTGCGGTCCATGATCCGCAGGATGACCTGGCGCTCGATCTCGCGCATGGCGTCGGGGCCGAACTCGGCCTCGCGGCGCTCATAGGCGCCCTCGGCGTCCTCGCGCACGTGCTGGGAGAGGATCTCGGGGGTGAGCGAACCGAGGTCGCCGCCGATGTCGTCGATCAGCTGGTCGGCCGTGAACCCGATCGGGTACGCCTGCTTGAACGCCCGCCACAGCTTCTCGAGGTCCCAGTCGGTGGCGTCGCCCTCGGCCGTGGCCTGCCGGACGTAGCCGTCGAGGACGTCGTCGATCATGGCGGTGACCTGCTCGCGCAGGTCCTCGCCCTCAAGAACCTTGCGGCGCTCGGCGTAGATGACCTTGCGCTGCCGGTTGAGGACCTCGTCGTACTTCAAGACGTTCTTGCGGATCTCGAAGTTCTGCTGCTCGACCTGGCCCTGCGCCGACTGGATGGCCTTGCTGACCACCCCGGACTCGATGGGCTGGTCGTCGGGGATGTTCAGCCGGTCGTAGATCATCTCGACCCGGGCGCTGTTGAACAGCCGCATCAGGTCGTCCTCGAGGGAGAGGTAGAACCGCGACACGCCGGGGTCGCCCTGGCGGCCGGAGCGGCCGCGGAGCTGGTTGTCGATGCGGCGGGACTCGTGGCGCTCGGTGCCCAGCACGTACAGGCCGCCGGCCTCGACCACCTGCTCGTGCTCGCTCTCGACCTCCTTGCGGGCCTTTTCGAGCGCCTCGGGCCAGGCGGCCTCGTACTCCTCGGGGGTCTCCAGCGGGGTCAGGCCGCGGGCCTGCAGCTCCTCGTCGGCCATGACGTCGGGGTTGCCGCCGAGCATGATGTCGGTACCGCGGCCGGCCATGTTGGTGGCCACCGTGACCGCGCCCAGCTTGCCGGCGCGCGCGATGATCGCGGCCTCGCGGGCGTGGTTCTTCGCGTTCAGCACCTCGTGGTCGATGCCGCGCCGCTTGAGCATCTTCGACAGCAGCTCGGACTTCTCGACGCTGGTGGTGCCCACCAGGACCGGCTGGCCCTCGGCGTTGCGCTCGGCGATGTCGTCGACGACCGCCTCGAACTTGGCGTCCTCGCCCTTGTAGACGATGTCCTTGGCGTCGTCGCGCACCATCGGCTTGTTCGTGGGGATGGGGACCACGCCGATGCCGTAGGTCTGGTGGAACTCGGCGGCCTCGGTGGAGGCCGTACCGGTCATGCCCGCCAGCTTGTCGTACATGCGGAAGTAGTTCTGCAGGGTGACCTTGGCGAGCGTCTGGTTCTCGTCCTTGATCCGCACCTTCTCCTTGGCCTCGATGGCCTGGTGCATGCCCTCGTTGTAGCGGCGGCCCTTCAGCACGCGCCCGGTGAACTCGTCGACGATGAGGACCTCACCGTCCTTGACGATGTACTCCTTGTCGCGCCGGTACAGCTCCTTGGCCTTGAGCGAGTTGTTCAGGAAGCTGATCAGCGGGGTGTTGACGGCCTCGTAGAGGTTGTCGATGCCCAGCCAGTCCTCGACCTTGGCGACGCCGCTCTCGGTGATGCCGACCGTGCGGTTCTTCTCCTCGACCTCGTAGTCGACGTCGCGGCGCAGGCGCGGGGCGATCTTGGCGAACTCGGCGTACCAGCGGGAGTTCTGCTCGGCAGGGCCGCTGATGATCAGCGGCGTGCGGGCCTCGTCGATGAGGATGGAGTCGACCTCGTCGACGATGGCGAAGGTGTGGCCGCGCTGCACGGTGTCGGCCAGCGACTGCGCCATGTTGTCGCGCAGGTAGTCGAAGCCGAACTCGTTGTTGGTGCCGTGCGTGATGTCGGCGAGGTAGGCGGCCCGGCGCGCGGAGCGCGACATGTCGGGCGAGATGACGCCGACCTCCATGCCGAGGAACTGGTAGATGCGCCCCATGTTCTCGGCGTCGCGCTTGGCGAGGTAGTCGTTCACGGTGATGACGTGGACGCCCTTGCCCGCGAGGGCGTTGAGGTACACCGCGAGGGTGGCGGTGAGGGTCTTGCCCTCACCGGTCTTCATCTCGGCGATGTTGCCCAGGTGCAGCGCGGCGCCGCCCATGAGCTGGACGTCGAAGTGCCGCTGGCCGAGGGTGCGCTTGGCGGCCTCGCGCACCGTGGCGAAGGCCTCGGGCAGCAGGTCGTCCAGGGACTCGCCGTCCGTGTGGCGCTGGCGGTACTCGTCGGTGAGTGCGCGCAGCTCGGCGTCGGAGAGGTCGACGTAGTCGTCCTCGATCGAGTTGATCTGGTCCTTGAGCCGCTTGAGCCTGCGCAGGATCTTGCCTTCGCCTGCACGGAGGACCTTGTCGAGTATGCCTGGCACTTCCTATGCGCTCCTCGCAGTACTGGGCCCGCGTCCGGAGGCGGGACGGATGATCCTTGACCCCCAGCGTTCCATCCTAGGCGAGCCTATTGCCTCGGTGACCCGCCGCGCCTCCCCCGCGACCGGCCTGTGGACGGCGGCGCGCGCTGATTCAAGCCGATGCCCTCGGGTAATCCGGGAGGAGAGGCAGGAAATCGACCACCTGACAGACCACCTGACACAGGGGGAGCCGACCATGGCCGAGAAGGAACGCGGCGCCACCGAGCGCGCGGACAACAGCAACGAGGACCGCGACGAGTACATCCGCGGCTACCAGGGCGAGGGCGGCCGGTGGGCGCCCACCAACAGCCACCGCGGGCGCGCGGCGTCCTGGGTGGCCGTGGCGTTCCTGGTGGTGGGGTTCGCGCTGGGCGGGCTGTCGCTGGTGCTCGGCCCGTCGTGGTGGGTGCTCGGGGCGGGCGTGGTGCTCATGGCGATCGGCGCCGTCCTGTGCTTCACCACCGACATCTTCAGCGACGTGGTCCTGGACGACCCGCACCACGGCCAGGAGGAGCGGCACGACACCCCGCTGCACCGCATCAAGAACCGCGACGGCGGGCAGCGCCGCACGGCGTGACCGCCGGGCGAGCCCGGCCGCACATGACGGGTGCCGCGACCGGATCGGTCGCGGCACCCGTCATGTGCGGCCCGGTCAGTCGACCAGGCGGAGCACACCGTAGTCGAAGGCCTTGCGGCGGTAGACCACGCTGGGGGCGTCGCGCTCCTCGTCGTGGAACAGGTAGAAGTCGTGTCCGACCAGCTCCATCTCCATGAGCGCCTGGTCGATGGTCATGGGCTTGGCGGAGTGGAACTTCTCGCGGACGATCAGCGGGGCCTCGCCCTGGGTGGCGAGTTCGACCACGCCGTCGGCGAACTGGTCGTCGACGGCGGCGCCGTCGAACTCCTCGGCCGGGGCCGCGGCCGTGTCGCCGGGCGGAGCGGGGGGCGGCGCCACCGCGCCCAGGCCGGTGCCCGCGCCGTCGACCGCGAGGTCGGCGGTGGCGGCGGCCACCGACACGGGGGCGCGGGTGCCCTTGTGGACCTTGCGCCGGTCGGCGGCCTTGCGCAGCCGCGCCTCGATGCGGACGAGGGCGAGGTCGAGGGCGGCGTAGCGGTCGTCGGCGGACGCCTCGGAGCGGACCACGGGCCCGCTGGAGTGGATGGTCAGCTCGACGCGCTCGCACACGTCCGCGAGCCGCGGGTTGCGTTCCCGGGACACCTCCACATCGACGCTCATGCCCTTCTTCTCCCACTTGGCGAGCTTGGTCAGCTTGTTCTCGACGTGCTGCCGGAACTTGTCGCTGACCCCCGTGCGTCGACCCTTGACGATGATGTCCACAAGACCCCCTTCAACGCGTGGCCGCCGGGGCGGCGGCCGGCTGTATCGCTGCCGTGAATTGGCTGGTGCGCGGGTTGGGTTCGGACCGTGCCTCCCTTCCACCGCCGGGAGCGGCGGTGCGGTTTGGCAGTGCGTATACCCACGAGATCTTGGCTCACCCCTGCGGCGCGGGACGGCGCGGCGGACGGCGGCGCGGGACGGGGCGCGCGCGGAGGGGACGGGGCGCGGCCGGGGCGCACTGCGCGCTCCGGCCGGCTCGCCGTGGACATGTCACCCGCCCGGCCGACCTGGTCTTCGTCCCCACATCCGCCTGCTGAGGGTCTCGCCGCGCTTTGGTGCGACTACTGCCCTTCTCCCGTGACCGAGGGACATCCGGACCCTCTGCGGGGCAGGACTTACCTCTAAGCCGCACCGTGATCGGTCGACGAAAAGTCGCCTTACGTGGGCCGTTTCGCCTGCGGCTGGCATCGGCTTGCCGGACTCGCGCCCCCGCGAGGGGGGCGCCGCCTCCGGCGCAACCACGGACCCGGACGGGTGCCATGTCCTGAACGCTAACCCGAGATGCCGCCGATGTCAGGTGGGGCATCGGCCGGCATCGCGGGAAAAGCGCTCGGTCGCCCCCATAAATCGCCGAAGGAGGAAGAAACCGGACCGTGTGGTAAAGACTTCTTGACGGTCCGGCCGCCATCGGGGGCACCCCCGGCCTGGGATCGAGGTTACCCGCGATCGGCCACCACGGCGGCGCCGGCCACCGGCCACCCGGCCGCGCGCAGCGCCCGGGCGGCCTCGGCGAGCGTGGCGCCGCTAGTCACGACGTCGTCGACGACCACCACCGGGCCCGCCCGCGGCGGCGGGTCCGGCCGCGCCTCCAGCGCCCCGGCGAGGTTGGCCCGGCGCCCGGGCCGGTCGAGCCCGACCTGGTCGGCGACGTGGCGCCGGTGCCGCAGCACCGGGGCCACGCGTGCCGGGCGGCGGCCGCCGTGGTGGCGGGCCGCGGCGCGGGCGAGCAGCAGCACGGGGTCGTAGCCGCGCCGCCGGCGCGCCCCGGGGCGCGCCGGGACGGGGACCAGCACGGGGGCGCCGCGCCCGCCGTGGGCGGCGGCGACCGCCCGCGCCAGCCGGGCCCCGAGCGGGGCGGCGAGGGCCCGCGCCCGGCGCTCCTTGAACTCCAGGAGCACCGCCCGGTGAGGGTCGGCGTAGGGCCCGGCCGCCCACACCGGCGGGCACCCCGGCCGGCCCCGGCACCGGCGCGGGGGCGACCGCAGCGCGGCCGCGCACGGCGGGCAGAGCAGGGGCCCGGGGCGGGCGCAGCCGGCGCAGCGCTCGCCCAGGAGCAGACCGGTGAGGGCGGACAGGGCGGTGGACACGGTCGTCGCGGACACCCCGCCAGCCTGGCCCGCGGCCCCGCCGCCCCGCCACCGCGATCCCGCACCTGTGGAGAACCTCCGCCCGGCCATCGACGCGGGGCGGTTCCGGGCGTGCGGAGGCGCGCCCCGCGGCGGTGGCGGACGGGGCCGTGGTGCCGGGGGGAACCCCTACTTCCAGGCAACCCGCGCGAGGGGCGGTCGCGCCACGGGAACCGCGCGCCTGTGGACGGCGGCCCGGCGGCGGGTCAGCCCGGGTAGACGGGGTTGGTGCCGTCGCCGGCCCGCTGCCAGCTGATGCGGTCGTTGGTCATCCAGATCTGGTCGTCCTCGGAGGAGGAGAGCAGCGGGCGGCCGGGGGCGGCGCTGACGCCGACCATGTCGGCCCCCGACGGGGCGCCCGCACTGCTGGTCTCGGTGCTGCCGTCCAGCGACACCAGGAAGCCCTGGTCGGCGCCGCCCTCCTTGCGGCCCAGGACGACGAGCTGGTCGCCGCCGCGCCACGCGACGTCGGAGACGTCGCTCAGCTCGCGGGCCAGCGGCAGCAGCCCCGAGGCGGACACGCCGCCGTCGGAGAACACGACCCGGCCGACGTACAGCCGGCCGTCGGCGTCCTCCTCCTGCTCGGGGTCCTCGACCACCGCGGCCAGGCGCGTGCCGTCGCGCGACATGCGCAGCCCGGCGACCCGGCGCTCGGCCAGTTCGGGGGCCGCCACCTCGACGGGTTCGGCCCCGTTGCGGACCAGCCACAGGCGGGTCCCGACGCGCTCGGCGTCCTCCCGGTCACCGCCGGGCTCCGGGTCGCTGCCGCGCTCGGTGTCGTCGTCGGCGGACTCGGCGTCCTCGGCCTCCTCGGCGGCGGGGGCGTCCGCGCCGACGTCCTCGGCCACCCACAGGTTGCCGTAGGCGTCCCAGGACAGCGCCGCGTAGTCGCCCCCGCTGAGCACGGCGGTGTAGGCGCTGCCGTCCTCGGCGCGGGCCACGACGACCTCGCCGCCGCCCGCGCGGATTCCGGCGACCCGCTCCTCGTCGAGCGAGACGGCGTGCGCCTCCAGCGGGGTGTCGCCCACCCCGGGCGCGCCCTCGACCCGGGTCTCCTGCGGCCGGCTGTCCTGCCGGCCGGGGTCGAGCGACCACACCTGGGAGTCGCGGACGAAGTAGGCGCTCAGGTCGCCTGCGGCGCCGGAGGGGTTGACGGCGTCCCAGCCGCCCGCGGTCAGCAGGTCCTCGCCGCCGCCGGGCGCGTCGACCTCCTCGCCGTCGATGAGCAGGACCAGCTCCTCGACCTCGGGGAGCTGCCGCAGCGTCCACACCAGCTGGGCGGACATGCCGTAGCGCGCCTCGGCCCCGCCGGGCACCCCGCTGAGGTCGACGGTGACCCGCCCGGACTCGACCGCGACGTCGGCGCGCGCGTCGGCGCCGAAGGCGGTGTCGACGGCCGGGGCCAGCCAGTCGGTCGGCCCGGAGGTGAGCATGGTGACGAGCCGGTCGGCGAGGTCGTCGCCCGACACGGGCAGGAAGACCGGGTCGGGGACCAGGCTGCCGCGGTCGCGGTTGAAGAAGTACAGGTTGAGCGGCCGGTAGGCGAGGTCGACGTCGCGGCGGCTGAGGATGAGCTGGTCGGGCAGCTCGCTGATGCGCCACTCGCCGTCGGCGGCGCGCACCAGCTCGAAAGAGATGTCGATCATCTCGCCGGGGTCGGACGGCAGGTACTGGCCGTCGGCGTCGATGGTGGCCACCCGGGTGCTGCGCATGCGCACGGTGGCGGTGGTGCCGTCGTCGCCGGGTTCGGCGTCGACGGCGACCGCGTCGAGGTTCTCGTAGACCAGGACGCGCCCGTCGGGCTCCCAGTCGGCCTGCCGGTCCGGCACCAGGTACTCGCGGGCGGTGCCGTGGTCGTCCTCGAAGCTGCCCATGCCCTTGAGGAAGCCGCGGACCAGGCCCTCCTCGCCCACACCGGGCTGCGGCCCGGCGGGCAGCATGCGCACGTAGCTGCCGTTGGGGTCGCCGGTGTCGCCGCTGCCCGACCCCTGTGTGACGGCGCCGCCGCTGGGCACGGTCGCGCACGCCGACAGCGTCGCGGCGAGCAGCGCGGCGACGGGCGCGGCCGCGCGGGCCCGCGTCCGGCGCGTGCGGTCCCCGGTGCGTCCCCCGGTCACGGTGCCTCCCCGGTAGTGGTCGCGGTGCCGCCGCTGCGGGCGGGGTCGAGCACGGCGGCGAACCCGGGCCGGGGCCGCCCGATGGCCATCTCCGGCGGGGCGAGCGGCAGCGGCGACCCGCGCAGCTCCCGGCCCGCCGAGCGGGGCAGCGACAGCCGGAACTGGGAGCCCTTGCCGGGCATCCCCCACGCCTGGAGCCAGCCGCCGTGCAGCAGCGCGTCCTCCTTGGCGATGGACAGGCCCAGGCCGGTGCCGCCGGTGGTGCGGGCCCGGGCGGGGTCGGCCCGCCAGAACCGGTCGAAGCAGAGGTGCTCCTCGCCCTCCTTGAGGCCGACGCCGAAGTCGCGGACGGCGACGGCGACCGCGTCGCGGTCGCCCGCCGCGGTGACGATGACGTCCTTGCCCTCGCTGTGCTCGATGGCGTTGACGACGAGGTTGCGCAGGATGCGGTTGATGCGGCGGGCGTCGAACTCGGCCAGGCAGGGGTCGGCGGGCAGCCGGAGCACCACCTTGATGCCGCGCCGCTCGGCGATCTGCTCGGCGTCGCCGACCGCCCGCATGACGGCGTCGCGGATGTCGCCGGACTCCAGCGCGAGGGTGGCGGCGCCGGCGTCGTGCCGGCTGATCTCCAGCAGGTCGGCGAGCAGCTCCTCGAACCGCTCCAGCTGGCTCTGCAGCAGCTCCACCGACCGGCCCATGGTGGGGTCCAGCTCGTCGCGGTCCTCGTAGAGCAGGTCGCCGGCCATGCGGATGGTGGTGAGCGGGGTGCGCAGCTCGTGGGAGACGTCGGAGACGAACTGGCGCTGCACCTTGGACAGCTCCTCCAGTTCGTGGATCTTCTCCTGGAGGTTGCCGGCCATGTCGTTGAAGGACATGGCGAGCCGGGCGAGGTCGTCCTCGCCGCGCACCTTCATCCGCTCGGTGAGGTCGCCGGCCGCCAGCCGCTCCGCCGACCCGGCGGCGAGCCGGACGGGGTTGACGACCTGGCGGGTGACGACGTAGGCGGTGCCGGCCAGCAGCAGGATCAGCGCGGACCCGACGAAGAAGACCGTGTTCTGCACCAGGTCGAGCATCTGCTGCTCGTGGTCCAGGGGGAACAGGTAGTACAGCTCGTAGGCGTGCGACATGCGGGCGCCCACCGCCAGCCCGGGTTCGCGGGTGTCGCCGCGGATGATCTCGGTGTAGGTGACGTACTGCTGCTCCAGCTCCAGGCTCTGCCCCACGTCGTCGCGGAGCCGCCGGGGCACGCTGGCCTCGTCGACGGTGGCGTAGCCGCTGAGCCCGCCGACGTCGGGCAGGATGACCACCTCGTAGAGGCCGGTGGTGCCGCTGCTGTTGCTCAGCTCCTCGGTGATCTGGGCGAGGCGGGCGTCGGGGTCGGTCGACTGCTCGCTGTCCTGGAGGGCGTTGATCGCGGCGGTCAGGCCGGCCTTGTGGTCGTTGAGCGCGGCGGTGCGCTTGGCCTCCAGCAGACCGGTGAGGACCTGCTGGACCAGGAAGAACCCGAGCACGGTGGTGACGAGCGCGGAGATGAGCAGGGTGGAGGCGACCACGCGCAGCTGGAGCGACCGGCGCCAGCGCGTGTGGACGCCGCGCACCAGGCCGCGGGCGGCGCGCTGGGCCGCGAGGTAGCCGGCCAGCAGCAGGCCGACCGCCCGCTGCCAACGCGTCGAGGCGGCGCCCTCGCCCTCGGGAGGGTGCGCCGCCTGCGCCGCCGTGCCGACTCCGGTCACCGCCGCCTCCGCGCGATCAGGCGGTGCCGGCCTTGTACCCGACACCCCGCACGGTCACGACGACCTCGGGGTGCTCGGGGTCCTTCTCGATCTTGGCCCGGAGCCGCTGCACGTGCACGTTGACCAGGCGGGTGTCGGCGGCGTGCCGGTAGCCCCAGACCTGCTCCAGCAGCACCTCGCGGGTGAAGACCTGGCGCGGCTTGCGGGCCAGGGCGACCAGCAGGTCGAACTCCAGCGGGGTCAGGCTGATGGGCTCGCCGTCGCGGCGCACGGAGTGCCCGGCGACGTCGATGGTGATGTCGCCGATCTGCAGCACCTCGGGGGCGGGCTCCTCGGTGCGGCGCAGCCGCACGCGGACGCGGGCCACCAGCTCCTTGGGCTTGAACGGCTTGACGATGTAGTCGTCGGCGCCGGACTCCAGGCCGAGGACGACGTCGACGGTGTCGCTCTTGGCGGTGAGCATGACGATCGGCACCCCGGACTCCGCGCGGATCTGCCGGCAGACGTCGATGCCGTCGGCTCCGGGCAGCATGAGGTCCAGCAGGACGAGGTCGGGTTTGGTCTCGCGGAACGCCTCGAGGGCTTTGTCACCGTCGTGGACGAACGAGGGCTCGAAGCCCTCGCCCCGCAGGACGATGCCCAACATCTCGGCGAGAGCGAGGTCGTCGTCGACGACCAGTACGCGTCCCTTCATGGGTGTATCCGGCGCCGCGCGCATCCCGTACGGGCTGCGGCGCCGCGCCTGCTCCTTTCCGGACACTCAAGCGGCGAAACTACGGACTCTGCTGCCGGGGCCCCGAGAGCGGGGCCGCCCCTCCCCTTACCTTGCCATCTTTCGGCTCGGGGGGTTCCTCGTTCGCCCGGCCGCCCCGAGGGGCGTCCCACCCGGCCCCGCACGGGGCGGGACCGCTTCGGTAGGGCCGGACCCGGGAGCCTCGGCCCCCGGTCCGCCGTCCCGTCCAGGACCGGCCGCCCTCCTCGCGCGCACGCCCCCGAACCGCGGATAACCGAAAGCATACAAAAGGAATGAACGCTACTGGTTGCCTGATAGATGGCCAAATGAGGCGCGAGACGGGATCGCCTGCCAGTAGGTTGATCTGGAGCAGCATGGGTACGGAGACGGCCCAGCCCCCCCGGACGGAGGACCGATGACGCAGGACGACGACGGAGCCCGCGGCCGCCCGGAGACCCCGCCCGGCCCCGGTTCCGCGTCGCCGGCCCCCGCGCCCTGGGCCGCGCCCGGCGGCGCCCCCGGCGGACCGGCGGCCGACTGGGCGGCCCCGGGCGGCGGCACGCCGTCCGCGCCCGGCCACGGCGGAGGGTACCCGCCGCCCCCGCCCGGCGGAAACCCGCCCGGCGGTCCGCAGGGCGGGTACGCGCACCCCGGCCACGCGCCCGGGGGGTACCCGCCGCCCGGCGGCCCGCACGGCCCGTACGGCGGCCCCCCGCCGCACGGCCACCGCCCCGGTGCCCCGTGGGGCGCGCCCCGGCCGGGCATCGTCGCGCTGCGCCCGCTCACCCTCGGCGACATCTTCAACGGGGCGTTCGGCTACGTCCGCGGCAACCCCAAGGCCGCGCTCGGGCTGACCGCGATCATCACCGCCGTGGTCAGCCTGCTGCCCGCCCTGAGCGCCGGGACCATGATCGGCGACCTCACCTCGTGGGAGGAGCGGCTGCTCGCCGACCCCGAGGCCGTCGCCGACTTCCCGCTCTCCCCGGCCACCCTCGCCGCCCAGTTCGGCGGCATGCTCGTCGGCTTCGTCGGCTCGGCCGTCCTGACCGGCCTGCTCGCCACGGTCGTCGGCCTGGCCGTGCTCGGGCGCAAGGTGTCCATCGGCGAGGCGTGGCGCGCGGTCGTCCCCCGGCTGGGCGCCGTGTTCGGCGTCGCCGCGCTGCTGCTGCTCGCCGGCGTCGGCTCCTTCTCGATACTCGGCCTGGTGATCGTGCTCGTCGCGGTGATCGGCACCGCGGGCTCCGTGGGGCTCGCCGTCCTCACCGGGTTCGCGGGCGGCATCGCCTGGGCCGCGGGCAGCGTCTGGGTGTACGTCCGGCTGAGCATGGCCATGCCGGTGACCGTCCTGGAGCGCATCGGCGCCGGCGCGGCCCTGGCCCGGTCCTGGCGGCTCACCCGCGGCAGCTGGTGGCGGGTGTTCGGCATCCTGCTGCTCGCCTCGGTGCTGGGCGGGGTGGTGTCGAGCATGCTGTCCGGCCCGTTCTCGCTGCTCGGCGGCTTCTCCGAGCTGCTCATCGACAACGCCGCGGTGGCGGCCACGGTCTACGGCGCCGCGGTCTTCCTCGGCTCGGTCGTCGGCGGCCTGGTCACCACACCGTTCGTCACCGGCGTCACCACGCTGCTCTACGTCGACCTGCGGATGCGCCGCGAGGGCCTGGACCTGCGGCTCGGCGCCGCCGCGCAGTCCGGCTCCGACCCGGGCCCCGAGATCTACCTGCCCGAGCCCGTCGGCCCGGCCGCGCCCACCGGTCCGTACGGGACGGCCGGGTGAGCCGCGCCGCAGCGGCCGTACCCCCGCTCGCCGGACTCCTGGACGCCGACGAGGGCGCGCGCCTGGCCCTGGAGGAGCTGTCCGACCCGGTCTACCGCGGCGCGCAGCCCGACCTGCTGGACGTCGTCTACCAGCGCGTCATGGAGTTCATCGCCGACCTCGCCGACGCGGCCGCGGGGGCCGTCCCCGGCGGCTGGTGGGTGCTCGGCCCCCTGCTCGCGGTGCTGGCCGCCCTCGCGGTGGCCCTCGTCGTCCGGCTGCGGCCGTCGCGGCACACGGCCCTGCGGCACGCGGCCGTCGACTCCGGCGCGCCGCTGACGGCGGCCGACCACCGCGCCGCCGCCGACCGGCACGCCGCGGCCGGGGAGTTCGCGGCGGCCGTCCGCGAGCGGCTCCGCGCCGTCAGCCGCGACCTGGAGGACCGCGCCGTGATCCCGCCCCGCCCCGGGCGCACCGCCACCGAACTCGCCGCCGAGGCCGGCGCGGCGCTGCCCGAGCGGCGCGACGACCTCGGCCGGGCGGCCCGCGTCTTCAACGACATCGCCTACGGCGAGCGCCCGGCCACCGCGGACGACGACCTGCTGCTGCGCGGCGTCGACGCGCGGCTGGCCGCCGCCCGGACGGCGGTGCCCGCCCCGTGACCGCCCCCGCTGCGGCGCCGGCGTCCGCCGCGTCCGCCCCCTCCTCGCCCGGCCCGCGCGCCCTGTGGCGCCGTGCCCGCGGACCGGTCGCACTGGTGCTGGCCCTGACCGCGCTCGCCGTCGTGGTGTCGATCGGCACCGAGCGGCCGCCCGAGGGCGTCCTCGAACCCGAGGGCCCCAACCCCGAGGGCGCCCGCGCGCTGGTCGCGATCGCCGAGGACCGGGGCGCCGACGTCACCGTGGCCCGCGACGCCGCCACCGCCGCCGACGCCCTCACCGGCGACGCCGTCCTGGTGGTCGCGCTGCCGCACCGCCTCACGCGCGCCGAACTCGACCGGCTCGCCGAGGCCCCCGGCGACCGGCTGCTGGTGCGGCCCACCGGCCCCGCTCTGGAGGCGCTGGCCCCCGGCGTGCGCATGACCGGCCGCGTCGACGACGGCGCCCTCGACCCCCGCTGCGACCTGCCCGAGGCCGCGGCGGCGGGCACCGCCGCCACCGGCGGTGAGCTGTACACCGGGCCGGACGGCACGACCGCCTGCTACCCCGCCGACGGCGGCGCCGCGCTCGTGCGCGTGCCGGTCGGCGGCGGCGCCACCGCCACCGTCCTCGGCACCCGGGACCCTCTGACCAACACCGGGCTGGCGGCGCCCGGCAACGCGGCGCTGGCGCTGAACCTGGTCGGCACCGGCGACGTGGTGTGGCTGCTGCCCGACGTGCCCGCCGAGGGCGGCCGGGCCACGATCTGGGAACTGCTGCCCGCCGGGCTGCGCGCCGCCCCGGCCCCGCTGGCCGCCGCGCTGCTGCTGCTCGCGTTCTGGCAGGGCCGCCGCCTGGGCCCGCTGGTCACCGAGCGGCTGCCGGTGGTCGTGCGCGCCGCCGAGACCACCGAGGGGCGGGCCGCGCTGTACGCCGCCCGCCGCGCCCGCGACCGCGCCGCCGCGGCCCTGCGCGAGGGGTTCTCGGCCCGGGTGCGGCCCGCGCTGGGCCTGGGCCCCGACGCCCCGCCCGACACCGTCGCGGCGGCGGTGGCCGACCGCACCGGGGCCGACCCGGCGCGGGTGCGGGCGCTGCTGTCCGGCCCGCCGGACGGCCCCGACCCGGCCACGGCCGACGACGCGGGCCTGGTGCGGCTCGCCGACGACCTCGACCGCCTCGACGGGCTCCTGCGGTGACGCGCCGCACGCACCTCCCCCTCCCGTCCGTCCCCGTCCACCGCAGAACCCGAAGAGAGGTACCGCCGACGTGACCGCCATCCCCGACCCGGGCCCGCAGCGGGCCGAGCAGGCCCGCGCCGCCCTGACCGCGCTGCGCGACGAGGTCGCCAAGGCCGTCGTGGGCCAGCACGAGACCGTCACCGGGCTGGTGGTGGCGCTGCTGTGCCGCGGCCACGTCCTGATGGAGGGCGTGCCCGGCGTGGCCAAGACGCTGCTCGTGCGGTCGGTCGCCGCGGCCCTCGAACTCGACTCCCGGCGGGTGCAGTTCACCCCCGACCTGATGCCGGGCGACGTCACCGGCTCCCAGGTCTACGACGCGCGGACGGCGCGGTTCGAGTTCCGCGAGGGGCCGGTGTTCACCCAGCTGCTGCTCGCCGACGAGATCAACCGGACCCCTCCGAAGACCCAGGCCGCGCTGCTGGAGGCCATGGAGGAGCGGCAGGTGACCGTCGACGGCCGGCCGATGGCGCTGCCCGACCCGTTCGTGGTGGCCGCCACCCAGAACCCGGTCGAGTACGAGGGCACCTACCCGCTGCCCGAGGCGCAGCTCGACCGGTTCCTGCTCAAGCTCGTGGTGCCGCTGCCGGGGCGCGAGGACGAGGTGGGCATGCTCGCCCGGCACGCCGCCGGGTTCGACCCGGGCGACCTCGCGGCCGCCGGGGTGCGGCCGGTGGCCGGCCCGGACGACCTGCGCGCGGCCCGCGCCGCCGTCGGCGCGACCCGGGTGGCGCCCGAGGTGCTGGCCTACATCGTGGACCTGTGCCGGGCGACCCGGCAGTCCCCGTCGCTGCTGCTGGGGGCGTCGCCGCGCGGCGCGACGGCGCTGCTGCGCACCAGCCGGGCGTGGGCGTGGCTGTCGGGCCGCGACTACGTCGCGCCCGACGACGTGAAGGCGCTGGCCAAGGCGACCCTGCGGCACCGCGTCGCGCTGCGCCCCGAGGCGGAGCTGGAGGGCGCCACGTCCGACGGCGTCCTCGACGGGGTGCTGGCGTCCGTTCCGGTGCCGCGCTAACGCGCGGGCGGCCGGCCCCGGGGGGTGCGGCCGGGTGGGACCCCCGTACAGCGGGGCCGAGTGGAGAGACGGGTGGCGACTCATGGCGGTGACCGGGCGCGCGGTGCTGGCGGCGTTCGCGCTGGTGCCGGTGGTGGTCGTGGTCGGTGCGGCCGGGCCGTGGCCGGTCGCGGCGCTGATCGCCGCGCTGGTGGTGCTGATCGCGGTCGACCTGGCGCTGGCGCCCAGCGCCCGCGCGGTGGCGTTCGAGCGCTCCGGGGACACCTCGATCCGCCTGGGTGAGACCGCGACGGTGGAGCTGGTGGTGGCCAACCCGGCGCGGCGCGTGCTGCGCGCCCGGGTGCGCGACGCGTGGCCGCCGAGCGCGGGCGCCCGGCCGCGCGTCCGCGACCTGCGCGTCCCGCCCGGTGAGCGGCGGCGGATCGGCACCGAGCTGACCCCGCAGCGCCGGGGCGACCACGTCGCGGCGGGGGTGACCGTGCGCAGCACCGGCCCGCTGGGGCTGGCCGCCCGCCAGTGCACGCACACCGTGCCGTGGGCGGTGCGGGCGCTGCCGCCGTTCCACAGCCGCCGCCACCTGCCCGGCAAGCTGTCGCGGCTGCGCGAGCTGGACGGCCGGCACAGCGCGCTGGTACGCGGGCAGGGCAGTGAGTTCGACTCGCTGCGCGAGTACGTGCCGGGCGACGACGTGCGCTCCATCGACTGGCGGGCCACCGCGCGCCGGGAGAACGTGGTGGTGCGCACCTGGCGGCCCGAGCGCGACCGGCGCATCCTGATCGTCCTCGACACCGGCCGCACGTCGGCGGGCCGGGTGGGCGACGTGCCGCGCCTGGACCACGCCATGGACGCGGCGCTGCTGCTCGCCGCGCTCGCCGCCAAGGCGGGCGACCGGGTCGACCTGCTCGCCTACGACCGGCGGGTGCGCGCCCAGGTGCGCGGCCACGGCCGGGGCAGCCGGGTGCCCGCGTTCGTCCAGGCCATGGCGCCGCTGGAGGCCGAACTGGTGGAGTCCGACCCGGCCGGGCTCGTCGCCGCGATCCTGGGCGAGCGGGGCGGCCGCACCCGGCGGCTCGTGGTTCTGCTCACCGACCTCGACCCCGCCGCGCTGGAGGAGGGCCTGCTGCCGGTGCTGCCCGCGCTGACGTCCCGCCACCTGCTGCTGGTCGCCGCCGTCGGCGACCCCCGGGTGGCCGAGATGGCGGCGGGGCGCGGCACCGCCCGCGCCGTCTACGCCGCCGCTGCGGCCGAGCGCACCCTCGCCGGCCGGCGGCGGGTGACCGCGGAGCTGCGCCGCCACGGGGTCGAGGTGGTGGACGCCGGGCCGGAGCACATCGCGCCCGCGCTCGCCGACGCCTACATCGCCCTCAAGGCGCAGGGCCGCCTCTAAGGGGCGCCAAGGGGCACTGAGGACACTGGGGGAACCGGGCGACGCCGGGGGGCGCCGGGGGCACTGAGGGGATCGCGCGGCGCTGATCAACGGGTCCGGCGACCGTCCGGCGGCCGCGCCCGGTTGAACTCTCGGCGAGCATCCGCCGAGCCCGCGGGAACGGCCGGCGGCCCGGCCGGTTGCCGCCGCGTTTCCCGCCGGTGAACCGGCCGCGGGCCGCCGCCACCCGCCCGCCGCCCCGATTCCACGCCCGCCACCGCCCCGACCTGGCCTTTCACCGGCACGGCCGCCGCCCGCACGGCGCCGCTCCCCCGCGACCCGGCCGGTCCCCCGCCCGCCGCCGGACCGGCCGCACGGCCCCGGACCCCCGCTGACCGGCGCCTTAACCTCGGAACCGACTCGGTCCCTGCGACGGGCCCCGTGCCCCGGGAGTAGCGGTGTTCTGCGGCAGGCGTGCGCGCCACGGCGACGACGGCGCATCGGTCACGGAGTACGCGGCGGTGGTCCTGCTCGTCGCCTCCGTCGCCGGTGCGCTGCTGGTGTCGGCCGCCGTCCCCGCGCGGGTCTCCGGCTTCATCGAGTACGCGCTGTGCCGGGTGCTCGGCGGCGACTGCCCGGCCCCCGGCCCGCAGGCCGACGCCCCCCGCGACGAGGACTTTCTGCCGCCCCGGTGCGAGGTCTTCCAGACGCAGGACCGCGCCGGGTACTCGCTCTACGTCGGCATCTTCAAGTTCGGCGACGAGTACGCGTTCATGGAGCAGCAGATGGCCGACGGCACCTACCGGCTGACGCTGCTGCCGCACAACGCCGAACTGGGCGTCGAGGGCAAGCTGTTCGAGATCCGCGGCGAGGGCGGCGACCACGTGCAACTGGGCGCCGAGGCCAAGATCGGCGCCTACCTGCGCGCCGGGGTCGGCGACACCTGGGTGTTCGGCGACCGGGAGCA
The DNA here is from genome assembly GCF_001552555.1 of Nocardiopsis trehalosi NBRC 14201. GTDB lineage: Bacteria > Actinomycetota > Actinomycetes > Streptosporangiales > Streptosporangiaceae > Nocardiopsis_B > Nocardiopsis_B trehalosi. The sequence goes on along the minus strand of NZ_BCRK01000005.1, from coordinate 36,254 downwards.
GGCCGCCGGGTTCAAGGACGCCATCATCGAGAACCAGCAGGCCCTGGAGAGCATGGGCCGCAACCCCGGCGCCGGGCTGTACTACTGGCTGAACCCGCCGCCGGAGATCCCGGACCCGGTGATCACCACCGCCACGCTGCGGCTGGAGGCCGGGGCGACCGCCGAGGCGGGCGCCGGGGTGAAGACCTCGGACAGCGAGCGGTACCTGGACATCGGCACCGGGTTCACCGGCCGGTTCCGGGTCGGCGCCCAAGTGGCCCACCGCGAGGACCGCCGCGACCCCGACAACCCCCTCACCGGCACCACCTACCAGTTCGACGGCACCCTCGCCGGCGGCGGCCAGGCCCTGGGCGGCGGCGCCGAGGCGCAGGGCACCTGGACCGGCGCGATGCGCGTGATGCGCGACGCGAAGGGCGAACCGGTGGAGATCATGTACTCCACCGCCGTCGAGGAGGCGCTGGTCAGCAAGGACCGCCTGGGCGGCCGCGGGGCGGCCGGCAAGGGCGGGGTCAAGCAGAAGGACGGCGGCAGCACCCTCCAGGAGACCCGCACGACCCTGGTGCTGGACACCCCCGAGGAGCGGGCGATCGCCGACGCGTACCTGCGCGAGGTGGGCACCACCGGGCTGCCCGCGCTCGCCTTCAGCCAGGTGTTCGACGACGGCTCCGCCGTGCTCGCCGCGCCGCCGCCGGGCGCGGGGGCGTTCGAGCGGCTGCTCTACGAGCAGGCGACGGTCGCCACCACCACCCAGGAGCGCACCACCGACAGCGACGCGTTCGGCGGCCGCGTCGCCCTGGGCCTCGGCCTGGGCATGAAGCTGCACACCGAGTCGTCGGAGGCCGACACCGTCGAGGCGGAGTACCTCGGCGCGCCGGAGCCCGGCGGCACCCGGACCTTCGAGGAGTTCCCGCAGTGCGTGTCGACCAGGGAGTGACCCGCCCGGTACCGGGTGGCGCGGCGGCCGGGGGCCGGCCGTGAGGCGCGCGGCGTGGGCGGTCGCGGTGGCCGCGGGCGGGTGCGCCGCGGTCCTGGCCGGGTACGCGCTCGTCGGCATGGCGACCGCGGCGACGGCGCCCGACCCCGCGCTGACCCGGCCGGCCGGGGTCGGCGTCGACCAGGTGCTCAACGTGCTGGCGGGGCTGGTCCTGGTGGCCGCCGCGGTGGGGCTGGGGGCGGTGGTCGCCCGCGTCCGGGGCGGGCTGGGCCCGGCCGCGTCGGCGGCGGCGGGCGCCGTCGGCCCGCTGGCGGCGGTCGCGGGCGTGCTGGCGCTGTTCCTGGGGCCGAGCGGGGGCGGGGCGGGGATCGCCGCCGCGCACGCCGGGGCGGCGGTCGCCGGCACCGTTGCGGGCCTGTGGGCGGCCCGCCGGCGCGGCTGAGCGGCCCGCGGCGTCCGGCGCCGAGCACCGGTCAGCCCGCGACGGGCGCCGTCTGCGGGCGGGCGGCGATGTCGCCGGTCTCGCCGTCGAGGACGGCCCGGCGGCCCAGCGTCCACACGTAGCCGAGGAACAGGGCCTCGGCGACGACGCCGATGCCGATGCGCAGCCAGGTGGTGTGCACCCACCCCGTCACGAAGCCCTCGATGAGCCCGGATATGAAGAGCACGAGGACCAGCCCCAGCGCCACCGCGATGGCGGGGCGGGCCTCCTCGCCGAGGGCGCGCGCCCGGGGCCGGGGGCCCGGGGCGATCAGCGTCCAGCCGAGCTTGAGCCCCACCCCGGCGGCCACGAAGACGGCGGTCAGCTCCAGCAGCCCGTGCGGCAGGATCAGCCCGAAGAACACGTCGCCCTTGCCGTGGGCGAACATCATGCCGCCGGCCGCCCCGAGGTTGGCGCCGTTGAGCACCAGCACGTAGACCGTTGGCAGGCAGAGGAACACGCCGAAGATCAGCGCCTGCGCCGCCGCCCACGCGTTGTTCGTCCACACCTGCGCCGCGAAGGACGCGCCGGGGTGCTCGACGTAGTAGTTGGCGAAGTCGTTCTCGACGTAGGCGCGGATCTCGTCGGGGGTGCCCAGGGCGGCCTGCACGGCGGGGTCGACGGCGATCCACCAGCCCAGCGCCGTCGACAGCGCGACCGTGCCCGCGGTGGCGCCGATCCACCACCAGCGCAGCCGGTAGACCACGGCGGGGAAGGTGCGGGTGAAGAAGGTCAGCACGTCGCGCCAGGCGGGCTCGTGCGCCCCGGTGACGGCCGCACGGGCCCGCGCCACCAGCCCGGACAGCCGACCCACCAGAGCGGGGTCCTGGCCGCTGGAGCGCACCACCGACAGTTGGGTGGACACCCGCTGGTACAGGTCGACGAGTTCGTCGGTCTCGGGGCCGGTGAGCCGGCGGCGCCGGCGCACCAGCACCTCCAGGCGCTCCCAGTCGGGGCGGTGCGCTGCGGCGTACACGTCGAGTTCCACGCCTGGACTCTACCGACCCGGCGCCGACCGCGCTCGGCCGCCGGTGCGCACGCCCTCCCGATGCTGACAGACTGGTGGGCAGGCGGATGCGACCGGATCGAGGAGGCGGGGCCGTGGCGTACCCGGGTGGTGTGGAGGCGTTCGGGCAGTCCTCGCTCGTGACGGGTGACGCCGTGGTGCTCGACCTGCGCCCGGCGGGCTTCGCCACGCGCATGGCCGCCCTGGCGATCGACATGCTCGTGCAGGGCGCGGCCGTGCTGGCCATGGTGGTCGCGGCGGCGGTGATCGGCACCGGGCTCGACCCGGCCGCCACAGCGGCGGCCGCCCTCGGCCTGTACGTGCTGATCATGGTGGGCTACCCCACCGCGTTCGAGACCCTGTCGCGCGGCCGGTCGCTGGGCAAGCTGGCGCTGGGGCTGCGGGTGGTGGGCGTCGACGGCTCGCCGGAGCGGTTCCGGCAGGCGCTCGCGCGGGCGCTCACGGGCGCCGTGGAGATCTGGGCGATGCCGGTCGTGGCGCTGGTCACCGCGCTGGTCGACCGCGACGGCCGCCGGGTGGGCGACTTCGTCGCCGGCACCCTGGTGGTGCAGGAGCGCGCCGGGGGCCGGCGCGACGAGGTGATCGAGATGCCGCCCCGCCTCGCGGAGTGGGCGCGCGGCACCGAGCTGTCCGGGCTGTCCCCCGAGACCGCCGCCATGGCGCGGCGGTACCTGCTGCGCCGCGACGAGCTCACCGACCAGGCCCGCTACGAGATGGGGGTGCGGGTCGCCGACCTCGTCGCCCGGTCCATCGCCCCGCCGCCGCCCCCGGGGGTGGCGCCGCCGGAGTACCTGGCGGCGGTCCTCGCCGAGCGGCGGCGCCGCGAGGAGGAGCGGATGGCGCGGCGGCACGGCGGGGCGCCCACCCGCTGACCCCGCGCGGCCGGGTCAGGCCCGCCAGGACGACAGGTACTCCTCCTGGCCCGGGGTGAGCCGGTCGATGGCCACCCCGAGCGCGCCCAGCTCCAGCCGGGCGACCTCGGTGTCGATGGCCTCGGGGACGTCCAGCACGCCGGGGGCGAGCGCGTCCCGGTGCTCGGCCAGCCACGCGACGGTGAGCGCCTGCACGGCGAACGACATGTCCATCACCGCTGCGGGGTGGCCCTCGGCCGCGCCGAGGTTGACCAGCCGCCCCTCGGCGAGCAGCACGACGCGCCGGCCGTCGGCGAGCACGTACTCGTCGGCGTTGGGCCGCACGTCGCGCCGGACCTCCACGGCCAGCGCCTCCAGGGCGGGCAGGTCGATCTCGACGTCGAAGTGGCCGGAGTTGGCCAGCACGGCGCCGTCCTTGAGCGAGGCGATGTGCTCGGCGCGGACGACGTCGCGGTTGCCGGTGACGGTGACCAGGACGTCGCCCGCCGGGGCGGCCTCGTCCATGGGCAGCACGGTGTAGCCCTGCATGACCGCGTCGAGCGCCTTGACCGGGTCGACCTCGGTGACCACGACGCGGGCGCCCATGCCGCGCGCCCGCTCGGCCAGGCCGCGCCCGCAGTAGCCGAACCCGGCGACGACGAGGGTGCGCCCGGCCAGCATGGTGTTGGTGGCGCGCAGGATGCCGTCGATCGTGGACTGGCCGGTGCCGTACCGGTTGTCGAACATCCGCTTGGTGGCGGTGTCGTTGACCGCGACCATGGGCAGCCGCAGGGCGCCCTCGGCGGCCATGCGGCGCAGCCGGATGACCCCGGTGGTGGTCTGCTCGCAGCCGCCGAAGGCGTCGGCGAGCAGGTCGGGGCGGTCGTGGGCGATGTTCACCAGGTCGCAGCCGTCGTCGAGGAGGAGGTGCGGCCGGGTGGACAGCACCGTGACGAGGTTGCGGTCGTAGGTGTCGGGGTCCATGCCCGCGCGGGCGAACACCGCCACCCCGTCCTCGGCGACCAGGGCCGCCGCGGTGTCGTCCTGGGTGGACACCGGGTTGGAGGCGGCCAGGGCCACCTCGGCGCCGCCCGCGCGCAGGGTGCGCAGGATGTTCGCGGTCTCGGCGGTGACGTGCATGCACGCTGCCACCCGCAGGCCGTCGAGCGGGCGCTCGGCGGCGAACCGGGAGCGGACCGCGCGCAGCGCGGGCATGGCGTGCTCGGCCCACGCCACGCGGCGGACCCCGGCCGGGGCGAGGCCGAGGTCCGCGACGTCGTGCTCGGGTACGGGCATGCGGAGGGGGTCTCCCCCGGGCCTAGTACCGGTAGTGGTCGGGCTTGTACGGCCCGGCCACGTCGACACCGATGTAGGCGGCCTGCTCCTTGGTGAGCTCGGTGAGCTTGACACCGAGGGCGTCGAGGTGCAGGCGGGCGACCTTCTCGTCCAGCAGCTTGGGCAGGACGTAGACGTCGGTGGGGTACTCGTCGGTCTTGGTGAACAGCTCGATCTGCGCGATGACCTGGTTGGTGAAGCTGTTGGACATCACGAAGCTCGGGTGGCCGGTGGCGTTGCCCAGGTTGAGCAGCCGGCCCTCGGACAGCACCAGGATGGTGTGGCCGTCGGGGAACCGCCATTCGTGGACCTGCGGCTTGATCTCGGTCCGGACGATGCCGGGGATCTTGGCCAGGCCGGCCATGTCGATCTCGTTGTCGAAGTGGCCGACGTTGCCCACGATGGCCTGGTGCTTCATCCGCGCCATGTGGTCGGCGGTGATGATGTTGAAGTTGCCGGTGGTGGTGATGAAGATGTCCGCGGTCTCGACCACGTCCTCCAGCACCGTCACCTGGTAGCCGTCCATGGCCGCCTGGAGGGCGTTGATGGGGTCGACCTCGGTGACGATGACGCGGGCGCCCTGGCCGCTCAGCGCCTCGGCGGAGCCCTTGCCGACGTCGCCGTAGCCGCAGACCACGGCGACCTTGCCGCCGATGAGGACGTCGGTGCCGCGCATGATGCCGTCCGGCAGCGAGTGGCGGATGCCGTACTTGTTGTCGAACTTGCTCTTGGTGACCGAGTCGTTGACGTTGATCGCCGGGAAGAGCAGCTTGCCGTCGCGGTGCATCTCGTAGAGGCGGTGCACCCCGGTGGTGGTCTCCTCGGTGACGCCCTTGATCCGGGCGGCGACCTCGGTCCACTTGCGCGGGTGGGCGGCGACGCTGTCGCGGAGGAGCTTGAGGACGATCGCGAACTCCTCGCTGTCGGCGGTGGAGGGGTCGGGGACCGCTCCCGCCTGCTCGTACTCGGCGCCCTTGTGGACGAGCATGGTGGCGTCGCCGCCGTCGTCCAGGATCATGTTGGGGCCCTCGCCGCCGGGCCAGGTGAGCGCCTGCTCGGTGCACCACCAGTACTCCTCCAGGGTCTCGCCCTTCCAGGCGAAGACCGGGACGCCCTGGGGGTCGTCGGCGGTGCCGTTCGGGCCGACCACGACCGCGGCGGCCGCGTGGTCCTGGGTGGAGAAGATGTTGCAGCTCACCCACCGCACCTCGGCGCCCAGGGCGGTGAGGGTCTCGATGAGGACGGCGGTCTGCACGGTCATGTGCAGCGAGCCCATGATCTTCGCGCCCTTGAGGGGCTGCGCGGCGCCGTACTCGGCGCGGGTGGCCATGAGGCCCGGCATCTCGTGCTCGGCGAGCCGGATCTCCTTGCGACCGAACTCGGCCAGGGACAGGTCGGCGACCTTGAAGTCGAAGGACATGCGCGATTTCTCCTCGTGGTGGGACCGGACCGAGTCTACGGCCGGGTGCGGCGCGGGGGCACCGCCGATGAGGCGAGATTGACATCCGCGTGTCAGATTCGGGCGATCGGCGCTCCGGCTGGGTTAGGGTCGCGTGCATGGCCGATGCCGCTGACCCCGCCTCCCCCGCCCCCGCCGACCCGTCCGCGTCCGGCGCGGGCGCGCGGCTGCCGATCTCGGCCGCCGCCGAGCGGCTGGGCACCAGCCCGCGGATGCTGCGCTACCGCGAGAGCCTGGGGCTGCTGCCGGCCACCAAGGAGCGGCCCACCGGGCGCGGCCACCGGCACCGGCGGTTCTCCGAGGCGGACCTGCGCACCGTCGCCGCGGGCCTGGAGCTGGAGCGCGCCTACGACATCGCGCCGGGCGCGCTGGCGTTCGCGCTGCGGATGCTCGCCGAACCCGCGACGCTGGCGCGGGTGCGCGCCTACGGCGAGCGCCTCGGCCGGCTGGCCCCGCCGCCCGCCCGCGCGATGGATTTCGAGAAGCAGAAGGCGCTGCGCCTCCTCCAGCAGCGCTCCCGCGACGCCCGCTGACCCGGGCGGCGGGCCGCGGGGCCACAATGGGCGGGTGACCACCGCGCCCTCCGCCCTCTCCTGGGACATCGCCCCCGCCGCCGTCGACTCCGCCGAAGCCGCGGCGGTGCTGCGCGCCTACACCACCGAGATGGCCGACCGCTACTACGGCCGGCCCGCCACCGCCGCCGAGGTCGACGCCGCCCTCGCCGAGGACCCGAGCGACGACCTGGTGCCGCCGCACGGCGTGTTCCTGCTCGCCCGCTCCGGGGGCCGGGTGGCGGGCTGCGTGGGGGTGCGCCGGCTCGACGCCGCGACCGCCGAGGTCAAGCGGCTGTTCGTGCACCCCGGCGCGCGCGGCGCGGGCGGCGGGGCGCGGCTGCTGGCCGGCGCCGAGGCGGCCGCGCGCGGCCTGGGGGCGCGCGCCGTGCGCCTGGACACCCGCCACGACCTGGTGGAGGCCCGCGCCCTGTACGCGCGCGAGGGGTACGCCGAGATCGCGCCCTACAACGCGGGCCCCTACGCCGAGCACTGGTTCGAGAAGCGCCTCACCGGCTGACGGCGGAGCCCGGCCGCCCCCTCCCGGACCGGCCGGGCACCCGCCACCGGCTCCTCTCGGACGGCACAGGCCGCCCTCACCAGCCGGCGGCGGCGCGCATGCGGTCCTCCAGGGCCGGGGCGAGGGTGTTCATGTAGGTGGTGGTGAAGTGGCTGCCGTCCCAGTAGACGAGGACGTTGCCGACGACCGCCGGGCACTGGGCCTCCGGGCAGACCAGGTCGGTGAGGTCGACGAACCCCACGTTGGGCGGCACCCCGGTGAGGTCCGCCAGCGGGGAGTGCTCGGCCAGGGACTCCGCCCGCGGGCCCGAGCACGCGGCCGCCCCCCGCTCCGCCACGCATTCGGCGGTGTCGAAGCCGAGGCGCGGGGTGTCGCGGATCGCCACCACGTCGATGCCCATGGCGTCCAGCTCCCGCCACCGCTCCAGGTAGCCGTCGACGACCACCTCGCCGCCGAAGCCGGCGACGTCGTCGATGCTGGTGCTGGTCGCGGTGGTGACCACCGCGTCCGGCCGCAGCTCGGCCAGCTCGGCGAGGACCCCCTCGTTCCAGTCCGCGCACGCGGTGTAGGGGGCGCCCTTGTAGGTCTGCGGCAGGTCGGTGAACAGGCAGGCGCCCTTGATGATGTTGACGAGCCGCCAGTCGTTCTCCTCGGCGATGCGCGCCAGCGCGGGCTGCCAGTGCGCCGCGTGCGACCCGCCCACCAGCGCGATGGTGCGCTCGGGGGTGTCCGACCCGAACGCGCAGGTCAGCACGGTGGAGTCGGTGATCCCCTGGTTGCAGCCGTTGGCGTAGGTCTCCGGCACGTCCTGCGCGGCGTCGGCCGGCGCCGGGTACACCGGCAGCTCGCGCGGCGCGCGCCCGCTCCCGCCGTCGGCGAGCACGGCCGCGCCCGGGTAGTTCCCCGGGTCGGACACGAACGCCTCCCGCTCGCGCTGCTGCTCGGCCAGGTAGACCGACCACGCCGTCGCGCCCCCCAGCACCGGCAGCAGGAACACCAGCCCCGCGGCGAGCGACCAGGTGCGCGTGGCGCGCTCGCGGGTGAACCGGTCGACCCCCGCGTCGGTCAGCCGGGTCGTGGCCGCCGCCAGCACCAGGGACAGGCCCAGGACGGCGCACCCGCCGGTGAGGCTCGGCACGGTCCGGTCGGTGACCGACAGGTAGCACACGAGGATCGGCCAGTGCCACAGGTAGAGCGCGTAGGAGATGTCCCCGATGTAGTGCAGCGGGCGCCAGGACAGCAGCCGGTCGGCGCCCACCCGCGAGTCCGTGGTGCCCGCCACGATCACCAGCGCGGCGGCGAGGGTGGGCCACAGCGCCACGTAGCCGGGGAACAGCGTCGACACCTGGAGCAGCAGCCCGCACGACACCAGCGCCGCCAGCCCGGCCCAGCCGAGCACCACCCGCAGCCGCCGGGGCAGGCGCAGGTGCGGGAGCAGGAGCGCGAGCGCGCCGCCCAGTGCCAGCTCCCACAGCCGCGCCCCGGTGTCGAAGTACGCCCACTGCTGGCGGGTGGCGGTCGTCACCACCGAGTAGGCCAGGGAGACCGCGAAAACCGAGCCCAGCGCGCCCAGCGCCACCCGCCGCACCGGCCACCCGCGCCGCTTCGCCGTCCACGCGACGGCCGCCATCAGCACCGCCCACAGCAGGTAGAACTGGCCCTGGATCGACAGCGACCAGAAGTGCTGGACCGGGCTGGCGGCGGTGTGCTGGGCCAGGTAGTCGACGGAGTCCAGGGCCAGCCGCCAGTTCTCCGCGTAGAGCGCGGCCGCGACCACCTCGCCGATGGTGTTCCGCCAGCGGTCCTCCGGCAGGAACAGGTACGCGGCGACGAGCACCCCGGCCAGCACCACCGACGCCGCAGGCAGCAGCCGGCGCGCCAGCCGGGTGAGGAACGCGGCTGCGTCCACCCGGCCGGTCCGCTCGACCGCGCGCACCAGCGACCCGGTGATGAGGAAGCCGGTCAGCATCAGGAACACGTCGACGCCGCCGGAGACCCGGCCCAGCCAGATGTGGTAGACGGCCACGAGCAGCACGGCGACCGCCCGCAGCCCCTGGATCTCGGGGCGGCGCGGCGTGGGCCGGCGGGCCGGCGCGGGGGCGCCGTCGGGCGGGGCCGGGCGGGTTCCGGCGGGGGAGGACTGCACGGTGCGGCCACCTCACTAGTGCGCGCCGTCCGTTCCGCGCCGCGCCTGGGCGGCGGCGGGGGTGAACACCGGGGTCCGCCGCGGGACCACCGGGACGGCGGGGATGTCGGGCAGGGGGCGGCGTCCGCTGCGCGGGCCGGCGTGCGGGCCGCCCGGGGGCCGTGCCGCCCGGCCGGTGGCGGCGGGCGCGGTCGCCGCCGGGCCATGCTGCCGTACCGGTGTTACGGGCGGGGATACCGCAGTTGAACCCCGGGCCACGGCCCGGCCGCCCGCCCGCTTTCCGGCGTTCCGCGATGGAACGCGGCGTTCAGGGTTTTATCCGCCCTCCGGCTGGCTACGGTGCTAGACGTGGAGATCCGACACGGACGCGCCCTCGCCACCGACCACCTGCCCGCCCCCGTGCGACGGCGGCTCGCCGACCTCGACCGGCTGCACGAGGTGTGGTCGGCCCGCCGCCGGCACCAGCCGGGCGATACCGTCGCCGAGGGCCGCGACGCCCTGCTGCGGCGGCACGTCCGGGAGCTGCGCGCCGCCGCGGCGGCCCCCGCCGACCCCGCCCGCGAGCGCGCCGAGGCGGACGCCCTCATCGCGACCGCCGCCGTGTGGCGGGCCGGCGAGCGGCTCACCGCCGACTACCTGGGGGGCCTGGCCCGCTCCCTGCCCGACCTCGACCCGCCGGTGCCCGGGGCGCCGGACACGGGCGCGGTGCTGGCGGCGGCCGCCGCCGTCGAGGCCCATCCCGTGGTGCGCGCGGCCCACCTGCTGCTCACCGGCGCCGAGGAGCTGCGCCGCGCCGAGCGCGCCGCCCCCGCCGCCGACCGCCCGGCGGGCCCCGAACCGCTCCTGCGCCCGCTGCCGTGGGCACTGGCCACCCTGTCGCTGATGCGGTCGGGCTACCCGCCGCTCGCCCTCGACCACCGGCTGGCCGGCCCGCAGCGCACCGGGCCCGCCGCCGACCCGTTCGTCCGCGCGGTGGGCCTGATCACCGACATGGCCGCCGCGGCCATGCGCGCCGGGCTGAGCCGGCCGGCCAAGTCCACCGGGCCCGCGCCGCCGCGCCCGACGTCGCTGGCGGTGGCGCTGCACCGGCGGCTGCTCGACCACCTCCGCGACCGGTCGGACTCGCTGCGGATGGTGTTCCGCGAGATCGAACCCGAGGCGCGCATCGCGGTCGCCGCGGGCACCGCCGACTCCGCCGCCACCCGCGAGCAGTGCGACGCCGCGGCGCAGCGGGTCCTGGTAACGCCCGGACCCGGCTGCTGGTGGGCGTCGATCGACGTCGACCTCGACGGCGGCATGCTGCGGCTGCTGGTGTCCGTCCACGACGTGGGCGCCCCGCCGTCGGGGGTCCTCGCGGTGACCGCCGACGCCTGGCTGACCACCGACGACGGCGCGGCCGACGTACTCGACCCGGCGTGCACCGACTGCGTCACGCTGCTGCCCACCGACTGCGCGGGCGAGCGCTGGCCCCAGGTCGAGGCGTTCGCCGACGACGCCGTGGCCCGCGCCGTCGGGCACCTCACGGCGGCGCTGCGCTGACCGCCCGGTGCCCGTCGGCGGGTCAGCCCAGGGAGACCAGCACCAGGACGAGCACCAGGATGATGATGACGATGAGCACCGCGGGCACGACCCAGCCCTGCGACAGCAGCGGGTCGGACGGCGGAGCGGGGGCCTGCGGCGCGGGCGGCGCCGGGCGCTGCTGCGGGGCGGGCACGCCGCGCCCCTGGTACATCGAGTTGGGGCCCATGGTGGCCGGGCCGGTGACCGGCGGCCGGCGGCCGTGCATGCCGGGGTGCCCGCCGGTGAGGTTGTGGCCGGGCATCTGCGGGCCCATGTGCGGGGGCGGCGGCCGGTACCCGCCCTGCTGCGGGCCGGTGACCGGGCGCTGCGCACCCGAGCCGGGCCCGTAGGGGAACGGGGTCTGCGGGCCGCTGGGGGTCATCGGGGCACGCGCCGGGGGCGGGGTCTGCGGGCCGCTCGGCGGGCGGACCTCGGCGGCGCGCTCGCCCTGGCGCACCACCTCGTCGGTGGACGGCGAGGTGGCGGAGGTGTCGTGGCCGAGCAGCCGCATCAGCAGCGTCTGGGCGTTGGGCCGGCGGGCGGGGTCCTTGTCCAGGCAGGTCTCGACCACCGGGCGCAGGCTGTCGGGGACGCCGTCGAGCGACGGCGGCGCGCTGACCACGCGGTGCACCACGGCGGGCACGCTGTCGGTGCCGAACGGGGCGTTGCCGGTGGAGGCGAACGCCATGACGCAGCCCCAGGCGAAGATGTCGACCTTGTCGGTGATGTTCTGGCCCTCGATCTGCTCCGGCGCCATGTAGGAGGGCGTGCCGACGATCGAGTTGGTCATGGTGGCGGTGCCGTCGACCACGCGCGCGATGCCGAAGTCGATCACCCGCGGGCCGTCGGGGCCGAGGAGGACGTTGCCCGGCTTGAAGTCGCGGTGGACGATGCCCGCCTGGTGGATGGCCACGAGCGCCGTCGCGGTGGAGACGGCGAGCCGCTGGAGCGCCGCGCCCTTGTGCGGGCCGTTGGTGGCGACGGCCTCCTGGAGGGAGGGGCCCGGCACGTACTCGCTGACGACGTAGGGCGGGTCGTCGTCGAGGTTGGCCTCGTGGATGGCCGACGTGCAGAACGACGCGACCTTCTGCGCCGCCCGCACCTCCTTCTCGAAGCGCTTGCGCAGGTCGTCGTCCTGCGACCACTGGTCGTTGAGGACCTTGATCGCGTACTCCTCGCCCTCGCCGTCGCGGGCGAGGTACACCACCCCCTGTCCGCCCTTCCCCAGGCGTCCGACCACGCTGTAGTCGCCGAAAGCGGTGGGATCGCTCGGCGACAGCGACTCGGGACCGGGCATCAGTCTCCTCCAGAGCGGTCGTGGTTGGCGTCAGCGCACGACCAAGGGTAGGGGTTAGCGGGTCATCAGCGGATCGCGCCATACGCCACGGCAAGGTACACAGTGGCGTAATCGGTTAGAGCGATCAAACCGGCCAGGCGTTCCCACGCGTGGCCGTCCGGTGCCGCGGGCTCGCTCACATCCACGCCGCGGGCGCGCGCGGCGGCGGCCGCGTCGGCCAGGTCGGCGGCGGCCTCGGGGGGTTCCGCGGGGTCGCGCAGGAGGACCAGGCGCAGCCGCGTCCCGCCGTCCTCGTCGGGGTCGTCGAAGATCGAGCGGGGCCCGGCGCCGCCGAACGGTCCGTCGGTGGCGGCGAGTTGGTCGAACAGCGCGTCCGGCGGCCGTCCGCACACGGCAGGATAACGGGCCACCGCCATGGCCTGGGAGGCGAAGTAGCGCGCCGCCGCGGCGGCGACCGGGGTGGCGCCCCAGATGACGGGCAGCGTCCCGGCGAGGTCGACGGCCAGCGACTTCGCGGGGTTCTCCCAGGTCTCGGCGTCGGGGCGGCACGCCGCGGCGACCGCCTCCAGCCGGGCGGCGGCGGCCTCGTGGCCGTCGTCGGCGAGGTCGCCCAGGCCGACCGCCGACGCCGCGGTGAGCAGGGCGGCCGCCGGGCCCCACGGGAGGTCGGCGGGGTCGGCCGGTTCGGGCAGCCCGATGTGCGGGGCGCGCGCCTGCTCGGCGAGCGGCGCCAGCGGGCCGCCGACCGGGCCGATGGCGAGGAACCGGCAGCCGCGCCGCACCGCGTCGGCGGCGACGCGGGCGGTGCGTTCGGCCGCCTGGCCGGATGTGGACGCGACGGCGACCACCAGATCGTGCCCGGCGACCCAGCCGGGCAGCCGGTAGTCGCGCACCGTGACGACCGGTACCGGGCATCCGGAGCCGAGGACCGCGGCGGCCATGTCGCCGGCGTGGGCGGCGGTGCCGGTGCCGACGACCACGAGGGAGCGGGGCCGGCCGTCGTCGGCCATGTGCCGCACACCGGACTCGGCGGCCAGCGACCGCCCGGTGCGCAGCCGCGCGGCGGCCGAGGCGCGGCCGCGCACGAGGCCGCCGCCCGCCGCCGGGTCGTCCAGCCTGCGCTCGTCGAACAGCGGCGCCATGGGGTGCTCCCTCCCGCGGCCGGGGCCGGGTGTCAGCCGACCTTGCGGGCCTCGTCGACGAGGAGGACGGGGATGCCGTCGCGGATGGGGTAGGCCAGGCCGCTCTCGTCGCAGACGAGTTCCTGGGCCTCGGCGTCGAGACGCAGGGGGGCCTTGCTCTGCGGGCAGGCCAGGATCTCCAGCAGCCAGTCGTCGATCTTCGGGTTCATGTCGGCCTCTCGCGTTCGGGGTGGTCGGGTACGGGCGGGGTGGTCAGGCGCGGACGATCGCGAGGACCTCGTCGCGCAGCCGGGCCATGGCGTCCTGGTCGGGCGCCTCGACGTTGAGCCGCAGCAGCGGCTCGGTGTTGGAGGCGCGCAGGTTGAACCAGGCGCCGCCGGGGAGCGTGACGGTCAGCCCGTCGAGGTGGTCGGTGGTGACGCCCTCGCGGTCGGCGAAGGCGGCCTCGACGGCGGCGGTGCGCCCGGCCTGGTCGGCGACCTCGGAGTTGATCTCGCCCGAGGCCGCGTAGCGGCTGTACTCGGCGGTGATCTCGGACAGCGGGCGGGAGTCGGCGCCCAGGACGCGCAGCACGTGCATGGCCGCGAGCATGCCGGTGTCGGCCCGCCAGAAGTCGCGGAAGTAGTAGTGCGCCGAGTGCTCGCCGCCGAAGATGGCGCCGGTCTCGGCCATGGTGGCCTTGATGAAGGAGTGGCCCACCCGGGTGCGCACGGGGTTGCCGCCGTGCTCGCGGACGATGTCGGGCACCGCCAGCGAGGTGATGAGGTTGTGGATGACGGTGGCGCCGGGCTCCTTGGCGAGCTCCTGCACCGCCACCAGCGCGGTGATGGCCGACGGCGGGACGGGGTCGCCGTTCTCGTCCACGACGAAGCAGCGGTCGGCGTCGCCGTCGAACGCCAGGCCGATGTCGGCGCCGATCTCGCGCACCCGCGCCTGGAGGTCGACGATGTTGTCGGGGTCGAGCGGGTTGGCCGGGTGGTTGGGGAAGGTGCCGTCCAGCTCGAAGTAGAGCGGGTCGATGCGCAGCGGCAGCGGGTCGAGGTGCTGGTCGCCGAGGACGGCCGGGACGGTGTAGCCGCCCATGCCGTTGCCGGCGTCGACCACCACGGTCAGCGGGCGGCTCCCGGACAGGTCGACCAGCGAGCGCAGGTGCGCGGCGTACTCGGTCAGCAGGTCGCGCTCGGTGATGGTGCCGGCCGGGCCGTCGTGGGCGGGCACACCCTCCTCGGCGTACCGCCGGACGTCGGCCAGGCCGGTCTCGGCGCTGATGGGCGCGGCGCCGGCCCGGCACATCTTGATGCCGTTGTACTGGGCCGGGTTGTGGCTGGCGGTGAACATGGCGCCGGGCACGTCGAGCAGGCCCGAGGCGAAGTAGAGCATGTCGGTGGAGCCGAGCCCGGCCAGGACGACGTCCAGGCCCTGCCCGGTGGCGCCTTCGGCGAACGCGGCGGCCAGCTCCGGCGAGGAGGGCCGCATGTCGTAGGCGACGACGATCCGCCGTGCGCCGTCCGCGCCGCCGACGACGCGGGCGAACCCGGCGCCGATGGCCCGGGCGGTGCCGGCGTCGAGGGTGTCCGGGACGACGCCCCGGACGTCGTACGCCTTGAAGATCTGACCGAGGTCACCCACGAGCTGCTCCGGTTCGATTCGTCGACGGTTCCCGGGCGGCTCCGGCGCGTCCGCCGCGCCCGAGCGCGGTCGGCACCGCCACGGCGCCCGCGAAGTACCAAACTACAAGACGGGCGAGGTGGGCCGCGGGTCAGGCGTCGCGCGACGGGCGCGCGGGCGGCTGGGTGTCGGGGCGCTGCGGCTCGGACTTGACGACGCGCAGGTGGCCGCGGCGGTGGGTCTCGACGCCCTGGCCGACGGGGTGGTGCTTGGCGGCGGGCGGCCGGGCGGCCTCGCGGACCGCGTTGGCCAGCGCCTCCAGGTCGTCGCTGCCGGGCCCGCCCGTGGTGTTGTCGGCGGGCAGCCGGACGACCTCCCAGCCGCGGGGCGCGGTGAGGCGCTCGGCGTGCATGGCGCAGAGGTCGTAGCAGTGGGGCTCGACGTAGGCGGCGAGCGGACCGAGCACCGCCGTGGAGTCGGCGTAGACATAGGTGAGCGTGAAGACTGCTGGCTGCCTGCACGCGGTACGCGAGCAGCGTCGGACAACGCTCACGGGCATTGACTTTAGGCCCTTCCCCGGCCCGGCGCCAGCATCGACCCGATGTGTCCGGACGCGTGTCACCGGACGCGGCGGCACCCGGGCGATCCCGCACCCGTGCCGGGGCTGCACGAAACCCGCGGATGGCATAGTCTCGAACCGTGCGACGAGTGCACCTTCACCGGGCTCAAGCCGAACGCCAACGAGTACGACGCCGAGACCGCCGGGGCCGCGGGCTCCGCGGCCCCTTGGCGCCGCCCGAGATCCCGATCGCCCGCACCAGGGCGCAGGTCTTCGACGACCTCGTCCTCGACGCCGTCGAACGCCTCGAACGCGTGTGGGCACGCGAACTCGCCAACGTGGAGTTCCTGGTCGAGGACGTCCCGCAGGTCCCCCCGGGTGTCACCGCCGACGACGGCATCCCGTTCTCGCGCCTGGAGTCCGCGCGGGCCGGGCAGGCGCGCATCATCGTCTACCGCCGTCCGGTCGAGATCCGCACCAAGGACCCCGAGGAGATGGCCCTCCTGGTCTACGACACCGTGGTCGAGGAGGTCGCCAACCTGCTGGGGTTGGAACCCGAGACCGTCGACCCCGAGACCTGATCCCGGCGGGCGCCCCGTCCGGGCCGCCCGGCCGGCGCCGCGTGCGCGCGGCCGGGGGCGTGTCCGCCGCGCCCGGATCGCCCTTTCCCTCCTCTTCCGCACCGCTCCCGTGGTCCCTCAGGGCACCACGGCCGTCAGGCTGTCGTCGGCGTGCGGCAGCAGCACCTCGGCCGGGGCGGGCGGCGCCGGCCGGGCGGCGGTGCCGCGGTCGCCGCCGGAGCCCCGGGTGAGCACCTGCCCGGCGTAGAGCGGCGACGACCCGGGGTCGGTCTCGACCACCAGCGTGTACCCGCTGTCCGGGGCGTCGACCTCGGGCACGACCACCCGTCCGGGTTCGACCTCCACCACCACCGGCTCCCCCGCCGCGCCCTCGGCGCCGACCGGGGTGACCACCGCCGACGCGGGGCCGTCGAGCGCGGTGAGGGCCAGCTGGGCGCCGGCGCCGTCGGGTACGCCGGGCAGGACGGCGCGGGTGTCGAGCGGGCCGGCCAGCGGGGGCACCGCGCTCGCGTACGCGGTGTCGTCGCCGTCGGCGCGCTCCATGACGACCCCGGCCACCACCGGCCGGTCGGCCTCGACCACCACGGTGCCGGGCTCCTCGCCGAGGGCGGCGGTGATGCCGCGGCTGCTCGCCGCGGCGGGGGGCACGCTCAGGTCGGACAGGTCCTCGTGCTCGGCCTCCCCCTCGGGGGTGATCACCCGCAGCGACGCGGTGACGGGGTCGTCGCCGGGGGCGGCGACGATGAGCCGGCGGGTGCCGCCGCCGTCCGGGACGGCCGGGATGACGTGGCGTTCGGCGGGGGCGGCCGTGGGCGGCACCCAGTCGGCCCCCTCGTCCGTGCGCTCGGCGAACAGCGAGGACGCCACCCGGCCGGCGTTGGTGCGCACGTGCACGGCGACCGAGCCGGTGCCGTCCACCAGGGCGCCCAGGTCGATCTCGGCCTCGCCGTGGGGGTCGACCGCGACGCCGCGGGTGTCGGCGGAGGACGCGGGGCCGTCGGTGGCGTACAGGTCGACGTTGACGGTCGCGGGGGTGGCGTCGACGTTGGCGATCAGCAGCCGCAGGCCCTCCAGCTCGTCGCCGCCGGGCACGGTGAACCAGGTGCTGATGCCGGGTTCGGCGCAGCGGACGGCGGTGGTGTGCGGGCCGTCGTCGCCGACGGTGGTCTGCGCGGCCTCCAGGCCGGACGCCAGGGCGCCCTCGGCGCGCACCACGGTGTGCCGCTCGGCGTCGCCGGTGTCGAGGGTCCACTGCCGCCCGGTCTGCTCGGCGGTGCCCAGCTCGGTCGCACCGGCGGTGTTCTCGGTGACGGTGAGCGCGCCCTCGGACGCGGACCCGGCGGGGGTGAACCCGGCCAGCGTCGAGTCGCGGTCGCCGCCCTGGGGCGGGGGGCACACGCGCAGCGCGGACTCCACCGGGGCCGCCTCGGGCGGGGTGGTGTCGGCGCCGGGGTCGGTGCCGACGCCGCGGGTGACGTGGGCGACCCCGAACAGCGCGGTGAGCGCCACGAGGACCAGGCCCAGCAGGGCGAACCGGTTCTCGACGATGAGCCTCACGACGTGTTCCCCTTCCTGCGGGAGCCGCGGCCGCGGCGGCCCCGGCGGACGCCGCGCGGGCCGGTGCGGACCGCGCGCTCGCCGGTGGAGCGCAGCCGGGAGCGCAGCGAGCGGGGGCGCGGCGCGGGCCGGGACTCCTGCTCGCGGATCTCCTCCTCGGTGCGCACCCCGGGCAGCGCCATGACGACGGTGACCGCGAGCAGCAGCGCCTGGGCGGTCAGCCACGCCCGGTGGGCGGTGTCGGCGCGGGCCAGCTCGACCCGGCCGCCGGAGGCGGGCAGGGCGAAGCCCTGCAGGCCCGCCGCGGTGGGTTCGGCGGCCAGCTCGGTGCCGTCCAGGGTGGCGGTCCAGCCGGCGTCGGCGGGCTCGGCGAGGACGAGGGTGCGGCCCTCGGCCCCGGCGGGCACCTCGGCGGCGGTGCCGCCGGGGCCGGTGGTGAGGACGGCGGCGGGGCCGTCGCCGACCACCCGCAGCCGCCCGGTGGCCTCGTCGGTCCGCCACAGCGCGAACGCGTCGGTGAGCAGCACCCGGGACAGGCCGGGGACCCCGTCGAAGGTGTCGACCATGGTGACGTCGGCGTCGGTGCCGACCTCGGGGCGCGGCAGCAGCACGTAGCCGATGCCCCGGGCGGCGAGGTCGCCGGCCTCGTCGCCGCCGCGGCCGCCCGCGAGCCCGGCGACCAGCCGGTCGAGGTCGTCGGCGACCGGGCCGCCCGCGGGCACCTGCTCCTCGCCGATGCGGGGTTCGGCGCCGCGCAGCACGCTGTAGCGGACGGCGCCGTCGGCGGGCGTCACCACCAGGGTGCGGGCGCCGGTGCCGTCGTCGCCGACGGCCTCCAGGAACCCCGGGACCGTGGATCCGGCGTCGCCCGACAGCGGGCCGTCGACGCCGTTCCACATCCACACGGCCGCCGCCGACAGCGGGGTGGTGAGCGCCAGGGCGGCCGCGCCGGCCGCGGACCAGCGGCGGGCCCCGCCGAGCCGCCACATCTGCCCGAAGGACTGGGCGGTGGTGGCCGCCGACAGCAGCATGGCGGTGGCGGCGAAGGCGAGCGCCACGCCGGGCCAGGCGGGGGCGGGCGGCCCGCCGTAGTAGGGCTCGACCACGATCCGGCTGACGACGATCGCGACGAGGATGCCGAACAGGGCGATGCACCAGCCCACGGCGACGAGCATGCGGCGGCGCAGCAGGAGCAGCGCGCCCAGGGCGGCGAGGAGGAACCCGCCGGTCACCCAGACCGGGGGCCCGCCGGGGCCGCCGGGCGAGAGCATCAGCAGTTCGTACGCCGCCGGGGCGGGGGCCGACAGCTCGGGCCGGTGCAGCCCGGCCTCCAGCAGCCACATCGAGGGGTGCCGCAGCAGGTCCAGCGACCACGGCAGCAGCAGGAGCAGCGGGACGCCCAGGGCGATGGCGACGCTGATGTGCAGGCGCCGCCCCACGTGGCCGAACGCCACCACCACGAGCAGCCCGGTGACCAGGGCCAGCGGCCACACCAGGGGGACGAACGCGGTGCCGATGGCGAGGAAGAGGGCCAGCGCCCAGGCGGCGCGGCGCGACCCGCGCGGCGGCAGCGTGATGATCCTGGTGGCGAGGATGCCCAGGACGGGCAGCAGCGCGTGCACCAGGGCGGTGCCGAGGCGGCCCTGGGCGACGGCGCCGGTGGCCATGGGCAGCAGCGCGTAGGAGCCGGCCATCCACACCTGGGCGGCCTTGGCGTGCAGCACCCGGCGGGCCAGCAGGTAGGCGGTGAACCCGGCGAGGGGGACGCAGCCGAGGAGGATGACGGTGACCGCCAGCCACGGCTTGCCGAACGCCAGGGTCGACAGCAGCGCGAGCAGGCCGACGTAGGGCGGCGCGGGCGAGGCGGCGCCGGCGCCCACGGGGGGCCGGCCCGACAGGTAGAGGTCCCACAGGTCCGCCGCGCCGCCCCACACCGGGGCGAGGGCGCCGCCGCCCAGCCCCTCGCCGAACAGCAGGGAGCGCTCGGCCACCACGGTGACCGCGGTCAGCGCGGCGACGAGCAGCACCCCGGGGTGGGTGAGGGCGCGGCGCAGCAGGGTCTGGTCGTCGCGCAGCGGGTCGTCGTCCTCGGCACGCGGCGGCGCGAGGACCGCCTGGTGGCGGCCGGGGGTGTCGAGGACGCGCGTGGAGCCGGTCAGCACGTTGGCGGTCATGTCGGTGAACTGGCGCAGGGCGACGCCGCGCGCCAGGAACGGCCGGATGGCGCTGTAGGTGCGCCGCCGGTTGCGGCGGCGCCGGAACCGGGCGCGGATCAGCCGCAGCGGCATCACGTAGACGGAGGTGATGGCGACGGCCTCGTCCAGCGCGTTGGCGGGCTGCTTGGCCACGACGTACATCAGCACGCGCAGCAGCGAGGCGATCGAGTTGCGCGCGAACGCGGCGGCCATACCGCCGAACGGCAGGTTGGCCAGCAGCACGAACATGGCGTTGCGGCGGTCGAGCCGGCGCGGGTGGTCGGCGGCGGCCGCGATGCGGCGCCGCCGCCGGGCCGCGGCCTCGGCGTGGTAGGCGACGGCGTCGGTGACGACGAGGACGCGGTGGCCCGCTCCGCCCACCCGCCAGCAGAAGTCGATGTCGTCGCGGAAGATCGGCAGCAGCGGGTCGAAGCCGCCGAGCCGGTCCCACACGTCGCGGCGGACGAGCATCCCGGCGCTGGAGACGGCGAGGACCTGGCGGGTGCCGTCGTGCTGGCCGTGGTCGAACTCGCGGGGTTCGAGCCCGGTCTCGCGGCGGCCGGCGCCGTCGATGGTGACGCCGACCTCGATGAGCAGCCGCCGGTCGAACCAGTCGCGCAGCTTGGGGCCGAGGACGGCGGCGCGCGGGTCGTCGTTGGCGGCGAGGAGGAGGTGCTGGAGGGCGTCGCGGTCGGGGGTGCAGTCGTCGTGGACCAGCCAGATCCACTCGGTGGCGTCGGGGGCGGCGCCGGGGAACGGCGCGCGGGCGCGGGGCAGGTCGAGCGCGGCGCGCACGGCGTCGCCGTAGCCGGTGCGGCGGGGCAGCGAGGCGATCGCGTCGGGCGCGATGAACTCGCCGAGGATGCGCCCGCTGCGGTCGCGGCTGCCGGTGTCGACGCCGACCACGCGCTGCACCGGGCGCGACTGCTCGCGGACCGCCTCCAGCGTCTCGGGCAGCCATCGGGCACCGTCGTGGGTGACGATCACCGCCGTGACGATGTGGCGAGCGGGGTCCAGGGGTAGCACGGCTGGGGTTCGCTCTCGGGGGTTCGGGGTGTGGGCCCAGGCGGCCGGAGTGGGGGGTCGGCCGCCATCGGCAGATCACCCTACGCCACCCGGCGGGGGCGGTGCGCTGGGAGCCGCCGGGGCGGACGGGGCCGGACACGCGTGCGCGCCCCCGGGTGTGGACCCGGGGGCGCGCACGTGGTGTGTCGTACGCCCGGCTACAGCATGTCGGTCAGGAAATCGAAATCCTGGCCGACGGCCTTCTTCAGCCGGCGGCGCTCGCGCTCGGAGAGTCCCCCCCAGATGCCGAAGCGTTCATCGTGCTCCAGCGCGTATTCCAGGCACTCCGCCCGTACCTCGCATGACAGGCAGACCTTCTTCGCCTCCCGTGTGGAGCCGCCCTTCTCGGGGAAGAACGCCTCGGGATCGGTCTGCGCACACAGGGCACGCTCCTGCCAGCCCAGATCTTCGTCTGCGCCGTGCGCCAGCGGGATGACCTCGCTCATGCGCACCTCCTATTGCCCCCCTAGATGACCTCCCCATTCGACCCCCGGGGAGGTGGAATCTCACCAGTGAAATTACACGCGCGCGGCTCGCGATACGTCAAGCGCGCTGCGTGGTAATCCCCTGAATATCATGTAACAAACGGCCAACGGCCGTCCACCTGAGGTCGTTCAGGGGATTACCACGCATTTATCCGGAGTATCCAAAGGGCGCCGGGGGGCTCCCGGGGTCAGCGGCGGTCGTCGTTGCCGTACCAGCCCTGCTGGCCCGCCGACGGGTCGGTTCCGGCCTGTCCGCCCTGGTCAGAGCCGTAGGACTCGCCGTAGCCGGAGCCGTACTGACCGCCGTACTGCGGGCCGGTCTGCGGCCGGTTGGGGTCGGCGGCGCGCTGGTCGTCGGAGTAGTAGGACCCGCCGGGCGTGTCCTGGCGGTGGTCGCCGCCCTGCTCGCCCTCGGTGCCGGCCGGGGTCCCGTAGGCCGACGGGTCGTACTGCCGGCCGTACGACGGCTGCCCGCCGGTGGTGGTGTAGCCGTGCTGCTGGCCCTGCTGCTGGGCGTAGGGGTCCCAGCCCTGCTGCTGCGCCTGCCGGCCCGGGTCGGTGTAGCCGGCCTGGCCCTGCTGGCCCTGCTGCCAGTCGTACTGCTGCTGGTCCTGCTGGGGCTGCTGCGCCTGCTGCTGCCAGTCGTAGCCCTGCTGCCCGCCGGTGGCGGTGTAGCCCTGCTGGTAGCCCTCCTGGCCGGTGCCGGCGGCGTAGCCCTCCTGGCCCTGCGGCCAGCCCTGCTGCTGGGTGTAGCCCTGCTGGGACTGGTCGGCCGGGTAGCCCTGCTGGGTCTGGTCGGCGGCGTAGCCCTGCTGCGCCTGCTGGCCGGGGTCGGTGTAGCCCGCCTGGCCCTGCTGCGCCGGGTCGGTGTAGCCGGCCTGCGCCTGCTGGGCCGACCAGTCCTGCTGCGGGTAGGCCGGCTGCCCGCCGGTGGGGGCGTAGCCCTGCTGCGCCTGCGGCGCGAAGGACTGCTGCGCCCCGGTCTGCGGGGCGAAGGACTGCTGGGCGCCGGTCTGCGGGGCGAAGCCCTGCTGGCCGAACTGCGGGGCGGAGCGCGGGACGCGCACGGGGTCGTTGAGGACGCGCAGCAGGAACAGCCCCGCGAAGACGACGACGGCCAGCTGCCCGGCCACGACGAACAGGTTGCTGAAGCCGGTGGCCATCTCGCCCAGCTCGCCGGACCAGACGAAGCCCATGATGAGGGTCACGACGGCGAGCAGCGCCGCGAGGCCGGTCAGCACCATCGCGATGATCACGATCTGCAGGTTGACCGACGACTTGCGCGGCGCGGTGACGACCAGGGCGACCGCGGCCAGGATCAGCCCGATGATGACCGGGCTGAAGAAGTGCTCCGACCCGTCGCTGTAGAAGTTGCCGGCGACGGAGCCGCCGACACCGCCGGTGCCGAACACGTTGATGAGGCCGCCGAGCATGTGCGCGCCAACGGCGCCGAGCAGCGCCCAGGCGGCGGGTACCCGCAAGCGGTCAAGTGCTTCGTTGTTCAAGAGAGGTTCCCCTCCGCTGCTTCGCCGTCGCGTCGGTGGAAGCTTGGCATATCGTCGGTCGGTCGGGTGAATCGCGCGCGGGCCGCGCGGCGCGGCCGGGGGGAGCCGGGCGGTAGGGGTCGCCCGGTGGGGCGCCGCCGCTGCGGGCGCGGTGTGCCGTGCGGGATCCGGGCGGGCGCCGCCGGTACCGCCGGCCGGACGACCGCTCCGCCGCCCCGCGGATGCGCGGGGCGCGCGGCACATATACGCGGACAGCCTGCCAGACTTGAGCCCATGCGGATAGTCGTACCGGCGGGCGGTATCGGTGGCGCCCGTTTCCTGCGCGGCCTCCAGGCGGCGCTCGGAAGCGGAGCGGACCACCAGGAGAACGAACCGACCATAACGGTCATCGGCAACACCGGTGACGACATCACCCTGTTCGGCCTGCGGATCTGTCCGGATCTGGACACCGTCATGTACACGCTGGGCGGCGGGATCAACGAGGACCAGGGGTGGGGCCGGGCCGACGAGACCTTCACCGTCAAGGAGGAGCTGGCCGCCTACGGCATGCGCCCCACCTGGTTCGGGCTGGGCGACCGCGACGTCGCGACGCACATCGTGCGCGCCCAGATGATGGCCGCCGGCTACCCCCTGTCGGCGGTCACCGAGGCGCTGTGCGAGCGGTGGCGCCCCGGCGTCCGGCTGCTGCCCATGACCGACGACCGGGTCGAGACCCACGTGGTGGTGGACGACGACGCGGGCGGTACCCGCGCCATCCACTTCCAGGAGTGGTGGGTGCGGCACCGCGCCGCGCTGCCCGCCCGCGCCATCGTGGGCGTGGGCGCCGAGGACGCCGCCCCGGCGCCCGGTGTGCTCGACGCGATCGCGGCGGCCGACGTCGTGCTGCTGCCGCCGTCCAACCCGGTGGTCAGCGTCGGGTCCATCCTCAACGTGCCCGGCATCCGCGACGCGCTGA
The DNA here is from genome assembly GCF_001552555.1 of Nocardiopsis trehalosi NBRC 14201. Taxonomy (GTDB): domain Bacteria; phylum Actinomycetota; class Actinomycetes; order Streptosporangiales; family Streptosporangiaceae; genus Nocardiopsis_B; species Nocardiopsis_B trehalosi. The sequence goes on along the minus strand of NZ_BCRK01000005.1, from coordinate 12,441 downwards.
CCGCGGCGACCGTGGTCGGGGTCTCCCCCATCATCGGCGGGGCGCCGGTGCGCGGCATGGCCGACGCCTGCCTGGCCGCCATCGGGGTCGAGACCACCGCGCGGGCGGTCGCCGAGCACTACGGGCCCGACCTGCTCGACGGGTGGCTGGTCGACGACGCCGACGCCGGCACCGAGGTCGCGGGCGTCGAGGTGCGCTCCCGACCCCTGTACATGAGCGACCCGGAGGCCACGGCGGCGCTCGCCCGCGCGGCCCTGGATCTGGCACTGGAGCTGAAGGGACGGCGCGGATGACCGCGGAACCGGCGGAACTGACCGTGCGCGGGGTGACCGGCCTGCCGGAGGTGCGGCCGGGCGACGACCTCGCCGCGCTGATCGCCGGCGCCGCCCGCCTCGCCGACGGCGACGTGCTCGTGGTCACGTCCAAGATCGTCAGCAAGGCCGAGGGGCGGATCGTCGTCGGCGACCGCGAGGCCGCCGTCGACGCCGAGACCGCCCGGGTGGTGGCCCGCCGGGGCAGCACCCGCATCGTGCAGACCCGCAGCGGGCTGGTCATGGCGGCGGCCGGGGTCGACTCCTCCAACGTCGAGCCCGGCCGGGTGCTGCTGCTGCCCGAGGACCCCGACGCGTCGGCGCGCCGGCTGCGCGCGGCGCTGCGGGAGCGCACGGGCGTGCGGGTGGCGGTCGTGGTGAGCGACACGTTCGGCCGCCCCTGGCGCACGGGGCAGGTGGACGTCGCCATCGGCGCCGCGGGCCTCGACCCGCTGCACGACCTGCGCGGCACCACCGACACCCACGGCAACGTGCTCGACGTGACCGTGGCCGCGGTGGCCGACGAGATCGCGTCGGCGGGCGAGCTGGTCAAGGGCAAGGCGTCGGGCGTGCCGGTGGCGGTGGTCCGCGGCCTGGGGCGCCTGGTCACCGACGGCGACGGGCCCGGGGCGGCCGCGCTGGTGCGCCCCGCCGACCAGGACCTGTTCCGCTACGGTTCGCGCGACGTCGTCCCGGCCCGGCGGACCGTGCGCGAGTTCACCGCCGACCCGGTCGACCCCGAGGCGGTGCGCCGCGCGGTCGCGGTGGCGGTCACCGCGCCCGCCCCGCACCACACCACGCCGTGGCGGTTCGTCCTGGTGGAGTCCGCCGACGTCCGCACCGAGCTGCTCGACGCCATGCGCGACGCGTGGGTGGCCGACCTGCGCCGCGACGGCTTCTCCGAGTCCTCCATCGCCAAGCGGGTCCGCCGCGGCGACGTGCTGCGCAACGCCCCGTACCTGGTCGTGCCGTGCCTGGTGGCCGACGGCGCGCACCCCTACCCGGACGAGCGGCGGGCCGACGCCGAGCGCTCCATGTTCCTCGTCGCCATGGGCGCCGGGGTGCAGAACCTGCTGGTCGGGCTGGCCATGGAGGGCCTGGGGTCGGCGTGGGTGTCGTCCACCATGTTCTGCCCCGATGTGGTGCGCCGCGTCCTGAAGCTGCCGGACGACTGGCGGCCCATGGGGTCGGTGGCGGTGGGGCACGCCGCGGCGCCGCCGCGCGACCGGCCGCCGCGCCCGGCCGAGGCGTTCATCGAGGTGCGCTGACCGCGCGCCCGGTCCGGCCGGTCCGGGCCGGGCGCGTCCGACGGTGCTGAGGGGGGCCGATGTCGGACGACGAGTACATCCTCGCGGGGCTGCTGATCGTGCTGGTGGTGCTGGCGGGCCGGACGCTCGCGGGGCGGCTGCGCGTCCCGGACGCGGTCGTGCTGGTCGCGCTGGGGTTCGCGGTCAGCTTCCTGCCGGGGATGCGGGAGATCCACGTGTCTCCGCACGTGGTGCTGCTGGTGTTCCTGCCGCCGCTCATCTACAACGCGGCGTTCTTCTCCTCGCCCCGGGACATGCGCGCCGAGGCGCGGCCCATCATCGCGCTCGCCGTGGGGATGACGCTGGTCAGCGCGTTCGCCATCGCCGCGGTCACCTACGTGATCCTGCCCGACACGGCGTGGCCGGCGGCGATCGCGCTGGGGGCGGCGGTGGCGCCCACGGACGCGGTGGCGGCGTCGGCGGTGCTCAAGCGGGTGGGGGCGCCGCGCCGGGTACTCACCGTCCTGGAGGGCGAGAGCCTGATCAACGACGGGGTCGCGTTGACCCTGTTCAGCCTGGCCGTCACGGCGATGGTCACGCCGCTGACCCCGGCGGCCGGGGCGCTGGAGCTGGTGAAGGTCGTCGCGGGGGGCATCGCCTACGGGGCGGTGGTGGCGCTGGCCATCACCTGGTCGCGGCGGCGGCTGCGCGACGGCAACACCCAGCTCGTGGTGTCGCTGGTGACCCCGTTCGTCGCCTACATCCCCGCGGAGATGCTCGGGTTCTCCGGGGTGCTGGCCGCGGTCGTCGCCGGGTTCTACCTGGGGACGCGGGGTGAGGGCATCCTGCCGCCCCGGGTGCGGGTCACCGGGCGCACGGTGTGGCAGGGGCTGGTGATGCTGCTGGAGTCGGTGCTGTTCGTGCTGCTCGGGCTGCAGCTGCACGAGGTGTTCGAGGGCGTGGCCGGGGTGCCGACCGGGCACCTGGTGTTCGGCGCGGTGGCGGTGATCGCGACGGCGGTGCTGGTGCGGCTGGTGTGGCAGATCTGGGTGACCCCGGTGATGCGCTACCTGCCGGGGCGCCTGGGCATGGACCCGGGGTCGGTGCGCGACCGGGTCATCATCGGGTGGAGCGGGATGCGCGGGGCGATCTCGCTGGCCATCGCGCTGTCGCTGCCGCTGTCCATCGGCGAGGAGGAGTTCACCGACCGCAGCGTGCTCCTCTTCCTGGCCGCGGCGGTCGTGCTGGCCACCCTGGTGGGGCAGGGCACCACGCTGCCGCTGGTGCTGCGCCGACTGGGCGTGCCCAAGGAGGAGGGGCACCGGGCGGAGGTCGCCTCGGCGGAGGTCGCCATGGGGCGGTCCGCGCTGACCCGGATCGACGAGCTGCTGTCGGACGGGCTGGTGGACGAGCAGACCGCCGAGACCTACCGGCAGATGCACAAGCTGCGGGTCCGGCAGTCGCGGGCGCTGCTGGAGAGCGAGCCGGAGCAGCGCCCGGCGGCGCGGCGGCGGGTGCGCGGGGCGGCCTTCCTGCGCCACGAGATCTCCCGGGCGCAGCGGGAGGCGCTGAACCGGATGTACCGCAACGGCGACATCGGCCACGAGGTGTTCCAGGCGCTCCAGCGCGAACTCGACGTCCGGGAGCCGCACCGGCCGCAGCCGTGACGGCGATTACGCCGTTCGTCAGCATTGGACTGGTCAGATAGATTTCGTCCCGCATCTGACCATTTCCGCCGCCGGGCGGCCGCCGCGCCGGGGGCGCGTCTTCCACGGGGACACCATGGCCGACCTCCCGGAGCTCATCGCGGACCCCTACGGCCCGTTCCACGGGCCGCTGGCCCACGCCTTCGCCTGCGCCGTGCACATCGCGGTCGACAGCGGAGCCCCGTGGAACGCGGTGGACCGCGGCTGCGCGTGCTGCGACGCGAAGCGGAAGCGGAAGACCCTCCAGGAGGACTGGGGGATCGCGTCGAGCGACGACTGGCGCAAGCAGCAGGAGGCCCTGCTGGACGAGGACGGCAGCAACGGGGTGGCGGCCATGCTGCTGAGCCTGCGGACGGGGCTCGCCCGGCAGTACGGCCGGGCGGTCGACGCCCGCACGTGGCGCGAGGCCATCAAGGCGTGGAGCGCGCAGGCCGGACACGACGTCGCGGTCTACCAGCGGCTGCTCGGCGAGGCCGGGATGATCCTCGACTACGAGAAGCGCTTCATCGCCGACGGCCTGCTGCCGCCCGGCACGTTCGTGACGAGCATCAACGCGTGGGACTCCGGGCGCGGCGCCAACATGGCGCGGTGGGGGGTGCACTGCCGGTACACCGACCTGCCGACGTCGCAGTGGTACGCGGTCCGCGCGAGCGAGGTGGCCCGCCGCAACCACGCGTCGTGGACGGACTTCTCGGCGGGCTACATCCTCGGCCGCTGCCTCCACTTCGACCAGGGCGAGTTCGGCTGGCGCTACACCGACGCCCTGGCCGTCCACCGCGTGATGACCACCCACCCCCAGAGCCCGTGGCTCAACATGCCCTTCCACATCTGACCCGCCCCAAAGGGATCACATCCGCCCGGCCCGCACCCCGGCCCTGACGCCCGCTTCGATGATCTCGACGTCATCGGGCGATGGGAGCGGTCCCCGACCCCGATGACGTCGAGATCGACGGGGGAAGGGTCGGGTCAGGAGGGGTAGGGGCGGGGGGCGGGGCCGGTGTAGGTGGCGCGGAGGGGGCGGGGGATCGGGCCCTTGATGCGGGCGCCGCTCTGGCGCTCCTCCCAGGCGTGGGCGAGGATGCCGACCGAGCGCGACAACACGAACAGGCCCCGGCCCAGCTCGGGGGCGAAGCCCAGTTCGCCGTAGACCACGGCGGTCGCGCCGTCGATGTTCATGGGCACCGGGCGCTCCCGGCCCTCCGCGAGCGCCGCCTCCAGAGCGAGGCCCGCCGCCAGGTGGGCGCCGGGCACCGCGCCCGCCGCTGCGGCCCGCTCCACGAGCCCGAGCAGCGGGTCGCGGCGCGGGTCGCGCGGGTGGAACCGGTGGCCGAAGCCCGGCACGTACCGCTTCTCGGCCCGGTACCGGGCGACGATGTAGCGCGCCGCCTCGGCCGGGTCCTCCCTCTCGGCGGCGCGCCGCACCAGGTCGGCCAGGACCTCCATGCACTGCTGGCCCGCGCCCCCGTGGACGTCGCCCAGCAGGTTGACGCCGGTGGCGACCGCGTTGTTCAGCCCGGTCCCGCAGGTGGCGGCCATGCGGGCGGCGGCGATCGACGGCGCCTGCGGGCCGTGGTCGACCGACGCCACCAGCGCCGCCTCCAGCAGCGCCGACTCCTCGGGGCCGGGCACCTCGCCGCGCAGCATCAGCCACACGGTGTCCACGAAGGACGCCTCGCCGATGAGGTCCGCGACCGCGTAGCCGCGCAGGTCGATCTCGCCCGGCGCGATGCGGGTGATGCCGGTCCGCCACCAGCCCTCGACGTCGGCGACGGGGATCGCCGGCCCCTGCGGGGCGCCGGTGCGCGGCCCGGCCGGGTCGGTGCTCGCCGCGTCCGCCGGGTTGGACCCGCCGGGGATGCCGTGTCCGCTCATACCACTCCGTCCTCGTGCAGGGAGTCGATGTCGTCGCCGGTGAAGCCGAGTTCCGCGAGGATCTCGCGGGTGTGCTCGCCCAGCAGCGGCGGGGGCGTGCCGGGGCCGGCGGCGCGGCCGTCGACCCGGACGCCGCTGCCGAGCACGCGCAGCGGCCGGTCGCGGCCGCCGGGGAAGCCGAGGTCGTGCACCAGTCCGCGCTCCGCGATCTGGTCCAGCTCCAGCACGTCGGGGACGCCGAGCACCCGCGCCGCCGGGACCCCGGCGGCCGACAGGCGCTCCTCCCACTCCAGGGCGGAGCGGGCGGCCAGTCCGGCCTCCAGCTCCGCGCGCAGCGCCGCCCGGTGCGCCTTGCGGTCCTCGCGGTCGGCGAAGCGGGGGTCGTCGACCAGTTCGGGGCGGCCGACCTCGCGGCACAGCACGGCGAACTGCTCCTGCTTGTTCGCCGCGATGTTGAGGTCCCCCGCCCCGGTGCTGAACGTGCCCGAGGGGGCGGCGGTGGCGTTCTCGTTGCCCATGGGCGTCGGGGCGGTCCCGGCGATGAGGTGGTTGGAGACCGCCCACCCCATGGCGGTGACCGCGGTCTCCAGCATGGACACGTCCACCTGGCCGCCCTCGCCGGTGCGCTCGCGGCGGACCAGCGCGGCGCAGACGGCGAACGCGGCGGCCAGGCCGCCGAGCGTGTCGGCGATCGGGTACCCGGCGCGCAGCGGGGCGGTCTCGGGGGTGCCGGTGGTGGCCATCATGCCGGACAGGCCCTGGATGATCTGGTCGTAGGCGGGCCGATCGCGCAGCGGACCGGTCTGGCCGAACCCGGAGACCGCGCAGTAGACCAGGCGCGGGTTCAGTTCGCGCAGCCGGTCGGGGCCGAAGCCGAGCCGGGCCAGGACGCCGGGCCGGAAGTTCTCCAGCAGCACGTCGGCGCCGGAGACGAGCCGGGCCAGGACCTCGCGGCCCCGCTCGGCCTTGAGATCGAGGGTGAGGGAGCGCTTGGCGGCGTTCTGGGCGAGGAAGCTGGCGCCGAGCAGGTCGGCGTTGAGGCCGGGGTCGGCGCCCAGGCGGCGGGCGAGGTCGCCGGAGCCCGGCATCTCGACCTTGACGACGTCGGCCCCCATCAGCGCGAGCTGGTAGCCGGCGAACGGCCCGGCGAGCACGTTGGTGAGGTCGAGCACGCGGACGCCGTCGAGCAGCCCGGCGGGCCCGGCCGGGCCGGGGGCGGCGGGCGGCTCCGGGTCGGTGGACGCGGTCATCGGTTCCCTTCCTCGGGCGGGGTGGTCGCGGTGCGCGCCGCCCCCGCAGCGGGCGGCGCGGACCCGGGGGCGGCGGGCGCGGTGGGAGTCCCGCTGCGGCCGCCGGGCCGGAAGGCGCCGGTGGCGCCGGTGCGGCGCGGACGGCCCGCGCGGCGGGCGGGCGGGGCGGTCATCGGGGGTCCCCCGCCGGGCCGAAGGCCGGGGTGAGGCCGATGTCGGTGATGCGCCGGCCCGCGCGGACGGCGGCGGCGGTGAACTCGGTGACGGCCTCGGGGGTGAAGCGGGCGGTGGGGCCGCCCAGGGCGATGGCGGCCTGCACCCGGCCGTCGGGGTCGAGCACGGGCGCGGCGACACCCGACGCGCCGACCTCCCGCTCGCCGTGGCTGACGGCGTGGCCGTCGCGGGCGGCGCGGGCCACGGCCTCGCGCAGCCCCTCGGCACGGCGGGCGCCGTCCGGCGAGGCGGCGGCGACCCGGCGGAGCAGGGCGTCGTCGGCGCCGACGAGCAGCACCCGGGCGGCGGCGCCGGCCCACAGCGGCAGCTCGGCGCCGACCGTGATGATGTGCCGCAGGGCGTGCGGCCCCTCCTCCTGGGCGACGCAGACGCGGGAGGCGTCGGTGCGCACGTAGAGGTTGGCGGTCTCGGCGGTCTCGGCGACGAGTTCGCGCATGACCTGGCGGACCGCCTCGGGCACCTCCCAGGCGGCGCGGGCGAGGGCGGCCCAGCGCAGCAGGCCGGGGCCGACGCCGATCCGCCCGTCGGGGCAGGTCCACAGCAGGCCGCGCCGCTCCAGGGTGCCGACGAGGCGGAGCACCGTGGTCTTGGCCAGCCCGCTGCCGTCGGTGAGTTCGCGGATGGTGCGGCGCTGGTGCCGTTCGTCGAACTGGGCCAGCACGTCGAGGGCGCGCACCACGCTGCGCACCCCGGTGTCGGCGTCGCCGTCGGTGACCACCGGTCCACCTCCTCAGGTCCGTTGTGCAGACCTTTCCTACCACCTGGTGGACCGGATCGGAAGCGCTCCACCGCCGCCCGAGGGCCGTCCGGCGGTCGACGCCGAGGTCCGGGGGTGGATGCGGTGATCGACGAACGAAAGGTTCATCATGATCAAAAGGACCAAAACATTTACGTCAGGGCAACGTATGCGTCATGCTCACGAAATCTGGGCGGATGCGACCTGCGTCACTGGGGGGTGCGGCGGCCCGCACACCCGCGCTCGGTCGGCCGATCGACCGGCGGACCGCAGGGTCCGCACAGTGGACCGCGATGAGGGAAAGAGCGACCTGATGAGCAAGCAGCGGATTCTGCGCGCCGTGGGCGCGGCGGCCGCGGCCGTCGTCGTCGGCGCGGCGGTGGTCAACGCCGCGCAGACCGGCGAGGACACCTCCGAGGCCCGCAACCGCCTGACCGTTATCGTGCCCGCCGCGCCGGGCGGCGGCTGGGACCTGGTGGCCCGCGAGTCGCAGAACGCCTACCGCGAGGGCGACATCGTCGCCAACACGCAGGTGGTCAACGTCCCCGGAGCGGGCGGCACGATCGGCCTGGCGCAGACGGTGCGGCTGGAGGGCAGCGCGAACACCCTGATGGTGACGGGCACCGTGATGATCGGCGGCATCGTCGTCAACAACTCCTCGCACTCGCTGGAGGACGTCACCCCGATCGCCCGGCTGGCCGACGACTACGAGGTGGTCGTCGTCCCCGCCGACTCCCCCTACCAGGACATGGGCGACCTCACCGAGGCGTGGCGGGAGGACCCCGGCGCCCTGGCCATCGGCGGCGGTTCGCTCGGCGGCACCGACCACCTGCTCGCCGGCATGATCGCCCGCGACATCGGCTCCGACCCCCAGGACGTCAACTACATCCCGTTCGCGGGCGGCGGCGAGGCCCTGACCTCCCTGCTGTCCGGCAGCGTGGACGTGGGCATCAGCGGCTACAACGAGTTCAGCGACCAGATCGCCGCGGGCAACGTGCGGGCGCTGGCGGTCTCCGCCGAGGAGCGCGTGCCCGGCATCGACGTGCCCACGCTGGCCGAGCAGGACATCGACGCGGTGCTGCCCAACTGGCGCGGCGTCATGGCGCCCCCCGGCATCACCGAGGAGGAGCGCGCCCACCTCACCGAGATCGTGACCGAGATGCACGACACCCCGGAGTGGGCGGACACCCTGGAGCGCAACCGCTGGGACGACACCTTCCAGACGGGCGAGGAGTTCGACACCTTCCTCACCTCCGAGATCGAGCGGATCACCGCCGTCACCGAAGAACTGGGACTCTCATGAGCACCGACACCACCCCCGGCGCACCGCCGGCCTCCCCCGATGCGCGCCCCTCCTGGTGGCGGGGGCGCAGCGAACTGCTGGTCGCCGCCCTGGTGCTCGCCATCGCCGCGTTCCTCGCGGTGCAGACCGCCACCATGCCGGTGCCGCCCGGCACCGAGTCGCCCGGACCGCGGTTCTTCCCCGCGCTCGTCACGATCTTCATGTTCGGCACGGGCCTGGCCCTGGTCGTGGAGGTCGTGCGGAAGCCCGCGCGCCCGGCCGCCAATACCGGCGCCCCCGCCGGGACCGCCCCGGCCGACCCCCCGGCGGGCGCCGAGGCGGCCGCCGAGGCCGGGCTCGCCGCAGCCGCGGGCGACGACCGCACCGGCGAGCGGCTCGACTGGCGGACCATCGGCATCGTGCTGGCGTCCCTGGTCGCGTTCGCCCTGCTGCTCCAGCCCGCGGGCTGGATCATCTCGGCGGCCCTGCTGTTCTTCGGGGTCTCCTACGCCATGGGCAACCGGCGCTACGTGTTCGACGCGGCGGTCTCCCTGGTGTTCTCCTCCTTCATCCAGCTCGCTTTCGTCGCCGGCCTCGGGCTGAACCTGCCGGCCGGCATCCTCGGAGGCATCCTCTAAATGGACGCGCTCGATCACCTCATGACGGGGTTCGGCCACGCGCTGACCCCCGAGAACCTGCTGTGGGCGCTGCTCGGCGTCGTGCTCGGCACGGCCGTGGGCGTGCTGCCCGGCCTGGGTTCGTCGATGGCCGTGGCCCTGCTGCTGCCGGTCACCTTCCAGCTCGACCCGACGGGCGCGTTCATCATGTTCGCGGGCGTCTACTACGGCGGCCTGTTCGGCGACTCCACCGCCGCGATCCTGATGAACACGCCGGGGCAGAGCTCGGCGATCGCCACCACGTTCGAGGGCCACAAGATGGCGCTGCGCGGGCGCGCCCCGCAGGCGCTGGCCACGTCCGCGATCGGCGCGTTCGTCGGCGCGATCCTGTCGACGGCGCTGGTGGCGTTCTTCTCGCCGTGGATCATCGCCCTGGCGCTGCGGTTCGGCCCGGCCGAGTACTTCGCGCTGGCCGTGTTCGCGTTCATCGCCACCTCCGCGGTGGTGTCGCACTCCCTGGTACGCGGCCTGGTGGCGCTGGGCATCGGCCTGACGATCTCGCTCGTCGGCATCGACACCCTCAGCGGGGCGGAGCGGTTCACGCTCGGCGTGCCGCAGCTGTTCGAGGGCTTCAGCATCATCACGGTGACCGTCGCCCTGCTGGCGGTCGGCGAGGTGCTGCACGTGGCCGGCCGGGTGCACACCGACAACGCCCCCGCGTCGCCGCCGCGGCGCACCGGCACCCCGTGGCTGAAGGGCGCCGACCTGCGCCGGACGGTCCCGGCGTGGCTGCGCGGCACCGTGTTCGGCGTGCCGTTCGGCGTCATCCCCTCGGGCGGATCGGAGATCCCGACCTTCCTCGCCTACGGCGCCGAGCGCAAGCTGGCGGCGCGGCGGGCCCGCAAGGGCGGCCGCCCCGACGAGTTCGGCGAGGGCGCGATCGAGGGCGTGGCGGCCCCCGAGGCGGCGGGCAGCGCCACCGCGGGCACCGCGATGGGCGCCCTGCTGGGGCTGGGCCTGCCGACGTCGGCGACGGCGGCGATCATGCTGGCGGCGTTCCAGCAGTACGGCATGCAGCCGGGTCCGCTGCTGTTCGAGCGCAACGGCGACCTGGTGTGGGCGCTGCTGGCCAGCCTGTTCATCGGCAGCGTCATGCTGCTCATCCTCAACCTGCCGTTCGCGCCGCTGTGGGCGAAGCTGCTGCTGATCCCCAAGCCGTACCTGTACGCGGGCATCACGGTGTTCTCGTCGCTGGGCGTGTACGCGGCCAGCTCCTCCATCACCGACCTGTGGCTGATGCTGCTGCTGGCGCTGGCGGGGCTGATGATGCGCCGCTACGACATCCCCCTGGCACCGGTGCTGATCGCGGTCATCCTGGGCCCGGTGGCCGAGGCGGAGCTGCGGCGCGCACTCCAGGTCGGGCAGGGCGACGTGACCGTGCTGGTGGACAGCGGGATCACGGTCGGCATCTACGCCCTCCTGCTGGTCATCGGCGCCGTGGTCGCCATCGGCCGGGTGCGGTCCCGGCGCGCGGCCAAGGCCGCCGAGCGCGCGACGGCGGTCACCGGCTGATCCCCCGGGCGGACGCCGCCGCCGGCCCGGTCCCCGCTGCGGGGGCCGGGCCGGCGGCGTTCCGGGCCCGGTCGTCGACGGCGCGCGACCACCCCGCTGCGGCGCGTCTACTGCAAACTTTCCTTCCCGTTCCATTGACGCCACGCCGACGTTCTTTTAGGTTTCTTAACAATTCGAGACGGCCTGATCCGGACCACAAGGACACCGGCAGCGCGCGGCCGGGCGTCCGCCCCGTACTCCCCCGACGGAACCCCGGACCCTAGGAGCACCCCCCGTGCACGCTCCCGCCCGACGCAGACTCCCGCACGCGCTGGCCGCCCTCCTGCTGCTCGCGGCCGGGCTGCTGGCCGCCGCGGCCCCCGCCGCCGCCGAACCCCGGGCCGACGCCCCCGCCGCTGCCGCCCCCGGCGACCAGTGGCTCACCGGCTACTGGCACAACTTCGACAACGGGTCGACCACGCTGCCCATCAGCGAGGTCCCGACCGCCTACAACCTCATCGCCGTCGCCTTCGCCGACAACCTCGCCGGCACGCCGGGCGGCATCACCTTCAACCTGGCCGGCGCCGAACTCGGCGGCTACACCGAGCAGGAGTTCAAGGACGACATCGCCGCCGCGCAGGCCCAGGGGCGCAAGGTCGTCATCTCGGTCGGCGGCGAGCGCGGCCACGTCAACGTCACCAACGCCACCGAGGCCGCGAACTTCGCGAACACCACCTACGCGCTCATGCGGGAGTACGGGTTCGACGGGGTCGACATCGACCTCGAACACGGCATGAACGCCCAGTACATGGAGCAGGCCCTGCGCTCGCTGCGCTCCCAGGCCGGGGCGGACCTCATCATCACGATGGCCCCGCAGACCATCGACTTCCAGGCGCCCACCTACGCCTACCACCAGCTCGCCCGCGGCATCGCCGACATCCTCACCATCGTCAACATGCAGTACTACAACTCCGGGTCGATGATGGGCTGCGACCAGCAGGTCTACAGCCAGGGCACGGTGGACTTCCTGACCGCCCAGGCGTGCATCCAGCTGGAGCTGAACCTCCGCCCCGACCAGGTGGGGCTCGGCCTGCCGGCGGTGCCCTCGGCCGCCGGCGGCGGGCACCAGTCGACCGCCAACGTCATCCGGGCGCTGGACTGCCTGGAGTCCGGGGTGAACTGCGGGGCGTTCCGGCCCGCCGAGCCCTACGGGCCCATCGGCGGCGTGATGACCTGGTCCATCAACTGGGACGCCACCAACGGCTACCGGTTCGCCGCCGACATCGGCGCCCGCCTGGCGACCGGCAGCCCCGACCCGGGCGACCCCGACCCCGGCGACCCCGACCCGGGCAACCCGGGCGACTGCACCGACCCGGCGTGGAGCGCCACGGCCGTCTACACCGGCGGGGCCCGGGTCTCCTACAACGGCGCCGTCTACGAGGCCCGGCACTGGACGCAGGGCGACACCCCCGTCCACAGCGCCTGGGGCCCCTGGCGCGAGATCGGCCCCTGCTGACCCGCTGACCCTCCGGCCCCGGGCCGCCGACCCGCTGACCGCCGACCCCCTCCGCCCCTCCCCTCCGCGTCCCCCACGGAGGGGCGGCGTGCCGCCCCCGCCGCTCCGCGCGGCGGGGG
>NZ_BCRK01000004.1 GCF_001552555.1 Nocardiopsis trehalosi NBRC 14201 | reverse complement strand
CGGGATCGCGAGCCCGAATGATCCACAACACGACCTAGTGCCGCATCAGGCAACGTTCGCCCTGTCAACCACTTCACGTAGCCGTTCGTCGGCGGCGTGCTTGTTCCGCCAGATGATGTAGCGGCGGATCATGCTGCCTTGCTCCTTGTGGCTGGCATGGTCCGTGCCGTCCAGCGCGAAGTAGCGCAGGGCGGTGAACTGGGCCTCGATGCGGTTGAGCCAGGAGCTGTTGGTCGGCGTGTAGGCGAACTCGACGTTGTTGGCTGCGGCCCAGTCGCCGACCCGGGAGTCCTTCTTCGTGGTCAGGTGCGGGGAGAAGTTGTCGAGCACGATCGCGATCCGGACCTCGGGCGGGTGGAGGCCGCGCAGGTAGCGGCAGAACTCCAAGAACCTCGTGCGGTGCTTTCTCGGCTTGATGTGGCCGTAGAGCTGGTTCTTGCCCAGGTCGTAGGCGGCGAACAGGTGCCTGACCCCGTGCGGGCGGGTGTAGGTCGCCCGACGGCGGGGCCTTGGCTCCCGGTCGGGGTCCTTGTGCTTCCCGCCGCGCTCGGTCCACTGTCGGCCCGGGTGCGGCTGGAGGATGAGCGGGCCGAACTCGTCAAGGCAGAACACGACTTCGGGCTCGCCTTCCTCGGGCATGACCTCGCCGTCGGCGATGGCGTAGAGGTGCTCGACGCGGGCCTTCTTGGCGGCGTAGTCGGGGTCACGGGAGGTCTTCCAAGTCTTTATGCGTTGAAACGAGACGCCCTCCTCGCGGAGCAGGACCCGTAGGCCCTCGTGGCTGATGTCGTCGACCACCCCCTCGGCGACCAGGAAGTCGGCCAGCTTGGCCAGGCTCCAGGTCGAGAAGGGAAGGCCGTGCTCGGCCGGCTTGGACTTGGCGATCTTCTCGATCTCACGACGTTCTGGGAGGGTGAACGTCTTGGGCCGGCCGCCCTTGTACTTCGGGTAGAGGGAGTCGAAGCCGTCGGCGTTGAAGTTGTGGATCACGTCCCGGACCCGGTCTGCGCTGGTGAACGTCACCTCGGCGATCGTCGCCACGGGCATGCCCTGCGCGGACAGCAGCACCGTCTGGGCCCGCCGCCAGGTCACCACCGACCCGGTGCCCCTGCGGATGATCCGCAGCAGCCGCCGACCCTCGTCGTCATCGATCTCGCGGATACGTACGCGTTCGGCCACCAGCACAGCGTGCCGGACGCGCGCCGCCGGAGTGGAATCCGGACGGCGCGTCACCTCACCACAGCACAAGGGTCACTGATGCGGCGCTAGCCGAGATTCACAACCTCATCGTCCGCGTGCGTGCCGAACTCGGCGACGCGCATTTCCGCGATCTGCTCGTACCGGCTGATCCGGTCGGTCCACTCCGCGTCGACACCGAACGCCACCTGCGCGAAGCCCACCCGCCCGACGGCCTCGGCCAAGCCCGGATCACCAGGGGCCAGCAGTCGCACCGGCGCGTCACGCGCCACGGTGTGCGGCGGCGCTTCCCGAAAGGCCGATTGGGCGACAACAGCGGAGGGCGCCATCCGGGTAGCGATGGCCGCAGCCGGCCGGGCAGCACGGCTGGTGCACGTGTCCAGCGACGCGGTCTTCTCCGGTGCCCAGGTCCACTACGACGAAGCAGCTACGCCGGCTCCGATCACTCCTCTGACTGGCTGTCGCTGTCACCGTGAGACGTTCCGAACTCCCTTGGCTTGGTCGTCTCGTCACACTCGCCCCATCTGGAGGAGGCCGCCTCTGGTACACATGGGTCGCACAGAGACGGCGACGGATAGGGATGTCGGGGGATGGGTCAAGTGAAGGCGGCGCTGGCCCAGGAAGATTTGCGGGTCCGGGTGGTGCGCCGTCGAGTGCGCACCGGCAACAGGGAGTTGACGATCGTGCGGCCCGAGCCGCTGCTTCGGTGCGTGGCCCTATATCGGCGGAATGACGACGAATGGCGGATGTCCGTGGACCGCCCCGACGGCAGGCGCCTCGCCGCGCTCTTCTTGCTGGCGGCCCGTTCCAGCCACTCGCTCATCCACCTGCCCACCCGCAGCGCGGCCCTGGCGCCCGCCTTCGACGACGAGCACGAGGTGACCTTCGATCTCGTACTGGCGCCCCGGGCACTGCAGTTCCGCCCAGGGCATTGGAAGCGGGTGCGTCAGTTGGCCAGCTCCAGGGCCAACAGCGGCAGCGTTACCAGTGTCTCGCCCCCACTCGCCGATCTCCCCGAGCCGGGACCCGAGATGCCGCTCGGTCTCTGGCCCTACCAGTATCAGGAACTGATGGCGCGGCAGCAGCGCGAGCAGCCCTCGAACTGGCAGCGGCCGCCCCGAATACAGGATCAGATACAGGCCGAGACCCTCTTCCTGACCGGTGATCCGATGGACTACCGGGCGGCGGCCAGGGATCTCGTCGACCTGACCGTATACGGCCCTCCGCACGCGCAGGTCGGGCACTTCATCCCCGGTGGCTGCCACTACCACATCTGCCGGGACCTCGGGCCCTGGGACGGGGCGCACGTCGAGTACGCCCCGTCCTGGGCACATTGATGCATCAGTCCTGTTTCAGCCAGGCTTTGCCAATCAGTTTCAGAGCCGCGTCCGGGGCGTGCTCTCGGTGCGCTGGGCGAAGACCCTCGTACTGGAAGCCCGGTGCTGCGAGAGCAGGCACCGGACGGCGAGGTCGGGGCGAACGTTGGCTGATGCGGCACTAGCCGGGAGCGCCGGCGGCGCGGGCCCCGCCCCTTCGGCCGGCCTCGCTCCGTGCCCGCCCGGCCGGCGCGGGACGGCGGGCGGCGAGGGGCGGTGCGGGCGGCCGCCCCGCTGTCCCCGCGTCCGCGCGGGCACGGAGCGGTACCGGCACCCGCGCCAGGCCCCGACGGGTCCGCGCCGGACGGCAGTGACCGCACGGTGCCGGACGGGAGCTTCCGGCGCGCACCGACCGACGGCCGAGGACGCGGGGCGTCGGCCCGGTCACCGGCGGGCGGCGAGGACGGCCTCCAGGCCGTCGAGGAGGAGGCGCAGGCCGAAGCCGAACGCGCCCTCGGGGTCGGTGGACAGGCCGGTGGCCTCGCCCAGACTGGCGCTCACCCGATCGGCGATCGGGAAGGCGCCGCCGGCCATCGCCTGGCCGAGGGCCGGGCCGACGGCCGCCCACCACTGCACGTCGGTCAGCTCACTCTCGGCGCGGACCCGGCGCAGGGCGAGGGTCGACCGGGCGGCGCTCGCCACCAGGCCGAGGACGGCCGTGAGCGCGTGCTCCATCTCGATGTCGGTCAACCCGATGCCCTCGAAGGCGCCCAGCTCCGCCTCGTACTTCGCGGAGACCCCCGGCCCGGGCACCGGACGGCCCGGGGAGACCTCCACCGTCCACGGGTGGGCCAGGTGGTGGGCCCAGTTGGCGTTGGCGACCCGGGTGGCGCGCCCGCGCCAGTCGGGGGCCTCGCCGGGCGGGGAGTCGTCGGCGTAGACCTCGCCGGCCACCGCGTCGAGCATCAGCTCCACCAGTTCGGCGCGCCCGGCGATGTGCGGGTAGAGCGCCATGGGACTGACGCCCAGGTCGCCGGCGACCCGGCGGATGGTCAGGGCGTCGATGCCCTCGGCGTCGGCCACGGCGATCGCCGCCTCGGTGATGCGGCGCGGGGTGAGCCCCGAGCGGCTCACGGCCTCGGTGGGGCGCCACAGCAGTCCGACCAGCCGGACCGGGTCGCCCGGCCGCTCCGCGCGTTTCGCCATACTCGTCTCCTCCGGTTCTCGTACTGTGTAATATACATTGTCTAATACGTCGTTACGAGAGAGGCGGCCCCATGCCCGCACCCACCCGCCCGCCCATCCACGCCGTCGGCGTCCGCAAGCACCACCGCCGCGCCGACCGCCCCGCCCTCGACGGCGTCGACCTCACCGTCGCGGCCGGGCGCGTCTGCGCCCTGCTCGGCGGCAACGGCGCCGGCAAGACCACCATGGTCCGCATCCTCACCACCCTCACCCGCCCCGACGCCGGCACCGTCCACGTCGCCGGGTACGACACCGCGCGCGACGGCACCCGCGTCCGCGCCGCCATCGGCCTCGTCGGCCAGTACGCCGCCCTGGACGAGGTGCTCGGCGCCTGCGAGAACCTGGAGATGTTCGCCCGCCTGGCCGGCCTCGACCGCCGCCGCGCCCGCGCCCGCGCCGACGAACTCCTCGCCACCGCCGGCCTCACCGACACCGGCCGCCGCCCCGTCAGCGCCTTCTCCGGCGGCATGCGCCGTCGGCTCGACCTCGCCGCCTCCCTCATCACCACCCCCCGCGTCCTCTTCGTCGACGAGCCCACCACCGGCCTCGACCCCGAGGCGCGCCGCGACCTATGGGCCGCCATTCGCGCCCTCGCCGACGCCGGCACCACCGTCCTGCTCACCACCCAGTACCTCGACGAGGCCGACGCCCTCGCCGACGACGTCGTCATCCTCCGGCAGGGCGCCGTCATCGCCCAGGGCACCCCCGCCGACCTCCGCCGCCTCGTCGGCGAACCCCGGTGGGAACTGCGCGAACCCACCCTCGAAGACGTCTACCTGCACCTGCACACCACCCCCGGCGACGACAAGGCGACCACCCGATGACCACCACCGCCGCACCCCCCGCACCCGTCCGCACCCGCCTCTGGCGCGAGGCCGCCGTGCTCGCCGGCCGCACCCTGCGCCACTGGCGCGCCCGGCCCGCCGCCCTCGCCGTCCACCTGCTGTTCCCCGTCCTCGTCATGCTCATGATGGGCGGCCTGCTCGGCGGCGCCATCGCCGGCAGCGCCGCCGACTACATCGTCTTCGTGGTCCCCGGCGTGCTGGCCTTCACCATGCTCTCGGGTCTGGAGACCACCATGACCGCCGTGGCCACCGACGCGGCCCGCACGGTCACCGACCGGTTCCGCTCCCTGCCGCTGGCCCCCGGATCGGTCCTGCTCGGCCGGGTCCTGGCCGACCTGCTCACCTCCGCCGTCGAACTCGCGGCCGTCTCCCTCGCCGGCCTCGCCCTCGGCTGGCACTGGGAGAACGGGGTCCTGCCCGCCCTCCTCGCCTACGCCCTGCTGCTGTGGCTCCGGTTCGGCGTGCTCTGGGCGGGCGTGTGGGCCGGCCTCACGGCGGGCTCCCCCGAGACCGTCACCGCCGTGCAGATCCTCGTCTGGCCGGTCGCCTTCTGTTCCACCGTCTTCATCGACCCCACCACCATGCCCGCCTGGCTCGGCGCCGCCGCCGAGGCCAACCCCCTCTCCGCGACCGCGAGCGCCGCGCGCGCCCTGTTCTCCGGCACCCCCGCCGACGGGGCCACTCTCCTGGCCGATCACGCGGTCATCTTCGCCGTCGCCGCCCCGCTGCTGCTCACCCTCGTCTTCGCCCCGCTCTCCATCCGCGCCTACCGCCACCTGGACCGATGACCGCCATCCACGACCTCCCGCCCATCCGCGTCCGCGGCGCCCGCGAGAACAACCTCCGCGACGTCGACGTCGACATCCCCAAGCACCGCCTCACCGTCGTCACCGGTGTCTCCGGCTCCGGCAAGTCCTCCCTCGTCTTCGACGTCCTCGCCGCCGAGTCCGGCCGCCAGCTCAACGCCACCTTCTCCGCGTTCGCCCAGACCCGCCTCCCCGACTACGGCGAACCCGACGCCGACGCGCTGGAGAACCTGCCCGCCGTCATCGTGGTCGACCAGCGGCGCATCACCGGCGGCCCCCGTTCCACCGTCGGCACCGCCACCGACATCGGCGCCCGCATGCGGCTGCTCTTCTCCCGCGTCGCAACCCCGCCCGCGGGCCACTCCCCGGCCTACGGCTTCAACGACCCCGCCGGCATGTGCCCCGCCTGCCAGGGCCTGGGCGTGGCCGCGGCGATCGACGTCGGCGAACTGGTCGACGCCGACCGCTCGCTGGCCGAGGGCGCCATCACCTTCCCCCCATTCGCCCCCGGCCAGTGGCTGTGGAAGGCCTACGCCCGCTCCGGGTTCTTCGATCCCGCCAAGCCCGTCCGCGACTACACCCCCGCTGAGCGCGACCTTCTCCTGTACACCCCCGCCAAGACGGTCGCCCCGCCCGCCGGGATGGACGCCGTCGGCACCGCCTACGAGGGACTGATTCCCCGGTTCACCCGCCTCTACCTCAACCGTGAACCCGAGTCGTTCAAGGGCGCCCAGCGCGCCGCGTTCGAGCGGATCGTCACCCGGGGGCGCTGCCCCGAGTGCGCCGGCACCCGGCTGGCCGCACCGGCCCGCGCCGCCCGCGTCGGCGGCCTCAGCATCGCCGACGCCAACGCCCTGCCGATCGACGACCTGCTGGCGTTCGTCCGCGGCCTGCACCACCCCGAGGTCGCTCCACTCCTGCGGGCGCTGCTCGGCCACCTGCAGCGGATGGTCGACCTGGGACTTGGCTACCTCAGCCTCGACCGGGCCACGTCGACCCTCTCCGGCGGCGAGGCGCAGCGTGTGAAGACCGCGCGCCACCTCGGCAGCGCGCTCACCGACATGCTGTACGTGTTCGACGAACCGACGGTCGGCCTGCACCCGCGCGACGTCCACCGCCTGGGCGCCATGCTCCGCGCCCTGCGCGACCGCGGCAACACGGTGGTCGTCGTCGAGCACGACCCCGCGATCATGGCGATCGCCGACCACTGCGTCGACATGGGACCCGGCGCCGGGGCGGCGGGCGGCCGCGTCTGCTACACCGGTCCGTTCGACGGCCTCCGCCGCGCTTACACCCCCACCGGCGCCGGGCTGCGGGCCGCCCGCCCGGCGCGGAGCCGGCCGCGTACGCCCACCGGCTGGATCGCGATCACGCACGCCCGCACCAACAACCTGCGCGACGTGTCGGTCCGCGTGCCCCGCGGCGTGCTGACAGCCGTCACGGGCGTCGCCGGGTCGGGAAAGAGCAGCCTGATCCACGGCCACCTGCCCGTCGCCGAACCCGGGACCGTCGTCATCGACCAGCGGCCGATCCGCGGCTCGCGCCGGTCCAGTCCGGCGACGTACACCGGACTGCTCGACACGGTCCGCACGGCCTTCGCCCGCGCCACCGGCCGCCCGGCCGGACTGTTCAGCCCCAACTCCACGGGCGGCTGCCCGGCCTGCGAGGGCAGCGGCGTCATCTACACCGACCTGGCGTTCATGGACGGCGTGGCGACGCGCTGCGAGGCGTGCGAGGGGCGCCGGTTCACCGAGGAGGCACAGCGGCACACGCTGGACGGCCGAAGCATCGCCGACGTGCTGGAGATGAACGCCGAGGAGGCCCGCGGGCTGTTCACCCGGGGCGCGGCGCGCGCCGTCCTGGACCGGCTGTGCGACGTCGGCCTGGGGTACGTCCCCTTGGGGCGCCCGCTGACCACGCTGTCGGGCGGAGAGCGCCAGCGGCTCAAGCTGGCCGCCGAACTGGCCGACCCGGGCCGCACACTGGTGCTGGACGAGCCGACGACGGGCCTGCACCTGGCCGACACCGCGCGGCTGCTCGGCCTGGTGGACCGGCTGGTGGACGGCGGGGCGACCGTGGTGGTCATCGAGCACGACCTGGACGTCGTGGCCGCCGCCGACTGGGTCATCGACGTCGGTCCCGAGGCCGGACGCGGTGGCGGGCGCGTGGTGTTCACGGGGACTCCGGAGGAGCTGGCGGCCCGGGGTGACACGCACACCGCGGAGCACCTGCGCCGTCACCGGTCCGGACGGTGACGGCGGTGCGGGCCCCGCTGTGGAGAGGACCCCGGCCCCACCTTGACGGTGTAGATCCTTCGCGAAAAACACGTGGACCCGGTGGTGGCGGGCCGGGTAGGGTCGCGCCATCATGTGTTCCTGCCTGGCCATCATGTGCGCCTGCCTCGCCATCACCGGCCGCCGGGCCGCGGCCTGGCGGTCGCCGGAGCTCGAACTCCGTCCGCGCCGCCGGGTCGCCGCCCTGGACCGGTCGACCCGAGCCCTCGTCTGACCCGCGCGCCGGCGTTCCCGCCGGCCGCGCTCTCCGGCCGCGCCCCGCGCGGCCGTCCCGCCCGTGCGCGCCGCGGCACCCCGCCGCCGTGCGCGCCCGCGCGCCGTTCACCCGCTCGGTACCGGCGCCGCTCCGCCGTGCGCGGAGTCCGCCGCATCGCCCCGGTCCGGGGCACAGCCGTCCATCGATCCTTGGACGGGCGCCCGGACCACCCAGAGCAGTGCCGGACCACCGGCCGCACCGGGCCCCGTCCGCGTCCGCCGCCCCTCGCGGGCGGCAGGAACGGACCTGCTGTGGCCTCTCCCCGACGACCCCGGTATTCCTCCCCCGCGCCGACCGACCGCGGCCCCGGCCCCGCTCCGCGCCGCGCGCCCCGCGGCGACGGCCGCGTACCGGCACGCGGCGCCCGCCGCCGCGCGCTGTCGCAGAACTTCCTCACCGACGCCTCGGTCGCGCGGGCGGTCGTCCGCGCCGCCGACCTCTCCCCCGACGGCCTCGTGGTGGAGGTCGGCGCGGGGGCGGGCATGCTCACCCGCCACCTCGCCCCGGCGTGCGGCCGGCTGATCGCCTACGAGGTCGACCCCGACCTGGCCGCCCGGCTCGCCGCCCGCCACGGCGACCGGGTCCGCGTCGTCCGCGCCGACTTCCGCACGGCCGTCCCGCCCCGCTCCCCGTTCGCCGTGGTCGGCAACATCCCCTACGCCATCACCGCACCCGTCGTCGACTGGTGCCTGTCCGCCCGGCGGCTGACCGGGGCCACCCTCATCACCCAACTGGAGTACGCGCGCAAGCGGACCGGCGGGTTCGGCCGGTGGAGCCGGCTGACCGTGCGCACCTGGCCGGTGTTCTCCTGGCGGATGGGGCGCCGCATCCCGCGCGACCGGTTCGACCCGGTGCCCCGGGTCGACTCCGCCGTGCTCCTGCTGCGCCGCCGGGCGGCCCCGCTGATCGCCCCGGACCGCCTCGCCGCCTACGGGCACCTGGTCGACCTGGGGTTCACCGGAGTCGGCGGGACCCTGCGCGCGTCGCTGCGCCGCGCCCACCCGGCGCACCGGGTCGACGCGGCCCTGGCGGCGGCGGGCGTGGACCGGTCGGCGGTCGTCGCCTACGTCACGCCCGACCAGTGGGTGCGGCTCGCCGCCCGCCTGCTGGAGGCGCCGCCCCGCTCCCGCGGCTGACACCGGGGCGCCCGCGCCGGGTCCGCGGCGCGGGCGCCCCGCCGGGGTGGCGATACTGGGGGGCGGGCGACCACGGGCACGGGGGTGGGGAGACGGTGCTGGTTCTGCACGGGGCGTGGCACGATACGCCCTCGGGGGCGGCGGTGGCGCTGTGGGGCGAGGACTCCGCGCGCCCGGCGCGGACCGGGTCGCGGGCGCGGGTGCGCCCGCACCCCTACGCGGCGCCCGAGGCCGACCTGCGCGAGGCGGTGGCCGCCCTCGCGCCCGCCGACGACGCCGACACCGCCGCCGCCCTGGCCAAGGCGCCCTCGATCGGGCTCGACCTGCTGCTGCCGGGGTCGGCCGCGCACCCCCTGCCCTCCCCCGCACTGGGCCCGGTGCCCGGGGCGCCCGAGGTCCGCGCGCCCGAACTGCGCCCCTGGCGCGTCCCCGCGCTCGCCGTCCCGGCCGCCGCCGCGCCCGCCCTGCTCACCGGGGCGCGCGCCGCCACCGGCGGCGACACCGCGATCGGCCCGGGGCTGCGCCACCTCGCCGCCGTCCTCGACTTCGCCGAGCACCTGGCCGCCACGGGCCGGCTGCTGCCCCGGCTCGTCGGCGACCCGCCCGAGGCGCGCTGGCGGCCGGTGCTCACCGGCGCCGACGCCGCGCACGCCGAGCGGCTGGCCGCCGCGCTGCCGGCGGCGGCCCGCGCGCACACCGACCCCGACCGCACCGCCCCCGCCGCCGTGGTGGCCTCGGCGCTGGCCCACCTGCTCGACGCGGTCGCCCGCGCCCGGCTGGCGCCCGCGCGCGGCCGGGGCCTGGCCGCCGCCCTCGCCGCCACCGACGCCCGGCCGCACCTGCCCGACCCCGAGGCCGCGGCGGCCGGGCTGCGCGCCTGGCACCGCGCGGCCCAGCGCCACCGCGCCGCCGCGCGCCTGCTGTTCCGACTGGTGGAACCCGACCCCGAGGCCGACGGTCCCGAGGAGTGGCGGGTGGAGTTCTGGGTGCAGTCGGGCGCCGACCCGAGCCTGCAGCTCCCGCTGGCCGACCTGTGGCTGGGCGCGGGCGGGGCGTGGCTGCCGGACGGGGTGGAGTCGGCGATGCTGCGCGACCTCGACCGCGCCGCCCGGCACTACCCCGCGGTGCGCGGGGCGCTGCGCGACCTGGCGCCCGAGGCCGTCACGCTGGGCACGGGCGGCGCGTACGCGTTCATCCGCGACGCGGCGCCGCGGCTGCACGCGGCGGGGTTCGCCGTGGTCCTGCCGGAGTGGGCGGGGCGGTCAGCGCTCGGCCTGCGGTTGACGGCGCGGGAGCGCCCTTCGGGCGGCGGCGGGATCTCCCCGGCCGACCTCGTGGACTTCTCCTTCGCGGCGGTGCTCGACGGCAGCCCCGTGGACCTCGACGAGCTGACCGAACTCGCCCGCCTCAAGCAGCCGCTGGTGCGCCTGCGCGGCCGGTGGGTCGAGGTCGACCCGGCGCACCTGCGCGCCGCCCTGGACTTCCTGCGCCGGCGCGGGCGCGGCGGCATGCGGCGCGACGAGGCGCTGCGCCTGCTGCTGGCCCCCGACCCCGCCACTCCGCCGATCACCGGCGTCGACGCCGACGGCGCCCTGGGCGCGCTGCTGAGCGGGGGCGCCGAGCGCCGCCTGGAACCGATGGCCACCCCGCCCGGCTTCACCGGCGCGCTCCGCCCCTACCAGGAGCGGGGCGCGGCGTGGCTGCGGTTCCTCGGCGGCCTGGGGCTGGGCGCGATCCTGGCCGACGACATGGGGCTGGGCAAGACGGTGCAGCTGCTGGCGCTGCTCACCGACGAGCGCGGCGGCGGGGCGGCGCCCGGGCCGACCCTGCTGGTGTGCCCGGTGTCGCTGGTGGGCAACTGGCAGCGCGAGGCGGCCCGGTTCGCGCCCGGCCTGCGCGTGCACGTCCACCACGGGCCGGGCCGCGCGCACGGCAACGACCTGGCGCGGGCGGCGGGCGGCGCCGACCTGGTGCTCACCACCTACGGGGTGGTGCTGCGCGACGCCGAGGAGCTGGCGGCGCTGCCGTGGCACCGGGTGGTGTGCGACGAAGCGCAGGCGGTGAAGAACAGCGGCACCCGCCAGGCCCGCGCCGTGCGCGGGCTGCCCGCCGCGTCCCGGATCGCGCTGACCGGCACCCCGGTCGAGAACGACCTGGGCGAGCTGTGGGCGCTCATGGAGTTCGCCAACCCGGGGCTGCTCGGACCCGAGGCCGCGTTCCGGTCCGGGATCGCCGAACGGGTGGAGCGGGCGGTCCGGCGGCGCACCGAGGGCGGGGCCGGCGGCCCCGACGACGATGGGGGCGACGGCGGGGACGGCGGCGCCACCGCGACGCTCAAGCGGCTGACCGGCCCGTTCATCCTGCGCCGGCTCAAGACCGACCGGTCGATCATCACCGACCTGCCCGCCAAGCACGAGATCCGCACCTGGTGCACGCTCACCCCCGAGCAGGCGACGCTCTACCGGGCGGTGGTCGACGACCTGACCGAGCGCGTGGCCGACGCCGACGGCATCCAGCGCAAGGGCCTCATCCTGGCGGCCATGTCCCGCCTCAAGCAGATCTGCAACCACCCCGCCCAGTTCCTCGCCGACGGGTCGCCGCTGGCCGGCCGGTCGGGCAAGCTGGAGCGGCTGGAGGGCCTGCTGGAGGAGGCCGTGGCGGCGGGCGACAAGGCGCTGTGCTTCACCCAGTACACCGCGCTGGGCGACCGGCTCGCCCCCTACCTGGCCGCCCGCCTGGACCGCGAGGTGCTGTGGCTGCACGGCGGCACCCCGCGCGCCCGCCGCGAGGAGATGGTCCGCCGCTTCCAGGAGTCGGCGGAGCCCGTGGTGTTCCTGCTGTCGCTCAAGGCGGCGGGCACCGGCCTCAACCTGACCGCCGCCAACCACGTCGTGCACGTCGACCGGTGGTGGAACCCGGCGGTGGAGGACCAGGCGACCGACCGGGCGTTCCGGATCGGGCAGCGGCGCGACGTGCAGGTGCGCAAACTGCTGTGCGTGGGCACCGTGGAGGAGCGGGTGGACGAGATGATCGAGCGGAAGAAGGCGCTGGCCGAGAGCGTGGTGGGCACCGGCGAGGCGTGGCTGACCGGGCTGTCCACCGAGCGGCTGCGCGAGGTCGTGGCCCTCGCCCCCGAGGCGGTGACCCGGTGAGCGCGGAGCGCGCGTGGTGGTCGCGCCGGTTCGTGGCGGCGCTGGAGTCCGGGGCCGACCCGGGGCGGCTGCGGCGCGGCCGCGACCTCGCCGCGCGCGGCGCGGTCGCCGACCTGCGGGTCCGGGCGGGCGAGGTCGCCGCGCGGGTCCAGGGCTCGCGCCCGCGCCCCTACCGGGTCGCCCTGCTGCTGCCCGCGCTCGGCGACGACCAGTGGGCGGTGGCCGCCGCCGCCCTGGCCGGCCAGCCGATGTTCCGCGCCCGCCTGCTCGCCGGGGAGCTGCCGCCCGAGGTCGAGCGGGTCTTCGACGTGCTCGGCCTGCCGCTGCTGCCCCAGGGCCTCGGCGGCCTGGCGATGACCTGCTCCTGCCCCGACTACGGCGACCCCTGCAAGCACGCGGCCGCCGTGCTGTACGTGCTCGCCGCCGCCCTGGACGACGACCCGTTCCTGCTGCTCGCCTGGCTCGGCCGCGACCGCGGCGCGTTCCTGTCGGAGCTGCGCCGGAGGGCCGGCGCGGCGGAGGACGGCGACGCCGCCGACGGCGGCGGGTTCGGCGACCTGCCGCCCCCCGACGGCGCCCCCGTCCCGCTGCCCGCCGACCCCGCGGCGTTCTGGGCGGCCCCGCCCCTGCCGGACCCCCCGCCGGGGCGGCCGGAGCCGGTCGTGTTCACCGTCGACGCCCCCGACGCGGCGGCCGGGCTGCTCGACGCCCTGGCGCCGGTCTACGAGCGCCTCACCGAGCGCTGAGGCGGGCGGCCCCCGGGGCCCGGCGGCCGGGTGCCCGATGTCCCGTGAAGGCGGTGCCTCCGCGCGCGAGCCGGGTTAGGATGCCCACCATCCCGGCCCGCACCGACACCGCGAGGTGGCCCTCCCCATGGCAGACCGCGAGACCCCCGGCACCTTCCCCCCCAACCTCGACCTGACCGTTCCCAGCGTCGCCCGGATGTACGACTACGTCCTCCAGGGCAAGGACAACTTCGAGGTCGACCGGAAGGCGATCGACGCCATGCTGGTGGAGCTGCCGGAGATCTTCCAGTTCTGCCACGACAACCGGCGGTTCCTGGCGCGCGCCGTCGAGTACGTGGCGGGCCGGGGCATCGACCAGTTCCTCGACCTCGGGGCGGGCCTGCCCACCGTCGACAACACCCACCAGGTGGCGCAGCGGGCGCGCCCCGGCGCGCGGGTGGTCTACGTCGACAACGACCCGATCGTGCTGGCGCACGGCCGGGCGATCCTCGCCGAGAACCCCGACACCACGGTGATCACCGCCGACCTCCGCGACACCGACGCGGTCCTCGACCACCCCGACACCACGCGGCTGCTCGATCTCGACCGGCCGGTGTGCGTGATGCTGGTGTCCCTGCTGCACTGCATCCCCGACGCCGACGACCCGTTCGGCATCGTGCGCCGGCTGATGGACCGGCTGCCGTCCGGGTCCGCCGTGATCTTCTCGCACATCGTCTCCGACGACCCCGAGGCCGGGGAGTGGCTGACCCAGCGGGTGCTGGCGGCCGGCACGGAGTGGGGGCGCGTCCGCTCCCCCGAGGAGGTGGCGGCGACCGCCGAGGGGCTCGACCTCGTCTCCCCCTCCACCGACGACGGCGGCACCCCGATACTGGTCGACTGCGCCACCTGGCGGGTCCCCGGCACCACCCCCCTGGCGCGCCCCGCCGACCCCGAGCAGCGCATGTGGGAGCACGCGGGGGTCGCCGTCAAGCCCTGACCCGCACCCGTCCGGACGGGCGGAGTGCCGCCCCGCCCCGGCGGGTAGGACCGGGGCCATGACCGACGACGACGCCCGCGCCCTGTACGCCCGCTGGCTGCCCGGCATGTGGGAGGCGCCCGAGGGCGACCTCGACCGGATCGCCGCCGACCTGTTCACCGACGACGCCGTGGGCCACTGGGGCGACCGGGACGTCCACGGCCCGGCGGCGATCGCCGACCAGGTGCGCCGGGCCCGCCGGCTGTTCTCCGACGTACGCACCGTGTGCGACGTCGGCCCGGTGGCCGACGGCGGGCTGCTCGCCGCCCGCTGGACGTTCACCGGCGCCTACCGCGGGGGGATCCCGGGGGCGACCGCCGCGCCGGGCACCGTGGTGCGCTACCCCGGCACCGACCTGTTCCGGCTGCGCGGCGGCCGGTTCTGCGCCTACTGGCCCCAGGGCGACAACCTCGCGCTGATGCTGGCGCTGGGCGCGGTGGCGCCCTCGGGGGGCTAGGGGGCGTTCCGCGCGGCCGGCCGGGTCATCCGGCGGTGCCGCGCTTGAGGTCGGAGGGGCGGATGCGGAACACCTGGAGCCGGTGGCCGTAGTACTTCTCGGTCTCGCCGACCCACTCCATGCCGAGGCGGCGGGCGGTGGCGGTGGCGCGCTCGTTCTTCGGGCGGGCGACCGCGAACAGCTCTTCGACGCCCTGGTCGAAGGCCCACCGGACGAGGGCGCGGGACGCCTCGGTGGCGTAGCCGTTGCCCCACGCGTCGGGGCGGAGCTGCCAGCCGAGCTCGAAGTCCTCCTCGTAGGGCGGCAGCAGCCGCAGCGACAGGCCGCCGACCAGCCGGCCGTCCTCGTTGCGCTCGATCGCCCACCGCCCCGCCGGCGGGACCAGGTTGGGCTGGGCCTCGATCCACGCCTGGAGCACGGATCGCATGGCGGCGACGTCGTGGACGGCGCGCATCTCGGGGGTCAGCCAGCGGGCGACCTCCTCGGCGCCGTAGACCGGGAGCGCGGCCGCCGCGTCGGAGGTGTCCCACTCGCGGATGGTGAGCCGCTCGGTACGCAGTTCGGGAGTCGAGGTCATAACCGCCAATGTAGTACCGAACGGCCGGTTCCGGCCGCAGGAAACGGTGGCGGGAACGAGAACGGGGGCCGTCCGGTCGCCCGGACGGCCCCCGCGAAGCCGAAGTCGTGGGTTACAGGCCCTGGACGTTCTCGGCCTGCGGGCCCTTGGGGCCCTGCGTGATGTCGAACTCCACGCGCTGGTTCTCCTCCAGGTTACGGAAGCCCGAGCCCGCGATGTTGCTGTAGTGCACGAACACGTCGGGGCCACCGGCGTCCTGCTGGATGAAGCCGAAGCCCTTTTCGCCGTTGAACCACTTGACGGTGCCCTGCGCCATGTCAAACTCCCCATTTCCGAGGATAGAACCGGTCCCGCACCCTGCGGTGGCCGGGGGTGCTGCGAACCTTCTCCAATGAAAAACGCCCGCTGGTCAAAAACTCCGCGGGCGATCACAGGGGATCAAGCGAAATCAAGACTGCAACCCACGAACAAAGCTACCAGACGCCCCCCGGCGGGGGAAGTGGATCGCCTCACATCCGCGCGCGCCACGGGGCGGGCGCGCACGCCCTAGGCTGCGCAGCGGCCGGGCGGTGCGCCGCCCGGCCCTGAGACGCAAGGAGACCCATGCGCTACCGACTTCTGGGCCGTACCGGACTGCGTGTCGCGGAGCTGTTCCTCGGCGCGATGACGTTCGGCGACGTACCGCAGGGCCGCCGCCTGGTGGACGCCTACGCCGACGCCGGGGGCAACGTCGTCGACACGGCCTCGGCCTACGGCGAGAGCGAGCAGATCCTCGGCGAGGTCCTCCAGGGCCGCCGCGACCGCTTCGTCCTCGCCTCCAAGTACACGCTCTCGCGCGACGGCACCGACCCCAACGCGGCCGGCAACCACCGCAAGAACCTGGTGCGCTCGCTGGAGGAGAGCCTGCGCCGGCTGCGCACCGACCACCTCGACCTGTACTGGGTGCACCTGTGGGACCGGCACACCCCGGTGGAGGAGACGATGCGCGCCCTCGACGACGCGGTGCGCGCCGGAAAGCTCCTCTACGTCGGGATCTCCGACACCCCGGCGTGGGTGGTCGCCCGCGCCAACACCCTGGCCGAGTGGCGCGACTGGACGCCGTTCGCCGCCGTGCAGGCCCCCTACAACCTGCTGCAGCGCGACGTGGAGCGGGAGCTGCTGCCCATGGCGGAGGGGACGGGGCTGACCCTGGCCGCGTGGGGGCCGCTCGCGGGCGGCGTGCTGACCGGCAAGTTCAGCGGCGCAGGGGCGCCGGAGGCGCCGACCCGGGTCGACGCGGCCTCGGTGGGCGAGCGCGAGCACGCCGCGGCCCGCGCCGTGCTGGAGGTGGCGGAGGAGGTCGGCGCCTCCGCCGCGCAGGTGGCGCTGGCGTGGCTGCGGGCGCGGTCGCCGGCCGTGGTGCCCATCGTCGGCGCCTCCGACACCGCCCAGCTGCGCGACAACCTGGCCGCGGTGGACGTCGCGCTGCCACCGGAGGCGGTGGACCGCCTGTCGGCGGCGGCGGCGTTCGAGGCGGGCTTCCCGGCGGACTTCCTGACCCAGTGCGAGGCCGACCCCTGGGTGTTCGGCGCGGCGGGGACCCGGGTCGACGGCCGCCGCTGACCCGCGCACGCCGCGGCCCCGCCGCCCGGGGCTACCTCCCGGGGGGCGGGGCCGCAACACGGCCGGTGCGGACGGGCCTACTCGAACACGTCCTTGATCTTGTCGCCGACGCTCTTGTCGGGCCCCTTGGCCGACCCCTCGCCGCCCGGGCCGGCGAACGTCCCGTACAGGGCCGGGTCGGGCGGCGGCGCCGACCCCGGGCCGCCCAGCGGCTCGGGGTTGTCGAGGTAGTGGAACTCGTGCCGGCCGTCGGGCGCCGGACCGTGCCCCCACTTGCCGTCGGCGCCCGCCGGCCCGTCGGACAGCCCCCACAGGGTGTTGGAGTGGGTCTGGTCCTCCTCGTCGAACAGCGCCGTGGGCACGATCGGCCCTTCGAGGCCGTCCTCCTGCAGCTGCTCGATCGCCGCCAGCCACTGGTTCTGGTGCACCGTGTCGCGCGCCAGGTTGAACTGGAGCATGGCCTTGACGCCGGGGTCGTCGGTCATGTTGTACAGCCGCGCCGTCTGGAGCCGGCCCTGGGCCTCGGCGGCGACGTTCGCGCGGAAGTCGGCCATCAGGTTGCCGCTGGCCACGATGAACTTGCCGTTCCACGGGTAGCCGGCGCTGTCGGCCAGCACCGCTCCCCCGCCGCCCACGATCGCCTGCTGCGGGTTCATCCCGCCGATCACCGCCGCCGTGGCCGGGTCCTTGACGGCCTTGGCGGTGACGTCGGCCGGCGCCCCCTCCAGCAGCCGCGCGACCATGGTGGCGAGCATCTCGACGTGCCCGATCTCCTCGGTCGCGATGTCCATGATCATGTCCTTGTACTTGCCTTCGACGCGGCAGTTCCACCCCTGGAACAAGTACTGCATGGTCACGGTCATCTCGCCGTAGGCGCCGCCGATCAGCTCCTGCAGCTTCATGGCGTACAGCGCGTCGGGCTTCTCCGGCTTCGCCTCGAACTGCAGCCGCTTGGTGTGGCGGAACATGGAGCCTCCTCACCGTCCGCGCTCCGCCGCGGAGATCGCGGCGTCGGGAGAGCGGTCGGACGCGTGCTGGTTGCGGCTACCCGTGCGCTCCGCGTCCAAGCGATCACGCACCGGGTTTCCCGCGGCCGCCCCCCGGCCGGCCGCGGCGCACGCGCCTCACCCGTACTCCCCCGCCCGGTACCGGTCGCGGGCCAGTGAGCGCTGGAGCTTGCCGCTGGAGGTCTTCGGGAGCGCTCCCCTGCGCACCAGCACCAGGTCGTGCAGCGCGATGCCGTGCTGTTCGGCGAGCGCCCCGCGCACCCGGGTGCGCAGCCGCAGGGAGGTGTCGCGGTCGAACGCGGGGCCGGTGGCGCGCTCGGCGATCACGATGAGCCGCTCGCGCCCGCCGGTGTCGACCGGGACGGCGGCGACGTGGCCCCGCCGCAGCATCCCCCCGGCGGCGGCCTCGACGGTGGCCTCGATGTCCACCGGGTGGTGGTTGCGTCCGTCGACGATGACCAGGTCCTTGAGCCGGCCCACCACGTAGAGGCAGCCGTCGTCGAGGAACCCGAGGTCGCCGGTGCGCAGCCAGGCGGCGTCGGGGGCGTCGGCGCGGCGGGCCCCGAAGACGTCGGCCGACAGGCCGGGGTGGTGCTCGTAGCCGTCGGCGACGACGGGGCCGTCGACCCAGATCTCGCCGACGTGGCGGTCCGGCAGCCCGACGCGCGTGTCGGGGTCGACGATCGCGCACCGCTCGCCCCAGGTGGGCCCGCACCCCACGACGACGCGCGCGGCGGCGGAGCGGGGGTCGGCGGCCGGCACCGCCTGGCCCTTGGCCAGCTCCCGCCGGTCGCACGCGAACACGCGCGGCTCGGTGCCGGTGGGGGTGGCCGTCACCATGATGGTGGCCTCGGCCAGGCCGTAGGCGGGTGCGTGCGCGGCCGGGGAGAACCCGTGCGGGGCGAACGCGGCGGTGAACGCGCGCAGGCTCTCCTCGCGCACCGGCTCGCTGCCGTTGACCAGCGCGGTGACCGACGACAGGTCGAGCCCGGCGAGCTCCTCGGCGGGCGCCTGGGCGGCGGCGTCGGAGCACATCCGCAGCGCGAAGTCGGGGCCGGGCACGAACGTGCCCCGGTGCCGGGTGATGAGCTCCGGCCAGCGCATCGGCCGCAGGACGAACGCCAGCGGGTCGAAGGCGACGACCCGCCCGCCGAGGGTGAGCGGGATGGTGACGGAGCTGGCCAGCCCGAAGTCGTGGAAGAACGGCAGCCAGGTCACCGACACCGCCGTGGCGGGGTCGAGGTCGAACGCCCGGGCGCAGTGGGCGGCGGTGTGCGCCAGGTTGCCGTGGGTGACGCGGACCCCGCGCGGGTGGCTGGTCGAGCCGGACGTGTACTGGAGGTAGGCGACGGTGGAGTCGCCGGTGTCCGGCGGCGTCCACTCGGCGCCGCGGCCGGCGCCGAGCGTGGTGGCGTCCAGCACCGGCGGCGCCGGGTCGAGGCCGAGGGCGCGGACGAACTCCGCCACGTCGGCGGACTGCCGCGGCTCGGTGACGACGCAGACCGGCCGCGCGGCGGCCAGCAGCGCCCCCAGCCGCCCGTTGGGCCGCAGCGAGTGCGGCGGGTAGAGCGGGACCGCGCGCACCCCGGCGTAGAGGCAGCCGAGGAAGGCGGCGAGGTAGCCGAGGCTCTGCGGGCCCAGGAGCGCGACCGGGTCGCCGGGCGCGCACCGGTCGAGCAGTGCGGCGGCGATCTCGCGGGCGCGCAGGTCGGCCTGGGCGTAGGTCCAGGTGGTCTCCCGGCCGGCGGCGTCCGCCTCGAAGTCCACGAAGGTCATGGCGGGAGCGTCGCCGCGCAGGAGGGCGTGCTCACGGAACCGCGTCAGGAACTGCGGTGGGGTCGAAGGTGCCGCCATGCGGATGATCGTCCTTTCGGTGTCGTCGTAGCACCGCCCGGCGCGGGGGCGGGCGGGAATGGCGGGGGGCCCGCGGCCGGTGCGGACGCGGGCGGGTGCGCTGGCCTGGACCTACGCGGTCCGGCCGCCCGTGCCCGCGGCGGGGCGGGGCGGCCGGACGCGGGTGCCGGGGGCGCGGGGGCCGGCGGGCGCGGGGGTCACCGCGCGTCCCGGTCGGCGAGGGCGGCCGCGACGTGGTCGGCGAGGCCGCCGAGGGTGCCGTCGGCCCAGACGAGTTTCGCCGGGACGCGCACCCCCAGGTGCTGCTCGATCCGGGTGCGGAGCTCCAGGGCGCGCAGCGAGTCGACGCCCAGGTCGGTCAGGCGGGCGGCGGTGCCGATGTCGTGGGCGGCACCGCCGAGGATGTCGCCGAGCTGGGCGGCGAGGTGCTCGGCGACGACGGCGGACGCCCCGTCGGGGCCCGCCGCGCGGACGCGGGCCGCCAGGGCGCCGTCGGGTCCCTCGTCGGCGGGGGCGGCGCCGCCCGTGAGTTCGGCGAAGTAGGGCGAGGTGCGGGCGTGCGGCAGGGTCTTGCGCCACAGCTCGGCGTCGACGGGCAGGTAGCCGGTGCAGGTGCGGTCGTGGCGCAGCAGCCGGTCGATGGCGGCGATGCCCTCGTCGGGGTCGATCACGCTGTGCCCGCGGCGAGCCATGTGCGCCCCGGCGCCGATCTCGGCCCAGGCGCCCCAGGCGACGCTGGTGGCGGGCAGGCCCTGGGCGCGCCGCCAGACGGCGAAGGCGTCGAGCCAGGCGTTGGCGGCGGCGTAGCCGCCCTGGCCCGGTGGCCCGACCAGCGCCGCGGCGGAGGAGAACAGCAGCCACCAGTCGGGGGTGCGCGGCGCGGTGGCCTCGTGCAGCCGCCACGCGCCGGCCGCCTTGGGCCGCCAGGCGGCGTCGAGGGTGGCGGCGTCGAGCAGGGCGACGGTGCCGTCGGCGACCACGGCGGCCGCGTGGGCGACGCCGCGCAGCGGGGTGCCGCCGTCCTCGGCGGCGGCGACCAGGCGTTCGGCGGTGCCGTGCTCGGCGATGTCGCCGAGTTCGACGCGCACGTCGGTGCCGAGGGAGCGCAGGTGGTCCAGAGCGGCCTCGGTGTCGCCGCCGGGGGCGGTCCGGCCGTTGAGGACGACGCGGGCGGCGCCTTCGCGGGCGAGGTGCTCGGCGAGGCGCAGGCCGAGGCCGCCGAGGCCGCCGGTGACGATGTAGGCGCCGTCGGAGCGGACGACGGGGACCTCGGCCGGGTCGACGACGGCCTCGACGGGGCCGGTGGGCGCGGTCAGCACCAGTTTGCCGACGTGCCGGCCCGCGGCGAGGGTGCGGAAGGCGGTGGCGGCGTCGCCGAACGGCAGCTCGGTGGTGGGCAGCCGGGCGAGGCGCCCGGCGTGCAGTTCGGCGGCGACCTCGCGCAGCACCTCGTGCAGCAGGTCGGGGCGGTCGGTGGCGAGTCCGGCGAGGTCGACGGCGGCGAAGACCACGCCCCGGCGGAACGGCGCGGGGTCGATGGCGGTCCCGGCGTAGATGTCGCGCTTGCCGATCTCGATGAACCGGCCGCCGGTCCGCAGCGCCTCCAGCCCGGCCCGCTGCGCCCGGCCGGTCAGGGGGTTGAGCACGACGTCGACCCCGCGGCCGCCGGTGGCGGCGCGGGCCGCGCGGGCGAAGTCCAGGGTGCGGGAGTCCATGACGTGCTCCACCCCCATACCGCGCAGCAGGTCGCGCTTCGCCTCGGTGCCGGCGGTGGCGAGGACGCGGGCGCCCATGCCCCGGGCGACGTGCAGGGCGGCCAGGCCGACGCCTCCGGTGGCGGAGTGGATGAGGACGGTCTCGCCGGGGCGGGGCCGGGCGAGGTGGCGCAGCGCGTACCAGGCGGTGGCGTAGACGCAGGGCAGCGCGGCGGCGTCGGCGGACGGCAGGTCGTCGGGGAGCGGGATCAGCGCGGCGGCCGGGGCGGTGACGTGGGTGCGCAGGGCGCCGGCGGCCATCAGGGCGACCCGGTCGCCGAGGCGGGCGCCGGTGGTGCCCGGGCCGACGCGGACGACGGTGCCGGCGGCGTCGGCGCCGAGCGGGAGCCGTTCGGGGTAGAGCCCCATGGCCTGGAGCACGTCGGCGTAGTTGAGCCCGGCGGCGGCGACGCGCACCTCGACCTCGCCGGGGCCGGGCGCGCGCCGCGCGGCGGCGGCGGTCTCGAGCCCGGCGAGGTCGCCGGGGGTGCGGACGCGGACGGCGACCGCGTCGCGGGCGGGGTCGCGGCGGACCCGGCGCCGCTCCTCGGGGCGCAGCGGCGCGTTGCGCAGCCGGGCGGTGTAGCGGCGGCCGGCGCGCAGGGCGGTGTCGGTGCCGGCGGCGGCGAGGAGTTCGTCGGCGACGCGGGCGACCGGGGTGGCGGGGTCGGTGTCGATGTGGGCGACGTCGAGCCCGGGGTGCTCGTGGGCGGCGGCGCGGGTGAGCGCGCGCAGGGGCGCCTGGTCGGTGCCGAGGCCGTCGCCGGGGCGGACCGGGCAGGCGTCGCGGGTGAGGACGACCAGGCGCGGGAGGGCCCCGGAGTCGTCGGCGGCGAGGGTGCGCAGCAGCCGGAGGAGGTCGCCGACGCGCCGCCGGGCGCGGTCGGGGTCGGGCACCGGCGGGGCGCCGGGCGCGGGGGGCGCGGCGGCGTAGACGACGCCGCGCAGGCCGCCGAGGCCGCCGAGCGCGGCGGGGGCGCCGTCGGGGCGGGCGGTGGCGGCGGTGCCGCCCCGCGCGGTGATCTCGCGGGCCAGGGCCGCGGCGTCGGGGGCGCCGTCCTCGGCCACCACCAGCCAGGCGCCCGGGGGTGCGGTGGGGGCGGGCGGGGCGGGCTCCTCGGTCCAGGCGACGCGGTGCAGGCGCTCGTCGAAGCGGGGTGCGGCGCCGCCGTCGACGCGGACGCGCACGCCGTCGGCCTCGGCGAGGACGTGCCCGTCGGCGTCGACCACGCGGAAGCGGCCGGTGACGCCGCCGGCGACGAGGCGGCCCTCGGCGACGCAGTAGGCGGCGGTGCCGGGGGCGCGGTGCAGCCGGACGCGGTCGATTGCGGTGGGCAGGCCGGAGGCGTCGGAGACGGTGGCCAGCAGCGGCGCGGCGAACACCTGCAGGCAGGCGTCGAACAGCAGCGGGTGCAGGGTGTGGCCGGTGGTTCCGGGGCGGGCGGCGGGGGCGACGGCGACCTCGCCGACGGCGGTGAACGCGGTGCCGTCGGGGTCGACGCGGACCCGCCGCACGCCCTGGAACAGCGGGCCGAACCGGATGGGGGTGCGGGCCAGCAGGTCGTAGAACTCGGCGGGGCCGAACCCGGGGCCGGCGGCGAGGCGGGGCCCGGGCGGGGGCAGCGGGGCGGGGGCGGCGCCGCGGGGGGCGCGGCGGAGCCGGGCCGAGCAGGTGCGGGTCCATTCGGCGCCGTCGCGGGCGGCGACGGCGAACGCGGCGGCGTCGCCGTCGAGATCGAGGTCGGCGCGGACGGTGAGCCGGGTGGTGGCGTCGACGGCGAGGAAGGTCTCCAGGCGCAGGTCGGCGACCTCGATGTCGGCGGGGTCGGCGTCGAGGGCGGTGGCCGCGGCGGTGAGGGCCATCTCGACGTAGACGGCCAGGGGGAGGAAGGCGACCCCGTTGAACCGGTGGTCGGCGAGCCAGGGCAGCGCGCCGGTGCCGACGTCGGCGCTCCAGACGTGCCGGCCGTGGTCGTCGGGCAGGACGGCGTGCGCGCCGAGGATCGGGTGCCCGGCGCGGGCGGGGGCGGCGGTGTCGGCGGGCGGGACGAGGAGGCGCTGGTGGTCCCAGGCGCGGGGCGGCGGCTCGGCGGTCCGGCCGCCGGGGTGGACGCGCGCCCAGTCGATGGGGGCGCCGGCGCAGAAGGCGGCGGCGACGGCGGTGCGCACGGCGAGGACGGGGTCGGTGTCGCGGCGCACCGAGGCGAGCGCGGTGGCGCGGCGCCCGGCGGTGTCGGCGGTGTCGGTGACGGCGCGGGTGAGCAGCGGGTGCGGGGAGAGTTCGGCGAAGAGGCGGTGGCCGTCGTCGAGTGCGGCGCGGACGGCGGCGGCGAAGCCGACCGGGCGGCGCAGGTTGTCGGCCCAGTAGGCGGCGTCGAAGGCGGGGGACGCGCGCGGGTCGGGGCCGGCGGTGCCGTAGCAGCGGACGGCGGGCCGCGCGGGGGCGATCCCGGCGAGGGCGGCGGTGACGTCGGCGAGGACGGGGTCGACGGCCGGGGAGTGGGAGGCGACGTCGACGGCGACGCGGCGGGCGGGCACGCCGCGCTCCTCCCATCGGGCGGTGAGGCGGTCGACCTCGTCGGGTGGTCCGGCGACGACCGTGGACGCGGGCGCGTTGACGACGGCGACGCGGGTGGCGTGGGCGCCGGCGGCGGCGAGGTCGTCGCGGACGTCGTCGGCGCCGCATTCGACGGCGGCCATGGCCCCGCGGCCCGCGAGGCGGGCGAGCAGCCGGGAGCGGCGGCAGACGACGCGGGCGCCGTCGGCGGGGGTGAGGGCCCCGGCGGCGACGGCGGCGGCGGCCTCGCCCATGGAGTGGCCGATGACGGCGGCGGGTTCGGCGCCGTGCGCCCGCCACGCGGCGGCGAGGCCGACCTGGAAGGCGAAGAGCGTGGGCTGGAGGTGGTCGATGCGCTCGGCGGGGGCGTCGCCGGCGAGGGCGGCGCGCACCGAGAACCCGGCCTCGTCGGCGATGAGGGGGTCGAGGGTGTCGACGGCGGCGGCGAACGCGGGTTCGCCGGCGAGCAGCGCGGCGCCCATGCCGGCCCACTGGCCGCCCTGCCCGGGGAACACCCACACCGGGCCGCGGCCGCCGCCGGCGGGCGCGGTGCCCGTGGCGGTGCCGGGCGCGCCGTCGGCGGCGCCGCGCAGCCGGGCGGCGAGTTCGGCGTGGTCGGCGGCGACGACGGCGGCGCGCGCCCCGTGGTGGGTGCGGCGCAGGGCGAGGGTGTGCCCGATGTCGGCGAGGGGGGTGGCGGCGCCGTCGCCCTCGACCCAGTCGGCGAGGCGGCGCGCGCTGGCGGCGACCGCGGCGGCGGAGCCGCCGGAGACGGGGAAGAGGCGGGCGCGGTGGTCATCGGGGGCCGGCGCGGGGGCGGCGGCCCGGCGGGGCGGTCGGCGGCGCGGCGCGGGCGGGCCCTCGACGACGGCGTGGGCGTTGGTGCCGCTCAGCCCGAAGGACGACACGGCGGCGAGCCGGGTGCGGCGGCGCACCGTCCAGGGGGTGGTGGCGGTCGGGACGAACATGCCGGTGCCGTCGGCGCTGATCTCGGGGTTCCAGACGCGGAAGTGCGGGGTGGCGGGCGCGGCGCCGTGCCGGACGGCGAGCAGGGCCTTGACCAGGCCGACGAGGCCGGCGGCGGACTCGGTGTGGCCGAGGTTGGCCTTGACCGAGCCGATGGGCAGGCGGCGGCCGCGCCGGGCGTCGCCGTAGACCGCGGCGAGGGCGGCGAACTCGATGGGGTCGCCGATGGGGGTGCCGGTGCCGTGGGCCTCGATCATGCCGATGTCGCCGGGGTCGGCGCCGGCGTCGGCGAGGGCGGCGCGCAGCACGGCCTCCTGGGCGGCGCCGGAGGGGGCGGTGAGCCCGTTGGTGCGGCCGTCCTGGTTGAGGGCGGTGCCGCGGATGACGCCGTGGACGGGGTCGCCGTCGGCGAGGGCGGCGTCGAGCGGTTTGAGGACGACGGCGGCGCACCCCTCGCTGCGGACGAAGCCGTCGGCCGCGGCGTCGAAGGAGCGGCAGCGCCCGCTGGGCGAGAGCATGCCCCAGCGGGTGAAGGTGGTGGAGACGCCGGGGTCGAGGATGAGGTTGACCGCTCCGGCGACGGCGGTGTCGCACTCGCCGGAGCGCAGGCTGCGCACGGCGAGGTGGACGGCGGCCAGCCCGGAGGAGCAGGCGGTGTCGACGGCGAGGGCGGGTCCGGTCAGGCCGAGGGTGTAGGAGATCCGCCCGGCGGCCACGGAGTGGGTGTTGCCGGTGGCGGCGTAGGTCTCCAGGTCGTCGCCTGGGACGCGCCAGGCGTTGCAGCGCAGGGCGTAGTCGATGTGCGAGATGCCGGTGAACACGCCGACGGGGCGGCCGGCGAGGTCGGCGGTGGGTAGCCCGGCGTGGTCGAGCGCCTCGTGGACGACCTCCAATAGGACGCGCTGCTGGGGGTCCATGGCGCGGGCCTCGGCGGTGGGGATGCCGAAGAAGCGGGCGTCGAAGCCGTCGACGGCGTCGAGGTAGCCGCCGAGGGCGGCGGCGACCCGCCCGGGGACGGAGGGGTCGGGGTCGGCGTAGCGGGCGGCGTCCCAGCGGTCGGCGGGGACGGGTCCGATGGCGTCACGGCCCTCGGTGAGCAGCCGCCACAGGGCGGCCGGTCCGCTGGTGCCGCCGGGGAGGCGGCAGCCCATGCCGATGACGGCGACGGGGGTGGCGCGGGGCGGGCGGGCGGCGGCGGCGCGGGGCGGGGACAGGCGGCGGCCGGTCATGCGGATGGGGCTCCGTTCGGGCGGGTGGGGCGCGGGTCAGGTACCGGAGGGGCCCGCGGTGACCCGGCCGCCGGACGGGGCGGCGAAGTGGTCGGCGAGGGCGTCGACGGTGGGGTGGCGCCACACCAGGAGCGGGGAGACCGGCCGGCCGAGGAG
This sequence comes from Nocardiopsis trehalosi NBRC 14201, assembly GCF_001552555.1. Classification (GTDB taxonomy): domain Bacteria; phylum Actinomycetota; class Actinomycetes; order Streptosporangiales; family Streptosporangiaceae; genus Nocardiopsis_B; species Nocardiopsis_B trehalosi. The sequence continues at coordinate 54,396 of NZ_BCRK01000004.1, read as the reverse complement.
GGCCTGGAGTTCGCCGCAGAGTTCGACGGCGTCGCGGGAGCCGAGCCCGAGCGCGGTGAACGGCTGGCGGGGGTCGATGTCGGCGGGGTCGGCGCCGGTGCGCCGGGCGATCGCGTCGATCAGCCACGCGCGGAGGTCCAGGGGCGCGGTCGCCGGATCGGCAGGCATGAATGTTCGTCCTCACGGTTTTTCAACATGGCGGGGCGGCGCCATGGATGACGGTGGATGTGGGTATCCTCCCACGCTCACGGAGTGCCGACACGAAACCACGCCGATGTGGCGGTGTCGACAAAAGGACACCGGACGCCAATTACGCGTTCGACGCATGATCACCACACAATCCACGTTTGCCAACGTCAAATAGGTACAACTACGGATAAATAGTCGTTGCCGCGGCGGCGGGAACGGCCGCCGGGCGGATGCCCGGAGGAAATGCGATCGATCTTCCCGGCATTCGGCGCATCGAATGTCATGGGGGCGCGGAACGCCCCGCAAAGGACACCGGGTATTCCCGGTCGGCGCGCAGGCGTTCCGCTCCGGGCGGACACGGCCGCGCCCCGCCCGGACTCTCCGGGCGGGGCGGCGGTGCGCGGCGGCGCGGCGGTCGGCGGGCGGTCAGCGCGGCGGCGCGGGCTGCGCAGCGGCCGGCGCGGGCCGGGCGGGCACCTCCACGACCGTCCGCGGGCGGCTGAGCGCGCGCTCGTACAGCTCCAGGTAGCGCAGGGCCATGGTGCGCGGGGTGAACCGCGCGGCGGCCTCCTTGCGGCACTCGTCCGGGTCGATCTCCTCGGCGCGGGGCAGCAGCCGGGCGAACCCCTCGTCGTCGTCGGCCAGCAGGCCGGTGCGGCCGTGGTCGACCAGTTCGGGCAGGCAGCCGCGGCCGATGCCGACGACCGGCGTGCCGCACGCCATCGCCTCGATCACGGCCGTGCCACCGGGCTCGGCCCACTGCACGGGGAACAGGGCGGCGCGCGCGGCGGCGACCAGGTCGTCGCGGGCGGCGCCGGCGACGGTGCCGATCCAGCGCACGGCCTCGCCGTCGACGTGGGGGTGCACGTCCTCCATGAAGTAGCGCACGTCCGGGGCACCGTGCAGGGGGTGGCTGGGGTCGGCGTAGACCTCGGCCAGCTCCTGGACGGTGTCGATGCCGTTGACCGGGCCGGCCAGCACCAGGGGGATGCCGAGCCGGCGGCAGGCCGCGGCCGCGATGTGCGTCCCCTTGGCGCGCGTGATCCGGCCGACCATGACGGCGTAGGGCTGCTTGGCCGGGGCGGGGCGCCGGTCGGCGTCCACCGCCAGGGGGGTCGACAGGTGCGCGTGGCCGAGGCTGCACGCGCGCAGGGCCTCCGGGGCCCGCGCGAGCTGGGACGCCGAGACCCCGTTGACGAACAGCCGGCCGTTGCCGTTGAACCCGCCGTAGAACTCCGGGTGCTTGCGCAGGTCCCAGTGGAGCGTGTGCAGCACCGGGGGCACGGCCGGGCCGGCCGCGCCGAGGACGGCGGCGCCGACGACCTCCAGGTGGTCGTGGACCAGCCGGACGTCGCCGCGGCGCGCCCGCTCCAGGACCATCTGCATGTGGGCGTGGGCGATCCCCATGACCTGGTTGTAGGGGCGCTGGATGTGCGCGAACCGGCCCTCGGGGAACAGGCTGACGTGCTCGTCGGCCTCCAGGGTGGCGCCGCCCACGCTCGCCAGCACGACGTGCACGCCCTCGGCGCGCAGTTCGGGCACCAGCGTGGCGATGACGTTCTCGATGCCGCCGTAGCCTTCGGGCGGGACGGGCAGCCACGGGCCCGCGTTGATCAGGACGCTGAGGTCCATCATGCCTCCCCCTGCCGGGACGGGATCGACCGGGCGCGCGAGGCGGCGACCTCGGCCATGGGCGGCCGCTCGGTGACGCCCACGTCGTGGACGTGCGGCCGCGGGAGCGGCCCCGAGCGGGTGAACTGGGTGAGCGTGGTGGCGGGCGGGCCGTCGGGCAGCACCAGGCCGCGCCGGTGCAGCCGCATCCACGCCGTGTCGATGATCTGGCCGGCCATGCGGCCGAGTTCGGCGGTCGTCTGGTGGGAGTGCTCGCGCACGCCGAGGTCGACCTGGGCGATGCGGTCGAGGCCGTACCGCTCGACCAGGTCGACGAGCAGCCCGAACTCCACGCCGTAGCCGCAGACGAACGGGACCGACTCAAGGGCCGCGCGGCGTCCGGCGTACTCGCCCGACAGCGGCTGGAGCACGCCGGCCAGCTCGGGCCAGCACATGTTGAGCAGGGGGCGGGCGAGGAGTTCGGTGACGCGGCCGCCGTCGCACGGCGCGACCTCGGTGCCGTCGCGGAGGGGGCGGTCGTAGTAGCCCTTGACGTAGACGAGGTCGGGGTCGGCCAGGAGGGGGCCGATCAGGCCGGTGACGAAGTCGGGGGTGTAGTTGCGGATGTCGGTGTCGGTGAAGGCGACGACGTCGCCGGTCGTGACCGCGAGGGACTTCCACAGGGCCTCGCCCTTGCCCCACAGCGGGGGCATCTCGGGGAGGATGTCGTCCTGGCGGTGGACCTCGGCGCCCGCTGCCGCGGCGGCGGCCGCGGTGCCGTCGGTGGAGTTGGAGTCGATCACCACCAGCTCGTCGACGAGTGGGACCTCCTCCATGAGGGCCCGGCGGATGACGCCGGCGATGTGGCCGACCGTGGCCTCTTCGTCGCGGGCGGGCAGGACGACGCTCACACGGGTCGCCCCCTTGCCCCGGGCCAGTTCGGCGGCGGGCCAGTCGCGGGCGGTGCTGAGGCGTCGGGAGAACCAGTCGGTGATGTCGGATGGCGCCATGGTGACCTCTCGTCGCGCGGCGTTCACCGGGCTCGGTCGTCGGTGTCCTCGGCCGGTGGCGGCGGTGTGGACGTGAGCGTGCGGTCGTGTGGTTTTCGACGCGCGCTGTGCGTCTGCCCAGGACGACCCGTTTCGAACCGAAATCTCATGTTTGATACTTCGCACCAGCGGCAGAGAGGGCATCATGACGGCAGACTGCTCGGTCGGAATCATCGGTGCGGGCGGCGTTGCGGCGCGCCACGCCGAGGTGCTCTCAGGGTTCGGCGACGTCCGCATCGCGGGCGTGGCCGACACCGACGTGGACCGCGCAGGCGCGCTCGCGCGCCGCTGCGGCGCCACCCCCTACCCCCACCACGAGGAACTCCTGGCCCGGGAGGAGCTGGACGCGGTCTACATCTGCGTACCGCCCTTCGCCCACGGGCCGGCCGAACTGGCGGCCGTCGACGCCGCGCTCCCGTTCTTCGTGGAGAAGCCCCTGGGCGTCGACACCTCCGCCGCGGAGGACATCGCGGCGCGGGTGCGCGAACGCGGGCTGCTGACCGCTGTCGGCCACCAGTGGCGCTACCTGGAGGCGGTCGAACGCGCCCGGGAGCTGCTGGCGGGCCGCGAGGTGCGCATGGTGCTGGGCCACTGGCTGGACAAGGTGCCGCCGGTGGGCTGGTGGGCGCGCGCCGACCGCTCCGGCGGGCAGGTGGTCGAGCAGGCGGCGCACGTGGTGGACCTGGCGCGGCTGCTGGCCGGCGAGGTGGAGTCGGTGCACGCGCTGGAGTCGGAGACGCGGGCCGCCGGGATCCCCGACGCCGACGTGGCGGCGGCCACGGTGGCCACGCTTCGGTTCCGCGGCGGCGCGGTGGGCACGCTGGCGGCGACGTGCCTGCTGGCGTGGAAGCACCGCGCGGGCGTGGAGGTCTACGCCGAGGGGCTCGCGCTGGAGGTGTCGGAGGCGGGGCTGCGGGTGCACACGGCGGCCGAGCCGGAGCTGTTCGAGGACGACGGCACCGCCAAGGAGCGGGTCGACCGCGCGTTCGTCGACGCGGTCCTGGGCCGGGGCGGCGACGTGCGCACCGACTACGCCGAGGCGCTGCGCACCCACCGCGTCACCTGCGCCATCGCCGAGTCCGCGCTCACCGGCGCGGCCGTCCGCCCCCACGCGGGGTGATCGGCGTGCCGACACGGGTGCTGTACGTGACCGGGCCGGGCCGGCTGGAGTTCGTGGAGGAGGCCGACCCCCCGATCCCCGAGGGCGGGTTCCGGGTCGAGACCCTCTACAGCGGGCTGTCCGCCGGGACCGAGCTGACCTTCCTCAAGGGCACCAACCCCGCGCTGACGTCGGGCTGGGACCCGGTGCTGGGCCTGTTCACCGGGGCGCCGCCGGAGGCGGCGTACCCGGTGCGCAAGCTGGGCTACATGCAGGTGGGCCGGGTGGTGGAGACCCGCACCCGGGCCGTCGCCGAGGGCCGGGTGGTGGCCATGGCCTACGGCCACCGCACCGGCCACACGGCGGACCCGCGGGTGGACCGCTTCGTCCCGCTGCCCGACGGCCTCGACCCGCTGCTGGGGGTGTACGCCTGCCACATGGGGCCGATCTGCGCCAACGGCCTGCTGCACGCCGCGGCCGACGTGTGCGGCCCCGATGTGCGGTCGCTGGGCGACGGCGTCGCGGGCCGCACGGTCGCGGTCGTGGGCGCCGGGGTGGTCGGGGTGCTCACCGCCCTGTTCGCGGTGGAGCACGGCGCCGCCGACGTGGTGGTGCTCGACCCGACCCCGTCGCGGCGCGCGGTGTGCGCCGCGCTGGGGCTGGAGGCGCTGGACTCCGGGACGGGCGACCCCGGGCGGGTGCTGAAGGAGCGGTGGCGCCACGCGGCGAACGACCACGGCGCGGACGTGGTGTTCCAGTGCCGGGGGCGGGCGTCGGCGCTGGCGCTGGCGCTGCGGTCGCTGCGCCCGCAGGGCACGGTGGTGGACCTGGCGTTCTACACCGACGGGGCCGACGAGGTCCGGCTGGGCGAGGAGTTCCACCACAACGGGCTGGCGGTGCGGTGCGCCCAGATCGGCCGGGTGCCGCGCGGCATGGCGCACCTGTGGGACCGCGAGCGGCTGTCGGTGGAGACGGTCGCGCTGCTGCGCGCGCGGGGCGCCGACATCCGCCGCCACCTGGTGACCGACGTCGAGCCGCTGGAGCGGGCGCCCGAGGTGATGGCCGACATCGCGGCGCGGCGCCGACACGTGGTGCAGGCGGTGTTCGCGGCCGGCGGGGGCTGAGGGCGGCGGGCCCCGCGGCCGGCGGTGCCGGCCGCGGGGCGCGCGGTCAGGCCGGGGTGACGGGCGAGACCCGCGGGCCGCCGACCTCGGGGTTGGCGCAGACGACGTCGTCGGTGAGGACCCACGCCACGCCGTAGTCGTTCTTCAGGAAGAAGTTGGCCGCCATGACCTCGGTCGGCAGGCACTCCTCGGGGTCGAAGTTGCCGACGTTGGGGGTGGCCACGGTGACCTTCGCCGTGTCGCCCGGGAACAGCGCGAACGGGTCGCCGCCCTCGCCGTCGCGCACCGCGTGCGCCCCGATCTCGTGGCCCTCCTGGTCGCCCCAGTACATGTCGACCAGGTCGCCGTACATGACGCACGCCTCGTCGGCCCAGGGGCTGCGCGGCGGCTTCTTGGTGAAGGTGAACTCGACGTAGGTGGTGCCGGCGGCGGCCCCGCGGTCGGTCTCGGTCACCTCCAGGTCGAGCGAGGTGCAGTCGGCGACGCTCCGGACCCCGGCCTCGGCGGCGTCGTCGGCGAGGGCGGCGGGGCCGCCGAGGACGAGCGCGGGCACGGCGGCCGCGCCCAGCACCGCCGCACGCGCGGCACTGACACGGAAACTGCGCGACATCTCAGTCATGTTCCCCTTTTCGCATGTAGCCGCCGATCGATGATCGACTCCTGGCATATGGGACGCCGATCACACCCGAGGGGTTCGCCGCCCGGAGGCGAAAGATCACGGTGTGTCCGAAACCCGCCGATCCGGGCGGCGCCGGGGCCCGCCGCTCAGACCGCGGTGGGGTCGGGGGCGTCGTCGTCGTGGTCGGGGTCGTACCGGGTGGGTTCGGCGGGCAGCGTGTAGCGCTCGTTGACGAGCCGCGCGATCTCCTCGCGGGTCTCCTTCGGACCGCCCCCGCCCGCCTCGGCGTCGGCGACCCGGTCGGCCAGCTCGTCGTCGCCGATGGCGTCGCGCATCCAGGCGGAGTAGTCGCCGCGGCGCAGGTGGAAGCACCAGGTGTCGTCGTCCACGCCCGCGCCGAGGTCGAGGAACGCGTGCAGGTTGCGGGCGCGCAGCCGGAGCCGCTCGTCGGGGCCGGTGAAGTAGAAGCTCTTCTCCGGCGACATGGTCCCGGCCGCGTACTTGCGGCGGTGGCGGGCGCTGTGCCGCTCCCCCGGGACCAGTTCGACCTCGCGGGCGCGGTCGTCCTCGGCGTGCCAGACGCTCACGTGCGTGGCGCCGCCGCCCGCGTCGTCGGGCAGGGTGTCCAGTTCGGGGGCGGGGCGGTCGAGCGCCTCGGCGAACGCGTCGAGGGTGTCGCCGGGGCGGTCGCCCACGGCGACCACCGTGTCGACCAGGCGCAGCGCGAGCGGGCTGAGGGACTCGGGGTGGACGGTGATCATCAGCAGGCTGCCGACGTCGGCGAGGTCGCGGATCGGCAGGTGCGCGAGTTCGCGCGGCATGAGGTGGTGGGCCTCGTCCACGACGATCCAGTGGGGGTGGCCGAGGCGGGCGCGCAGCCCGGCCAGGCGCGGCAGCAGGTCGGCGTAGAAGGCGGGCCTGTCGCGCAGGGGCACCCCGAGCATGTTGACGGCGACGCTGCGGGTGGGGTCGGTGAGGGTGCGCACCACCTCGTCGGCCGAGGGCGCGCGGTTGGGGTCGCCGAGCACCAGGCCGCCGTCGCCGTCGGAGTAGTCGCCCTCGGGGTCGATGAGGCAGTGCTGGTAGCCGGCCTTGCCCAGGCGCTCGATGAGGGCGGTGGCCGCCGTGGACTTGCCGCTGCCGGAGGGGCCGGCGATGGCCAGGGCGGTGCCGTAGGGCTCGACGGCGGCCGGCTCCTCCCCGGCGGTGCCGATGGTGATGCGGTGCCGGTCGGTGCGCACCCCGTCCAGGTCGGTGTCGATGAGCAGGGCGGCGAGGTCGGTCACGCCCTCGCCGCGCGGCCGGTCCAGGACGAGGTCGCAGCGCTCCTTGACCGCGTCCAGGGCGTTGGCGACGGCGACCGCGCACTCGCACATGGCGAGCATGGCGTGGTCGTTCTCGGCGTCGCCGACCGCCACCGTGCTGCGCGGCGACATCTCCAGCCGGGCCAGGCCCGCCGCCAGGCCGGACGCCTTGTTGACGCCGGGCGGCAGCACCATGACGGCGCCCTTGTTGTAGGCGACCTCCAGCTCCAGGCCGAGGTCGCGGACGGCGGCGTGCACGTCGGTGTCGTAGGGCTCGCGGGTGGCGACCATGACCTCGCCGACGCCGAGGGGGTCGGCGCCGGCCGCGCGCAGGCGGTCGGTGAACGCTGCCGGGGGCGGTTCGGCGAGGGCGTGCCGGGTGCGCTCCGCGGGGTCGTAGAGCAGGCCGCCGTTCTCGGCGACCACCATGTCGAACAGGTCGGTGTGCGGGAACACGTCGAGCAGGTCGTCGAGCTCGCGGCCGGTGACCAGCAGCAGCCGGCGGCCCGAGCGGGAGAGCCGCTCCAGGGCCGACAGGGTCTCGTCGGTGACGCGCCCGTCGTCGGCGATGGTCCCGTCGAAGTCGCACGCCAAGGCGTGGTAGCGCATCCGTTATCCCTTCAGAAGGACGGTCCTCCCGTTCCTCTGACCGAGGGCGCCCCCTCTACACCGACCGCCCCGCCCGGCGCCCGTCCGCGCCGGTCCGGCGGGGCGGGGCGCCCGGCCGGGCGGCGGGGTCAGCGGAGCAGACCGAGGGCGGCGAGGTCGGCCAGGGGCTCGGCGACGCTGCACGTGCCGAACCCGGTGAACACGGCGCGCGCCGCGCGCGCCCCCGCGTCGTCCAGGGCGGCGGCGGCGCGGGCCAGCCGCGCGGCGTCGCGCTCGGCCAGCGCCGCGGCCGCCGCGCCGGGGTCGGGGTCGGCCGCCGCGGCGCGGGCGGCGAGCAGCACGTTGAGGAACCCGTGGTGGTCGAACCCCGTCGCGGGGTCGGTGTGCCGGACGGCGTGGTGCAGTCCGGCGGTGCACTTGAGGGGAACGCCGCTCGCGGCGGCCGCGGCCAGGACCCGCGCCAGCTCCTGGACCGTCGGGAACGCGGCGGCGGCGAGCCCGCCGGTGCGCACCTTGGCGCCGTGCCCGGCGGCGCGCAGGGCGGCCATCAGCGGACGGGGGTCGGTACCGGGCGGCAGTTCGACGTGGCCGCGCGCGCCCTCGGGCAGGGCGGCGGTGAGCGCGTCGGCCGCCCGCCGCACGGCGGCGGCGGGGTCGCCGCCGCCGGCCGGCACCTCCACGCCGGCCAGCCGCAGCCGGGGGTCGGCCCGGACCGCGGCCACCGCCCCGGCGACGCCCCCGGCCCCGGCGGGGACGGTGACCGCCACCTCCAGCGGCGGGGCGCCGCCGTGTTCGGCGTCCAGGGCGGCGCGCAGCTCGGGCAGGCGGTCGGCGGCCACCAGGAACGGGCCGACCCAGCGGGCGCGCGGCCCGGCCCGGTGGGCGCGGTGCTCGGGCAGCGCGCGGGCCATGGGGGCGTCGCCGGGCGGGAAGAGCGCGGCGTCGTGCAGCAGCCCGGCGAACAGGGCGGCGGGGGCGGTCACCGCGCCGGTCCCCGGCCGGACCAGGTCCAGGCGTAGCCGGGGTCCTCGGCCGCGCGGCCGCCCTCGCCCAGGCCGAGCGGGCGGAAGGTGTCGACCATGACCGCGAGTTCGTCGAACTCCTGGACGCCGACGCTGCGCTCGTAGGCGCCGGGCTGGGGGCCGTGGGAGTGGCCGCCGGGGTGCAGCGAGACCGAGCCCTGGCCGATGCCCGAGCCCTTGCGGGCCTCGTAGTCGCCGCCGCAGTAGAACATCACCTCGTCGGAGTCGACGTTGGCGTGGTAGTAGGGCACGGGGATGGACAGCGGGTGGTAGTCGACCTTGCGCGGGACGAAGTTGCAGATGACGAAGTTGTGGCCCCCGAACACCTGGTGGACGGGCGGCGGCTGGTGGACGCGCCCGGTGATCGGCTGGAAGTCCGCGACGTTGAACGTGTAGGGGTACAGGCAGCCGTCCCAGCCGACGACGTCGAACGGGTGGTGGGGCGTGGTGTAGCGGGTGCCGGTGATACCGCCCGGGCCGTCCCCGCGGTGCTTGACGAGGATGTCGACGTCGGTGCCCTCGGCCAGCAGCGGGGCGGCCGGGCCGGTGAGGTCGCGTTCGCAGTAGGGCGCGTGCTCCAGCAGCTGGCCGTAGCGCGACAGGTAGCGGCGCGGCGGGGCGATGTGGCTGTTGGCCTCGATGGCGTAGGCGCGCAGGGGCCCGCCCGGAGCGGGCACCCACCGGTGGGTGGTGGCGCGCGGGATGACGGCGTAGTCGCCCTCGCGCACCTCCAGGGCGCCGAAGACGGTCTCCAGGGTGGCGGCGCCGGACTCGATGTAGACGCACTCGTCGCCGACGGCGTTGCGGTACAGCTCGGAGGGGCGCCCGGCGGCGACGTAGGAGATGCGCACGTCGTCGTTGCCCAGGATGAGGCGGCGCCCGGTGACGGCGTCGGCGCGGGTCCAGGCGTCGCCCGCGAAGAGGGTGTGCAGCCGCAGGTGGCGCGGCACGAGCGGGCTGTTGGGGGTGCGGGAGGCGTCGGGGGCGTCCCAGGGGCGGGCGTCGACGATCGCGGAGGGCACGTGGCGGTGGTAGAGGAGGGAGGAGTCGCTGGAGAACCCCTCCTCGCCCATCAGCTCCTCGTAGTACAGGCCGCCCTCGGGGGTGCGGTGCTGGGTGTGGCGGGTGGGCGGGACGTCACCCAGCAGTCGGTAGTACGCCATCGTCGGGCTCCTTCCGTTGGACGGGGACGGGCGCGGGGCGGCGGCCGCCGGTGGCGGCGCGCACGGCGGCGGTGATCGCGGCGGGGTCGCCGGCGTCGGGCACGGCGGCGACGTGGGCGTCGGGGCGCAGCAGCCACGCTTCGCCGGGGCGGGGTTCCAGGGCGCGGGTGAGCGCGCCGGTGGGGTCGGCGTCGGGCAGGCGGAGCACGGTGACGGGGGCGGGCGTGGCGTGTTCGGCGGCGGCGCGCACGGCGGCGGGGTCGGCGGTGGCGGGGACGAGCAGGGTGAACCCGGTGCGGGCGGCGCTGCGCAGCCGGGTGGCGCCGGCCCCGCCGGGCAGGGTGATGGGCGCGTCGGGGACGAGCACCCCGGGGGCGGGGGCGGGCACGTGCCCGCGGGGCGGGCGGCCGGTGGGCGGGCGGTGCGCGGCGGGCGTGGTGAGGGGCGAGTCGGTGTACCAGAAGGGCTCGCAGAGCCGGCCGGAGTCGACGCGCTCGCGGGCGGCGGGGTCGGTGCGGGCGGCGTCGAGTGCGGCCCGGCGGTGGGCGCGGGCGGCGTCGTCGGGCGGCACGAGGAACCGCATGGTGGCGGTGGTGACCTCGGCGTTCTCGCGGGCGGCGGCGTGGCGCTCGGTGTGGTAGCTCTCCAGCAGGCCGGGGCCGGCCCAGCCGGCGCGGGCGAACGCGATCTTCCAGGCGGCGTTCTCGGCGTCCTGCACGCCGGAGTTGAGGCCGCGGGCGCCGAAGGGGGCCACGAGGTGGGCGCAGTCGCCGGCGAGCAGCACCCGGCCCACGCGCATGCGGTCGGCGACGCGGGTGTGGAACCGGTACACCGAGTGCCACACCACCTCGTAGGGGCGGTCGCCGATGATGTGCCGGACGCGCCGGTCCAGGCCGCCGCCGGCGACCTCGCGCTCGGCGTCGAAGTCGGGCGGGACCTGCCAGTCGATGCGGTAGACGGAGTCGGGGCAGGGGTGGATGAGCACCTGGCGGCCGGGGTTCCACTCCGGGTCGAAGTGGAAGCGGCGTTCGCGCTCCCAGCCGGGCAGGTCGGCGCGGATGTCGCAGATGAGGAACCGGTCGTCGAAGCTGTGCCCGTCGAACCCGACGCCGAGGGCGTCGCGGAGGGTGCGGGCGCGGGCGCCGGCGCAGACGACCGCGTGCGTGCCGCGCAGCCGGACCGGGCCGTCGGGGGTGCGGCAGGTGGCGGTGACCCCGTCGGCGTCCTGGTCGAGGCCGGTGACCTCGTGCGACCAGCGGACGCCGATCCCGGCGGCGGCCAGGCGCGCGTCGAGGATCTCCTCGGTGCGGGCCTGGGAGATGTTGACGAACGGGGGCAGGGGGCTGGCGCCGCGGTCGTGCAGGGTGACGGCGAACAGTTCGCGGCCGCGGTGGTAGGTGCGGGCGGTGGTCCAGGTCAGGCCCTCCTCCGCGACGGCGCCGGCGCCGACGTGGTCCCACACGTCGAGGACGTCGCGCTGCTGCACGATGGCGCGGGAGCCGACCGCGTCGCGGCGGGGGCGGGCGTCCACGACGGTGACCGGGACGCCCCAGGCGTGCAGCAGCAGGGCGGCGGTCTGGCCGACGGGGCCGGCGCCGAGGACGAGGACGGGCGGGGTGCCGGGCGGGCCGGCGGGGGTGTCGCGCGTCATGGGGCCTCCCTGGTCAGCCCTGGAGCAGGGCCCAGACCTCGCGGTCGCGTTCGGCGGTCCAGATGACGGGGCGTTCGACGCCGGACAGCTCGTCCCAGAGCCGGGAGACGTCGAACGGCAGGCAGTGCTCGAAGATCGGCCAGTGGCCGTAGCGGTCGGCGAGCGCGGCGTGGGCGGCGGCGAACGCCTCCTTGAGCGTGCCGCCGCGCGCGTGCACGGCGCCGACCTCGCGGAGCATGGTGTCGAGGAAGTGCCGGGTCTGGGCGATGGCGGCGTCCACGGCGGCGCGGCCGCGGGTGACCGGGCCGCGCCCGCCCACGAGGGTCTCGGCGCCCAGGGCGGCGACGGCGTCGAGGGTGGGGCCGGACCAGTCGCGGTGGTAGGCGTCGCCGGTGTAGAGGGCGGCCTCGGCCTCGACCAGGTCGCCGGCGAACAGGATGCGGTGGCGGGGCAGCCAGGCGACGATGTCGCCCTCGGTGTGGCCGCGGCCGAGGTGGCGCAGCACGAGGTCGCCGCGGTCGCCGCCGAGGTCGATGGTGACGCTGTCGGAGAACGTCTGGGTGGGCCAGGTGAGGCCGGGGACGGAGTCGGCGTCCTTGGCCAGGCGCGGCATGCGGCCGAACTCGCTCTTCCAGTCCTGTTCGCCGCGTTCGGCGATGAGGGCGCGGGTGTTGTCGTGGGCGATGACGACCTCGGCGCCGAAGGCGCTGGCGCCCAGGACGCGCACCGCGTGGTAGTGGGAGAGGACCAGGTAGCGCACGGGCTTGTCGGTGTGCTCGCGGAGCAGGGCGAGCCACTCCCGGGCGGCGGTGGGGGTGGCCAGGGCCTCGAAGCAGACGACGAAGTCCTCGCCCTCGACGGCGCCGATGTTGGGGTCGCCCTCGGCGGTGAGGGCGTAGACGCCGTCGGCGATGACGTCGAGGGTGCGGTGCTTCTCCGCCAGGTCCGCCGAGGACGCGAACGGCTTGGCTGCCACGGTGGGGCACCTCCTCAAGTAATCAATGCTTTGACCATTCGGTCCCTTCGGACGCTAACGTGGCGCACGCCACCCGGCAATGCGACCCGGGCGACATTCACCTGTGATCTGGAACACATGGACGGGAGCACCGATTCCGGGGGCGGCCGCGCGCTGCCCTAGCCTGGTCGGGTGACCTCCGACCCCGCCGCGCCCGACGACCGGCTCACCTTCTGGTCGTTCGTCGACTACGCCGTGGCCAAGGCCGGCGCCGAGCTGCCGTCGGTCGACGCCGAGGCCATGCGCCTCGTCCTCACGCTGCACCGGGTGACGAGCATGGTCGTCTACGACCTGGAGTCCTCGGCGCACCGGCCCAACGGGTGGAGCTGGCCGGGGTTCCGCGTGCTGTTCGTGCTGTGGCTGGCCGGCGAGATGGAGGCCAAGACGGCGGCCGAGCTGTCGGGGCTGAGCCGCGCGTCGGTGTCGGCGCTGCTCAAGACGTTGGAGAAGGACGGCCTGGTGGCGCGCCGCAGGGGCGAGCACGACGGGCGGTCGGTCCTCATCAGCCTCACCCCGGCGGGCCGCGCGGCCATCACCCGCGGGTTCAGCGCGCACAACGCCCGCGAGAGCGCCTGGGCGGCCGACCTCACCCCCGACGAGCGCGCCACCCTGGTCGCCCTGCTGCGCAAACTCATGGACGGGTCCGCGTCGGCCGACGCCAAGCGCCGCATGTGACCCCGCCCCTCCCCCGCCCGGTCCGTCCCCCCGCCCGGTCCGTCCCCCCGTTCGACACGGCCGCCCCGACGCGGTTGCATGCGGGGGTCCGCCGTTCGGCGGGCGGTCCGATGACGAGGAGAGCAGATGCTGAGAGTGATCGGCGCCGGGTTGCCGCGCACCGGGACCAGTTCGCTGAAGGCGGCCCTGGAGCGCCTGGGGTACGGCCCCTGCCACCACATGTTCGACGTGTTCTCCCGCCCGGGGCTGGCCGAGCGCTGGGCGGAGGTGGCGGCGACCCCCGTCGACGCGGTCGAGTGGGAGAAGCCGTTCGGCGACTACGCGTCCGCCGTCGACTGGCCCGCCTCGTTCTTCTGGCGGGAGCTGGCCGCCGCCTACCCGGACGCCAAGGTGGTCCTCACCGTCCGCGACCCCGCCGCGTGGTACGCCAGCGTGTCCGCCACCATCTTCGCGATGGCCGCCAAGCTGCGGGCGGCCGGTGACGCGCCGCTGCCGGCGGCGCTGGCCCCGCGCGACACGGTGCGCCCGCTGCTGGAGCGCATGTGGCGCGGCCACTACGGCACCGAGGGCATGGCCGTCCCCGACGAGGCGACCGCCGTCGCCGCCTACGAGCGCCACGTCGCCGCGGTGCGCGCGGCGCTGCCGGCCGACCGGCTGCTGGTCATGGAGGCCGCCGAGGGGTGGGCGCCGCTGTGCGCCTTCCTCGGCGCCCCGGTGCCCGACGAGCCGTTCCCCCGCCTCAACGAGGCGGCGGCGATGCGGGCGATGGCGCGGCGGGCCGACGAGGGCGGCGGCCTGGTCACCCCGTTCGACCCGGCCGGCTGACCCCGCAGCGGGGCCGGGCGTCGGGGCCGGGCGGTGTCCGGCCCCGCGCTCAGCGGGGCGCGGCGGCCCTGCCGAGGCGGTCGCGGACCCGGCGCACGTGCTCGGGCGTGGTGCGGCAGCACCCGCCGACGACGACCGCGCCGGCCCGGTGCCAGGCGGCGGCCGCGTCGCCGAACGCCACCGGGTCGCGGGTGCCGGTCCAGGTTCGGGTGCGCGGGTCCCAGGTCTCGCCGGAGTTGGGGTAGGCCACGCCGGGGACGCCCCCGAGCCGGGCCAGCAGGTCGGGGACCAGGTGCGGCGGCGTGCAGTTGACGCCGACGGCGACGACCTGGGCGGAGCCGGCGAACAGCGCCGCGCAGTCGGCCAGCGGCGTGCCGTCGCTGATGTGGACGCCGTCGCGGCAGGTGAACGACACCCACGCCCGCACGTGCGGGGTCTCGGCCAGCAGCCGGGCGAGGGCACGGGCCTCGGCGGCGGAGGGCAGGGTTTCGCAGGCCAGCAGGTCGGCCCCGCTGTCGGCGAGGACGTGCCAGCGCTCGCGGTGCCAGGCGGTGAGGCCGTCCTCGTCCAGGTCGTAGGCGCCGGTGTACTCGGAGCCGTCGGCGCGGGCCGCCCCGTAGGGGCCGACCGAGGCGGCGACCAGGCCGCCGCCGTTGGCGTCGCGGGCCTCGGCGGCCAGCCGGACGGACCGCCGGAGCAGGTCGTGGGCCTCGGCGCGGGTCAGGCCGCGCTCCAGCAGGGCGGGGATGCCCGCCTGGTAGGACGCCGACACGGCGACGTCGGCGCCGGCCGCGAAGAAGTCGCGGTGCGCGCGGCGGACGGCGGCGGGGTCGTCGCGCAGCAGCCGCGCCGACCACAGCCCGCCGCCGAGGTCGTGGCCGAGCGCCTCCAGGTGGGTGGCCAGGCCGCCGTCGCAGACGAGGACGCCGCGCCCGCCGAACAGGGGGTCCACGGCCCCAGGCTACGCGCCGCGCCGGGGCGCCGGGGCGGGGCACGGGCGGGAGCGGCCGGCCGGGCGGCTAGCGCGCGGCGTCGGGCGCGCCGAGGGCGTAGCGGATGCCGCCGAGGAGGTGGGCGCGGAACCGGGGGTCGGCGTAGGCGTCGGCGAAGTGGCCGAGCGCGGTGTAGAACGAGCGGGCCGGGCCGATCTCGCGGCACCACGCGATCGGGCGCGCGGTGCCCGCTCCCCCGCGCCCCCCGGCGCCGGGCCCGGCGCCGTCGGTGGCGGTGTCGGTGGCGGTGGCGGTGTCGGCCAGGGTGAGCAGGACGCGGCTGCCGGGGCGGGGCGGCGCGTCGAAGACGTACCACTCGTCGGTCCGCGTCCAGGTGGGGCCGAGGTGCGCGGTGGCCGGGTGGCGGCGGTCCGCGACCCGCAGGGTCGCCCGGCACGGGGCGGGGTGGCCGGCGAAGCGGGCGCCGAGGAGGTCGGCGAAGAAGGGCCGGTCGGGTTCGGTCGTCGCCGCCGCGTGCACCCCGGCGAACCCGCCGCCGCGGGCGGTGAACGCGGCGAGGGCCGCGCGCTGGGCGTCGTCGTCGAACACGGTCCCCGAGGTGCTGGCGAAGACCACGGCGCCGTAGCCGGCCAGGCCGTCCGCGCTGAACGCGGCCGGGTCCTCGGTTGCGTCGACGCCGAACCCGGCCGCCCGGCCCAGCTCCCGGACGGCGGCAGCGGCGGCGGGGATGGAGTCGTGCCGGTAGCCGGTGGTGCGGGTGAAGAGCAGGACGCGGTCGGCCATGGGGGTCCCTTCCGGTGCGCCGGGCCGTCGCCCTCCGCCTACCCGCTCCGGCGGCCCCCGACGCCGCCCCGGGCGGGACGGCGTCCGGGGCGGGCGCGGGTCAGGCCGCGCCGGTCCCGTCCTCGGCGTCGAGGGTGTCGAGCCACGCCCGGACGGAGGCGTTGTGCTCGCCGAGGCGGGGCGGGGGGCGGTGCCCGGTGCCGGGTTCGCCGTCGCCCTCGCGCGGGTCGAAGCGCACGGCGGGGCCGGGCAGGTCGATGCGGCCGAGAACGGGGTGGTCGACCCCGAGGAGCAGGTCCTGGGAGCGGACCTGGTCCCATTCGTAGACCTGGTCGATGGTGCGGATGGCGCCGCAGGGGACGCCGATGCCGCCGATGCGCTCCAGCCACGCGTCGCGCGTGTCCGTCGCCAGGGCGGCCTCGATCTCGGCGTTGAGGGCGGGGCGGTTGGTCACCCGCGCGGCGTTGTCGGCGAAGCGGGGGTCGGCGGCGTCGATGCCCAGCAGCCCGGCGAACTTGGCCCACTGGCCCTGGCTGGCCACCGCGACCTGGAGCATGCCGTCGGCGCAGGAGTAGGCGCCGTAGGGGGCGATGGAGGGGTGGTGGTTGCCGATGGCCTTGGGGACCTCGCCGGCGACGGTCCACCGGGTGCCCTGGAAGGCGTGCACGCCCACGATGGAGGAGAGCAGGGAGGTGCGCACGACCCGGCCGCGCCCGGTGGTGTTCCGCTCGATGAGGGCGCTGAGCACGCCGAACGCGCCGTTCATGCCGGCGAGGAGGTCGCCGATGGGCACGCCGACCTTGGTGGGCTCCTCCGGGGAGGGGCCGGTGAGGCTCATCAGCCCGGCCTCGCCCTGGGCGATCTGGTCGTAGCCGGCCCGGCCGCCCTCGGGGCCGTCGTGGCCGAACCCGCTGATGGAGCAGACGACCAGGCGCGGGTTCAGCTCCTCCAGCCGCTCCATGGAGAAGCCGAGGCGGTCGAGCACACCGGGGCGGAAGTTCTCCACGAGCACGTCGGCGGCGCGGACCAGGCGGGTGAGCTGGGCGCGGCCGTCGTCGGACTTCAGGTCCAGCTCGATGGACTCCTTGTTGCGGTTGCACGACAGGTAGTAGGTGCTGATCCGCTCGTCCTCGGGGCCGACGAACGGCGGGCCCCAGCCGCGGGTGTCGTCGCCGGTGCCCGGCTGCTCGACCTTGATCACGCGGGCGCCGAGGTCGCCCAGCAGCATCGCCGCGTGCGGGCCGGCCAGGGCCCGCGACAGGTCGACGACGACGGTCCCCGACAACGGCCCAGTGGATGGCGTCACGCTTACCCCTATCGTGTTTCGACGTTCTTCTCCGGTATTGTCCGACCCCGCTCGGGGGGAGGGCGCGGCCGGGTGCCCGGGATCGGGCGGGGTCACCGCGGCAGGCCGAGCCGCCGGTAGCGGTCGTAGCGGCGCGCCATGCGCGCGTCCGGGTCGGCGCGGAGCAGGGCGCCGAGTTCGTGGCGGAGCACCGCGCCCATGCGGGCGCAGAACGCCTCGGGCTCGTCGGCGGCGTCGCCGTGCTCGGCGACGATGCGGTCCACGATCCCGTTGCGGCGCAGCTCCACCGACCGCACGCCCTGGCGTTCGGCGAGTTCGGCGGCCCGGTCGACGGTGCGGTGGACGATGGCGCTGGCGCCCTCGGGCGGCAGCGGCGACAGCCACGCGTGCTGGGCGCAGACGACCCGGTCGGCGGGGGCGAGCGCGAGGGCGCCGCCGCCCGTCCCCTGGCCGAGGAGGACGGCGAGGGTGGGCGCCTCCAGGGTGACGAGTTCGGTCAGGCAGCGGGCGATCTGCCCGGCCATGCCCCGCTCCTCGGCGTCCTTGGACAGCGCCGCGCCGGGGGTGTCGATGACGGTGACCAGCGGCAGCCGCAGGTCGCGGGCCAGCCGCATGCCGCGCCGGGCCTCGCGCAGGGCGGCGGGGCCGAGCGGGTGCTCGGTGGTCTGGCCGGTGCGGTCCTGGCCGAGCAGGACGCAGGGGGCGCCGCCGAAGCGCGCCAGCGCGAGCAGCAGGCCGGGGTCGGCCTCGCCCTCGCCGGTGCCGTTCAGGGGGACGACGTCGGTGGCGGCGAGGCGGAGCAGGCGGCGCACGCCCGGCCGGTCGGGGCGGCGCGAGCGGGTGATGGACTCCCACGCCGGGATCTCGGGGATGTCCTCCTCGCCGGGGTCGGGGGCGTCGGGGACGCCCTCGGTGCGGGCGAGCAGGACGTTGAGGGCGCGGTCGGCGATGGCGGGCAGGTGCTCGGGTGCCAGGACGGCGTCGACCAGGCCGTTGCGGCGCAGGTTCTCGGCGGTCTGCACGCCCTCGGGGAACGGCCGGTCGTAGAGGGCCTCGTAGACGCGGGGGCCGAGGAAGCCGATGAGGGCGCCGGGTTCGGCGACGGTGACGTGGCCCTGGGAGCCCCAGGAGGCCAGGACGCCGCCGGTGGTGGGGTGGCGCAGGTAGACGAGGTAGGGCAGGCCGGCGGACTTGTGCCGGGCGATGGCGGCGGAGATCTTCACCATCGCGAGGAAGGCGGTGGTGCCCTCCTGCATGCGGGTGCCGCCGGAGGCGGGGGCGGCGAGCAGGGGCAGCCCTTCGGCGGTGGCGCGCTCGACGGCGGTGACGAGCCGCTCGGCGGCGGCCACCCCGATCGAGCCGGCGAGGAAGGTGAACTCGCAGGCGACGACGGCGACGCGGCGGCCGCGCAGCAGGCCCTCGCCGGTGATGACGGCCTCGTCGCAGCCGCTGCGCTCGCGGGCGGCGGCGAGGTCGGCGGCGTAGGCGGGATCGGGGCGCACGTCCACGGGTGCGGTGTCCCAGGAGCGGAAGGTGCCCGCGTCGAGCGCGCCCTCCAGCAGCCGGTGCGCGGTGTAGCGGTCGGCCATCGAGATCCCCCTACGTGGATTAGTGGACTAGCCAATTCTAGCCAAGGGGAGGGGCCGCCGGATCGGCGGCCCCTCGGTCGGGCGGTGCGCGGCCGGGCCGCGCCCGGTCACGTCCAGCCCGGCAGCACCATCACGGCCCAGGCGATGAGCGGGCCGACCGCCACCACGATCCCGCCGTAGACGAGGATCTGGCGGTAGAAGCGGTCGGGGTCGATCCCCTTGGCGTTGGCCAGGACCAGCGCGCCGTTGGTGGAGAACGGGCTGACGTCGACGATGGTCGAGGAGACCGCGAGCGCCGCGATCATGCCCACCGCGCCGATCTCGCCCTGGAGCAGGAACGGGACGGCCAGCGGGATGGTGACGCCGAGGATCGCGGTGGAGGAGGCGAAGGCGGAGACGACGCCGCCGATGTAGCAGAGCAGGACCGCGACGAGCAGCGGGGCGCCGAGCCCGGCGACGCTGTTGCCCACGTACTCGATGGTGCCGGCCTCCTCCATGACGCCGACGAAGGTGAGGACGCCGGTCAGCAGCAGCACCGTGGACCAGGAGATCTTGCTGACCGCGTTCTTCTGCGACTTGGGGAACAGGACGGCGAGGACCACGGCGACGCCGAGGGAGACGAAGCCGACGTCGAGCTGGAAGCCGAGGCTGAGCACGCCGAGGACGGCCAGGCCGAGGAGGGTGGCGATCTGCTCGACGCGGGCGCCGCGCGGGGCCTCCTCGGGGGCGGCTTCGGCGGGGGCAGCGTCGGCGGAGGCGCCGTCGGCGGGGGTGGTGTCGCCGGGGGTGGCGTCGGTGCCGTCGGCGGGGCCGCCCGCGGGGACCGTGGCGTAGCTGCGGATGTGCACGCCGACGAGCCGGTGGCCGCCCAGGGCGAAGAACAGCACGAGCGCGATGCCGGTGTTGAACAGCAGGCTGGCCAGGAAGAGCGCGAGGGGACTGGCGGCGAGGTCGGTGCCCGCGACGATGCCGTTGACGGTCGCGCCGTAGACGCTGATGGGCGAGAACCCGCCGGCCTGGGCGCCGTGGACGACCATCATGCCCATGAGCAGGGGGTTGATGCGGTACTTCGCGGCGAAGCCGAGGGCGATCGGGGCGATGATCGCGACCGCCGCCGGGCCGAGGGCGCCCATCGCGGTCAGCACGCCGGTGACGGCGAACATCACCCAGGGGATGGCCGCCACCCATCCGCCGACCAGCCGGACCGCGCCGCGGACCAGCAGGTCGACGGTCCCGTTGTTCTGCGCGATGGCGAAGAGGTAGGTGATGCCGACCAGGATGAGGAAGAGGTCCCCGGGGAAGCCGGCCAGGATCGTGTCCGTGTCCATGCCGAGGGTGAGGGTGCCCACGAGGAAGGCCGCGAGGAACGCGAGCGCACCCATGTTCACGGGCAGCAGCGTGGCGATGACGAACATGGCCACGAGCACGAGGATCGTTATGAGTTCTGGAGGCATGGCAGGCAGGTCCCAGCGGTCATCAATGGGGATAGAAAGGACATCCGTTGTGAAGCAGCTCATACGGAACAGTGGCCTAGCCAATATGCCAGGGCCGGGTTTTGTCAAGCCGGGTACCTGCGACGGAGCCGCGACCGCCCAGGCAGCAGCCCCGCGCACCCCCTCGGCCCCCGCGCCCTGACCCCGCGCTCCACCGCGAACCACCCACCCGGCCCACGGGTCCGCCCGAGCGGCCACCCGCCCCCGCGTCCCGCTCGAACGGGCGGCACAGAGGCCGTCCGGCGCAGCCGCCCCGCCCCCGGACGCCCGCCACCCTCAACGGTGCGCCACCCGCACACCACAATTCGCCCCGCCCCCAGTCCCAGCGCTGGATTCCGCACACCCCCGCCGTCGGCACCACCGACCGGAACGATCGTCGGCCCGGCCGCGCCACCCCACGGGCACGGCCCCCATGGACCCGCCACCGCAGGTCCGGCCGACGCGCGGTGCGCCGCAGCCACGCGTCACCACGCCCCTCGGCCCGGTCCCACCGGGACCCGGGCCGCCGGCCGCGTGAAGGCCATAGCCCGCACCGCACCCGCCCACCCGACCGCCCAGCCGAGGACGCCCGCCACGCACCGGAACGGCGCGTGCGGAGCAGCCGGACACGCGCGGACCTCCGGGGACGACGGCACACCCCCGGGAGCCCGCGGTCCGGATCGGCGGAGCGCACCCCCGTCCGCCGCCCGCGCCACCGGATCACGGTAACCGCTCTCCGCACCCCCGCGCACCTCCCGTCGAGCGCGTCGCCGCAGGTCGCGACGGCGGCACCGGAGCGGGCCACCCGGGCGCCGCTTTCGGGACGAGGCGCCGCGTCCGGCGCGGTCGCAGCGGGTCCGCTCGGTGGTGGCGGGTCCGCGCCTTTCCCCGCTTGGCACCCGGCGGCGGTCCGGTCGGGGGTCGCAACGGGGTACTAGGCTCGGCGGTCGGCGACGGGACGGACGGACGGGTGGTGGCGCGGTGGAGGGCGGAGCGGACGAGGTCGCGGTGGTCCGATCGGGCGGGGCGGCGGAGTTCGCGCACCTGGCCGAGCGCCACCGGCGCGAGCTGCGGGTCCACTGCTACCGCATGATGGGCTCCTACGCCGACGCCGAGGACCTCGTGCAGGAGACGCTCCTGCGCGCCTGGCGCAAGCGCGCCGACTTCGCCGGCCGGTCGACCTTCCGCGCCTGGCTCTACCGCATCGCGACGAACGCCTGCCTGGACGCGCTCGACTCCCCCGCCCGCCGGCGCGAGGTGGTGGCCGCCGCTGACAGCGGGGGCGGCCCGGCCGACCACGCGGCCGCCGAACTCCCGTGGCTGCAGCCCATCCCCGACAGCGCGCTCGACGCCGGGGACGCCGACTCCCCCGAAGGGGTGACCATCGCCCGTGAGACGGTGGAGCTGGCGTTCCTGGCGGCCATCCAGCACCTCCCCGCCAGGCAGCGGGCGGTGCTCATCCTGCGCGACGCCGCCGGGCTGCCCGCCGCCGACACCGCCGCCGCGCTCGACATGAGCGTGGCGTCGGTGAAGAGCGCCCTGCAGCGGGCGCGGGCGACGCTGCGCGATCGGCTGCCCGAACGGCGGTCGGAGTGGGCGCGGTCGGTCCGGCCGTCGGCCGAGGAGCGCGCGCTGCTCGACCGCTACGTCGAGGCGTCGCGCCGGGCCGACCTGCCCGCGCTCACCGCGCTGCTGCGCGCGGACGCCCGCCAGGCCATGCCGCCCGCGCACCTGGTGTTCGACGGGCGGGCGGCGATCCTCGGCATGTGGTCCGCGGCGCTGGCGGACCCCGTGTGGGGCGCGTGGCACTGCGTCCCGCTCACCGCCAACCGGCAGCCCGCGTGCGCCACCTACGCGCGGCGGGCGGGGGCGGAGCTGTTCACGGCGGTCAACGTGGACGTGCTGCGGATCGAGGGCGGGGCGATCGCCGAGATCACCACGTTCGGCCCGGAGGTGCTGCCCGCGTTCGGGCTGCCCCTGGAGGCCGCGCCCGCCGACCTCCTCGTGTGACACGGGTCACTTCCCCGTCGCCGATTCCTCCGCGCCGCCCGCCCGGTCATACGGGTGGGCGGCGCGTCCGGCGCCGCGCGGGGCACCGCGCACACGCGTGCGGTGCGGAGAAAGGGGAGCACCATGCAGCAGGAGACCGCGAACGGCACGGGGTACGGCGCGGAGGCGGGGACGTCCGGACCCGATGAGCGGCTCGCCGCGCTGGACCGGCTCGTCGGCACCTGGCGGGTCAGCGGCGGCGCCGAGGGCACGGTCGTCTACCACTGGATGCCCGGCGGGTTCTTCCTGCTCCAGGACGTCGACCTGGAGCAGGGCGGGACGCGCGTGCGCGGCCTGGAGGTGATCGGCCGCGAGCGCCCGTTCGGCGCGGAGGCGCCGAGCGAGGACATCCGTTCGCGCTTCTACGACGAACTGGGCAACACCTTCGACTACGTCTACGACGTCACGGGCGACACCCTCACCATCTGGGCCGGCGAGCCGGGCTCTCCCGCGTTCTTCCGCGGTGAGTTCGACGCGGCGGGCGACGTCTGCACCGGCGCGTGGACCTACCCCGGCGGCGGCGGGTACGCGTCGGTGATGACCCGCGCCTGAGCGCCGCCCGGTGCGGACGCCGGCCGGGCCGGCGTCCGCGCGGCGCCGCCGCGCGCGGTCAGACCACGGTCAGCAGGTCGTTGTCGCGGACGGCGCCCAGGGCCAGGGTGCGGTATCCGGCGTCGTCGAAGAGGACGGTGAGCCGGTCGGCCTCGCGGTGCACGACCGTGCCCTCGCCCCACTCGGCGTGCCGGACGCGGGCGTGGACCGGCAGGTCGCCGTCCTCGTCCTCCTCCGGGGCCTGCTCGGCTGCGGTGCCGGCCTCGCAGGTGTCGCAGAACCCGCACGGCTCCTCCCGCGCCTCACCGAAGTAGCCGAGGAGGAACCGGCGGCGGCAGGCCCGTGTCTCGGCGTAGTCGCGCAGCACCTCCAGCCGGGTCCGGTCGAACTCGCGGCGCCGCTCGGCGGCCTCGGCCGCCCGCTCGCCCGCCTCCCCCGGGTCGAGGTCGGCGTCGGTGTAGACGAGGCCGCCGTCCTCGCCGGTGGCGACCGCGCCCGCCCGCTCCAGCAGGTCCAGCGCCGCCACAGCGGCGCGGTGCGACAGGCCGGCCTCCTCGGCGACCTCGTCGGCCGTCGCGGGGCGGTCCCGGCCGCGCAGGGCGGTGGCGGCGGCGCGGGCGTCGTCGCCCCCGGTGCCGCCGGAGGTGAGGAAGCGCTGCAGGCCCAGGTCCTCGGTGCGGTGGAACAGGACCGCGTCGGCGCGCTCGCCGTCGCGTCCGCCGCGCCCGATCTGCTGGTAGTAGGAGTCGAGGGAGTCGGGGACCGAGGCGTGCGCGACGAAGCGCACGTCGGGCTTGTCGATGCCCATGCCGAACGCGGAGGTGGCGGCGACCACGTCGGTGCGGCCGCCGAGGAAGTCCTCGTGGACGCGGCGCCGCTCCGCGGCGGGCAGCCCCGCGTGGTAGGCGGCGGCGCGCACGCCCCGTTCGGCGAGGCCGGCGGCGTAGCGTTCGGCGTCGGCGCGGGTGGCGGCGTAGACCAGGCCGGGCGGCCGGGCGGCGGCGGCCCACTCCAGGACGGCGTCCCGCTTGCCGTCGCCGGTGGTGAAGGTCCGCACCTCCAGGTGCAGGTTGGGGCGGTCGAACCCGGTGACGACGCGGACGGGGTCGCGCAGGCCGAGGTGGGCGACGATGTCGTCGCGGACGGGCCCGCCCGCCGTCGCCGTGAGCGCGAGGACGGGCGGGCGGCCCAGGCGGTCGACGGCCGCGCCGATGCGCAGGTAGTCGGGGCGGAAGTCGTGGCCCCACGAGGAGACGCAGTGCGCCTCGTCCACGACGACGAGGCCGGGGGCGGCGTCGCGGGCGCGGTCGAGGACATCGGGACGGGAGAGCTGCTCCGGGGCCAGGAAGAGGTACTCGGCGTCGCCCTCGGTGACGGCCTCCCACGCCCGCTCGTCGGCGCCGCCGCTCTGCGCGGAGTTGACGGCGACGGCGTCGGGGGCGTCGCTCTCGCGCAGGCTGCGGACCTGGTCGCGCTGGAGGGCGATGAGCGGGGAGACCACCAGCGTCGGCCCCTCCAGTTCCAGCGCGGGGACCTGGTAGATCGCGGACTTCCCGGACCCGGTGGGCATGACGACGAGGGTGTCGCGGCCGGCCAGCAGCGCCTCCATCGCGGTGAGCTGCTCGGGGAGGAGGTCGGTGATGCCGAGGGCGTCGGCGGCGCGGCGGCGCAACCGGTCGCGGACGCCCTCGGCGGGTGCGCGGTCAGCCGGCACGACGGCCTCCCCCAGCGGGGCGGGCGGGCCGTCGGCGGTGGTCCGGGGCGGGCCCCGCGCCACCAGCGCGCGGGGCGGGCCCGGCGCTACGGGCGCGCGGGGCGGTCATCGTCGCTCCGGGTGGTCCGCCACGCGGCGAGCCAGCAGGCCTCGGCGGCGGCGTCGAGCAGGTAGGTCGGGGCGATGCGCCCGGCCGGGACGTGCACGAGGTCGATCGCCAGGAGGGACAGGGCGGTGCCCCGGCCGACGCGGCGCGCCACGTCCATCCCGGCGGGTGTGGCGGGGGCGCGGAGCTGCGCCCACCCGTTGAGGACGAGGAGCAGCCCGACCGTCTGCTGCAGCCATCTGTCGTGCTTCGGGCCGAACAGCGCCTCGAAGCTGCGCAGGTGCAGCAGCGGCCAGGCGCCTCCCAGCAGATTGAACAGGCCCTGCGCGCGGGCCAGGACGACCGGGCTCATGTCGTGTCCCCCTCGATCCGGATGCCGCGGGACGGCGACCCGCCCCGCAGCCCTTCCGCTAACCCCACACGCCCCGCCCAATCCGCACCCCGGGTCGGGAGGCCCCGGTGGGCCGCCCGACCCGACCGTCCCGGGCCGTCGTTGGGGCAAACGGACGGCATGGATCTGCGATTCGCGCCTTGATGAAAGGCATTACGCCGATCCCCGATTTCTACATCTTTCGTAGCTTTGGCCTTGAACGAACCACCGAAGACAACTATTGCGGTTGGGACTGCTGATCGCCGCGACCACCTTCTCGACCGCGTACACGATGAAGGAACTCAGGGGCTGGATCGAAATGCTCGGTCACCTGTGAAGTCGAAGCCGTCCCCGCATTGCGGGGACGGCTTCCCACACGAGAATCCGTACTGCGCTCAACGAACACCCCCGCAGCTGCGGGGAACACCTTTCGGAAGATTCTCCTTTAAGAAGCCGCTCAGGGCCATCCCCACATGCGCGGGGAGCGCGCAGCCTCGACTTCGGACCCTCGTGTACTGCGGACATGCTTTCACTGTCGGATGGTGAACGCGAAGCCAGTCCGAAAGGCCCCTTTCGCCCCTGGGCTGTTCAACCGATTGGTCCGGTCGTCGGCCCTAAGCGGCGGGATCAGTCGGAGTCGGCGAGGCGCAGGGAGATCTCGGACTCCCACTTGTTCAGGTCGGGTTCGACCCTCGGGTCGGTGAGCATGGCCTCGGTCCGGCAGCCCCACCGCGTGCCCTCGGGTGTCTCGACGGCGTCCCAGATGATCCCCTGCTCGGCCCCCCACGCGAGGAGGTCGTCGAAGACGCCGAGCAGCTGGTCCGGGTGGCCGTGGTGGTGGACGATGGCGTACCGCCCGGCGGGCAGCTCGGCGCACTCCAGCCGGTCGTCGCCGGGGAAGGCGACGGCCACCGGGACGCCCGCCTCGACCTCGATCGGGCGGTCGGTGGCGAAGGTCCGGTACCGGAAGAACGGCCCGGCGGCGGGGGCGATCCCGCGTTCGGCCAGGATGCCGATCATCTCGGGGATGCGGTCGGCGATCTCGGCGAACCCGTCGAGGGTCACCGTGCGCCGGGTCGACGCGTAGGGGCGGGCCGGGCGGTCCTCGATGCGCGGCGTCTCGGTCATGGCTCCTCGTTCGGGTCGCGGCGGCGGGCAGGGTGCCCGCCCGGCACCATGGTGCCGGGCGGTACCGACGTTTCGCGGGAGGCCGCCCGCGCGCCGCCCCCAAGCCGTCGGCGGCCGGAATCGCGTGGACAGGGGCTACCACCGGGGGCAGGATGGGCGCGGTGACCGTTCGAACGGGGTGGAGGGGCCGATGGCGGAGGTCTTCGTGGAGACCGGGCGGCTGGTGCTGCGCCGGTTCGAGGCGGGCGACGCCGACCTGGTGACCGGGCTCGACTCCGACCCCGAGGTGATGCGCTTCCTCACCGGCGGCCGGCCCACGCCCCGCGAACAGGTGGCCGCCACCGTGCTGCCCCGGATGATCGCCTCCTACGACCGGTACGACGGGTACGGCATCTGGGCCGCCGAGGAGCGGGCGTCGGGGGCGTTCGCGGGCTGGTTCCACCTGCGCCCGCCGAGCGAGGCGCCCGACGGCGCCCTGGAGGTGCTCGAACTTGGCTACCGCCTGCGGCGCGCGGTCTGGGGTCGCGGATACGCGACCGAGGGCTCGCTGGCGCTGGTCGCCACCGCCTTCGCCGATCCCCGGGTCCACCGGGTCATCGCGCGCACGATGGCGGTGAACAGCGCATCGCGGCGGGTGATGGAGAAGGCGGGCCTGCGCTTCGCCCGCTCCTACCACGAGTCGTGGACCGATCCCATCCCCGGCGCCGAGCACGGCGAGGTCGAGTACGCCCTCGACCGCGCGGACCTCCCCACCCCCTGACCGCCCCCGCCACACGGCGACCCGACTCGGGACGGTCGGCGGGCATGCGGAACCGCCCCCTGCGGCGGCGGTGGGCGGGCAACGGCTCCGGGGGGACCCCTACTTCAAGTCAACCCGTTCCCACGACGATCGCGCCACCGGAACCGCGCCCCTGTGGACGGGGCGCCGCTACCTGCGGGGCCGTGACAACGGCGGTGGGCGGGGCCACCGACGGCGGGAGGGCGGCCCGGCGTAGGGCTAGTCTGTGGGCACGACCTCGCACCCGCGAAGGAGTCCAGCCGCGTGCCAACCCAGCCCCGACCGCGCCCCCTCGTCCGGCCGCGCCTGTACGAGCAGTTGGTGGAACGCCTGTGCGAGTACATGCGCGACGCCGGCCTCAAGCCCGGCGACCGCCTGCCCCCCGAACGCGAACTCGCCGCCTCGCTCCAGGTGAGCCGGGTGTCGGTGAGCCAGGCGCTGGTGGCGCTGGAGGTCCAGGGCATCATCGAGGTGCGACACGGTGACGGCGCGATCGTGCGCCGCACCGTCACTGAGGACCGGGTGCTGGCGCTGCTGCGCGACCGCGACAACCGCCGGGCCGAGATCATCGAGGCCCGCCAGGCGCTGGAGGTCAAGCTCGCCGAACTGGCCGCCGAGCGCCGCACCGACACCGATCTCGCGGCGATCGACACCGCCCTCGCGCTGATGCGCGACGAGGTCGCCCGGGGCGAGCGCGGCGTGTCCGGCGACGAGCGGTTCCACGCGGCGATCACCCACGCGGCGCGGTCGCGCCTGCTGGAGCGCATGATGGCCGAGATCTCGTCCATGATCATGGAGACCCGCGTCGAGTCGCTGTCGCAGCCCGAACGGCCGCCGGCGTCGCTGGCCGGGCACGAGCGCATCGCGGCGGCCATCCGCGACGGCGATCCGCAGCGCGCGGCCGAGGCGATGCGCGCCCACCTGGCCCTGGTCTCCGACGTGCCCGCCGTCCCCGGCGCCTGACCCCGCCCCTGGCCCTGGCCGGCCCTCCGCTGCGCCCCGGTCCGGCCGTGACACCCCGCCGGACGCCCCGGGGCGCAGCGCCCCGCCTGGCATTCCGACTCCGAACCCACCCCCACCCCTAGCCGGCGCCACCGCGCCGGCGGCCTGGGGCGCGCCCCGGTGCGTCCTCAGGCCGGGCGCTGCGGTTCCGGACCCCCCACCCCCGGCCGCGCGCCCGCGCCGGGGCCCGTGGTTCCGGCGGCTCCCCCAGTTGCGGTCGCGGGTGGGGCGGGTCGAGGGCGGGCCGGTTCGGCCGGGACGCCCGTCGGCGGGGCGGTGTGGCCGGGGGACGCGTCCAGCCGGCCGGTCCGAAACCCCCACCAGTGATATCACTCTGTGCGACGGGGAATCACCTTCGGTGATCGATCGCTGTGATTGGAGGCGACCACCCATGAAGGTCATCGGCGCCGGCTTCGGCCGGACCGGGACACTCTCCCTCAAGACGGCGCTGGAGCGGTTGGACCTGGGCCCCTGCCACCACATGGTCGAGGTCCTCGGCCGCCCCGACGACGCCGACCTGTGGCACGACGCGCTCGACGGCCGCCCCGACTGGCCCGCCCTGCTCACCGGCTACCAGGCCGCCGTCGACTGGCCCTCCGTGTGCTTCTGGCGCGAGCTGTGCGACCTGCACCGCGACGCCAAGGTGGTCCTCACCGTCCGCGACCCCGACCGCTGGTACGACAGCGTCCGCAACACCTTCCTCACCGTCGCCCCCGACCTGCTGGCGTCGGCCCCGCCGTCGGTGCGGCGGCTGACGCGGCGGGTGCTGGAGCGCGAGTTCGACGGGCTGCCGGAGGACCGCGCGGCCGCGATCGCCCGGTTCGAGCGCCACAACGCCGAGGTCCGCGCCGCCATCGACCCCGGCCGCCTGCTCATCTTCGAACCCGCCCAGGGCTGGCGCCCGCTCTGCGCCTTCCTCGGCGCCCCCGTCCCCGACGAACCCTTCCCGCACCTCAACGACACCGCGTCGTTCCCGAGGTCGGTCGCCGAGCACCTGGCCGGCGGCTGACCGGCGGAGCGCCCCCGTGACCGGCGGGCCGGCACCGGCCCACCCGCGACGCGCGCGGGGCCGCCGCCCGCGTGCGCGGGCGGCGGCCCCGGACCGGCCGGCCCCCGGTCAGCGCACGAACGCGTCGGTCGTCAGCGGCAGGTCGCGCACCCGCACCCCGGTGGCGTGGTGGGCGGCGTTGGCGATGGCGGCCGCGGCGCCCACGATCCCGATCTCCCCGATGCCCTTGGTCCCCATCGGGTTGACGTGCGGGTCCTCCTCCTCGATCCAGACCGCCTCCATGTCCCCGATGTCGGCGTTGGCGGCGACGTGGTACTCGGCGAGGTCGTGGTTGACGACGTGCCCGAACCGGGGGTCGCGCACCCCGTGCTCGTGCAGCGCCATGGACACCCCCATCACCATGCCGCCGAGCAGCTGCGACCGGGCGGTCCGGGCGTTGACGATCCGGCCGACGGCGAACACCCCGACCATGCGCTGCACCCGCACCTCGCCGGTGCCCGCGTGCACGCGCACCTCGGCGAACTGGGCGCCGTAGGCCGACATCGCGTAGTGCTCCTTGGCGGTGTTCTCGCGCATCTCGCCGCGCGCCTCGTCGCCCTCGCGGGGGTGCACGCCGTGCTGGTCGCGGAAGGCGCGGGCGGCCTCGACCACGGCCGTGCCCCAGTTGGTGGTGCCCGAGGACCCGCCCGCGACGGTGGCCCGGGGCAGGGCCGAGTCGCCGATCCGCAGGTCGATCCGGTCCATGGGCACGCGCAGCGCGTCGGCGGCGATCTGGGTGAGCGCGGTCCACGCGCCCGTGCCGATGTCGGCGGCGCCGATCGACACCTGGTAGCGCCCGTCGGCGCCGTAGCGCACGACGGCGGCCGACCCGGGGTCGCTGATGACGGGGTAGCAGGAGCCGGCGACGCCGGTCCCCACGAGCCAGTCGCCGTCGCGGCGGACGCCGGGGGCGGGGTCGCGCCCCTCCCAGCCGAACCGGCGGGCGCCCTCGCGCAGGCAGGCCACGAGGTTGCGGGTGGAGAACGGCTTGCCGCTGTCGGGGTCGGTGCGGGTGTCGTTGCGGACGCGGAACTCGACGGGGTCCAGGCCGCAGGCGATGGCCGCCTCGTCCATGGCGGACTCCAGGGCGAACATGCCCGGGCACTCCCCCGGCGCGCGCATCCACGAGGTGACCGGGACGTCGAGGGTGGCCATGCGCTGGCGGTACCGGCGGTTGGGGGCGGCGTACATGCCCCGGGTGGGTTTGGTGCAGCCTTCGACGAACTCCTTGATGCGGGCGCTCTGCTCGACCACGTCGTGCTCGACGGCGGTCAGCCGGCCGTCGGCGTCGGCGGCCAGCCGCACCCGCTGCACGGTGGGGGTGCGGTAGCCGGCCACCCGGAACATGTCCTGGCGGGTGAGGGCGAACTTCACCGGCCGGCCGGGCAGGGCGCGGGCGGCCAGCCCGGCGAGGACGACGTTGGCGTGCACGGTGCCCTTGGACCCGAAGCCGCCGCCCACGTAGCGGGCGATCACCCGCACCCGTTCGGGGTCGAGGCCGAACACCTCCGCGAGGACCGGCCGCACCGTGTGCACGCCCTGGGTGGACTCGTAGACGGTGAGCCCGCCGTCGTCCCACACGGCGACGCTGGTGTGCGGCTCCATGGGGTTGTTGAACTCGGGCGGGGTGGTGTAGGTGGCGTCGTGGACGACGGCGGCGGCGGCGATCGCGGCGTCGACGTCGCCGTGCTCCTCGGGCTCCTGCGCGGCGTAGAGGTCGTCGCGGTCGGCGGAGAGGACCACGTCGTGCGGTTCCCCGGCGTACTCGACGGCGACCAGGGCGGCGGCCCGCCGGGCGGCCTCGGGGGTCTCGGCGACGACGGCGGCGACGAACTGGCCGTGGAACGCCACCGCGTCGTCCTGGAGGACCGCGAGTTCGGTGTCGTCGGTGGAGGCCAGGCGGGGGGCGTTGCGGTGGGTGAGGACGGCCAGGACGCCGTCGGCGGCCTCGGCGGCGGCGGTGTCGAGCCCGGTGACGCGGCCGCGCGCGACCGCCGACCGCACCGGGTGCAGGTAGGCGGGGTTCTCGACGGGCTGGTCGAAGGCGTAGGCGGCGGCGCCGGTGACCTTGGCGCGCCCGTCGACGCGTTCGACGTCGGCGCCGATGGAGCGGGTGTGCAGCAGGCCGATCACGAGTCCCCTCCCCGGGCCAGGTCGCGCAGGACGGCGGTGATGGTGTTGCGGGCGGTGGGCACCTTGAACGCGTTGTCGCGCAGAGTGCGGGCGGCCGCGAGTTCGATGCCGGCGGCCCGCTCGAACTCCTCGGCGGTGGCGGGGGCGCCGATGAGGGCCTCCTCGGCGCGGGTGGCCCGCCACGGCTTGTGGGCGACCCCGCCCAGGGCGATCCGCACGTCGCGCACCCGGCCGTCGGCGACGCGCAGCACCGCGGCGACCGACACGAGGGCGAACGCGAACGACGCCCGGTCGCGCACCTTGCGGTAGGCGGAGCGGGCGCCGGGGACGGGTTCGGGCAGTTCCACGGCGGTGATCAGCTCGCCGTGGCGCAGGACCGTGTCCCGCTCGGGCGCGTCGCCCGGCAGCCGGTGCAGGTCGGTCAGCGGGATCCACCGCTCGCCGTCGGGGCCGACGGCGACGACGACGGCGTCGAGCGCGGCCAGCGCCACCGCCATGTCGGAGGGGTGGACGGCCACGCAGGACTCGGAGGCGCCGAGGACGGCGTGGTAGCGGGTGTAGCCGTCGCGGGCGGAGCAGCCGGTCCCGGGTTCGCGCTTGTTGCAGGGGGTGTCGGGGTCCTGGAAGTAGACGCAGCGGGTGCGCTGGAGCAGGTTGCCGCCGGTGGTGGCGAGGTTGCGGAGCTGGCCGGAGGCGCCCGACAGCAGCGCCTGGGACAGCACCGGGTAGTGGGCGCGGACCACCGGGTCGGCGGCGAGGTCGCTGTTGCGGACGGTGGCGCCGATGCGCAGCCCGCCGCCGGGCAGCTCCTGCACCCGGTCGAGGGGCAGCCGGGTGACGTCGACCAGCAGGTCGGGCGAGGCGACGCCGAGCTTCATCCGGTCGACGAGGTTGGTGCCGCCGCCGAGGAAGGCCGCGCCGGGGTCGGCGGCGACGGCGGCGACGGCCGTGCCGACGTCGGTGGCGCGCCGGTAGTCGAAGGTCTTCACCGGGCCGCCTCCCGGATGGCGGCGACGATGCCGGCGTAGGCGCCGCAGCGGCACAGGTTGCCGCTCATGCGCTCGCGGATCTCGTCGTCGTCGGCGTCGACGGGGCCGGTGAGGTCGGCGGTGGCGTGGCTGGGCCAGCCCTTCTTCAGCTCGTCGAGCATGCCCACGGCCGAGCAGATCTGGCCGGGGGTGCAGAACCCGCACTGGTAGCCGTCGTGGTCGAGGAACGCCTGCTGCACGGGGTGGAGGCGGTCGCCGTCGGCGAGCCCGGCGGCGGTGGTGACCTCGTCGTCCTCGTGGGCCACGGCGAACGTCAGGCAGCTGGTGGCGCGGCGGCCGTTGACGAGCACCGTGCACGAGCCGCACTGGCCGTGGTCGCACCCCTTCTTCGGCGCGGTCACCCCGAGGCGTTCGCGCAGCGCGTCCAGCAGCGTCGTTCGGGTGTCCACGCGCAGTGGGCGGTCCTCGCCGTCCACCCGCAGCGTGATGTCGACCTCCATCGCGGTTACTCCCCCGGGTGCCGAAGTCGTGGTCGCGCCTCCACTGACCGGCGTCCGGCGCGCTAAACCCGGTGCGGGGCGCGGGACGCGGGTGTCCGGGGGGGTGTCTAGGGGGCGGCGAGGGCGCGGGCCGCCGCGGCGCGCACGCGCTCGCGCAGCCGGGCGACCTGGCCGGCCGTCTCGGCGTGGCAGCGGGTGACCAGGGCGGCCAGGCCGTCGTCGCGGGTGGCGTGCGCGGCCTGGTCGGCGACGGTCCAGCAGATCGCGCAGTCCGCCGCCATGAGGTACAGCTCCAGCACGTCGCGGAGCAGGCCCAGGCCGCCGGTCCGGGGGCCGCCGAACGGGGCGGGGCCGGTGTGCTCGACCTCCTCGGCCGCCGCCGGGTCGGCGTGGCGGGCGTAGGCGTCGAGGCTGCGGACGTGGTCGTCGCACTCGCGGGCGGCCCGCGCGCACAGGTGGGCGAGGTCGGGGTCGCCCGGGTGCGCCCGCCCGGCCCGCACCAGGGCCGCCCCCAGCCCGAGTTCGGCGCGGTGCAGCACGGCCAGGTGCTCCGCCACGTGCATGGTCGCTCCCCCTCCGCCCGGCGGTCGTCTCGGGTGCCGCCGGGCGCGGTGGGGCGCGGCGGCACGGGGGTGCGGCTGCCCCGGCCGCGCCCGGTCATGCGCGCCGCGCGCCGCGAACCGGGCCCACGGGCCGGGGGCGGCGCGCGGGCGGGTGCCCGCGCGCCCCGTTCTCACAGGAAGGTGACGCCCTGCGCCAGGGGGAGTTCACCGGAGTAGTTGACGGTGTTGGTGGCCTGGCGCATGTAGGCGCGCCAGGAGTCGGTGCCGGACTCGCGGCCGCCACCGGTGTCCTTCTCGCCGCCGAAGGCGCCGCCGATCTCGGCGCCGGAGGTGCCGATGTTGACGTTGACGATGCCGGTGTCGGCGCCCTCGGCCGACAGGAACAGCTCGGCCTCGCGCTGGTCGCGGGTGAAGACCGATCCGGCCAGCCCTTGGGGGACCCCGTTGTGCAGTTCCAGGGCCTCCTCGAACGTCCGGTAGGTGAGGACGTAGAGCACGGGCGCGAACGTCTCCTCGCGCACGATGGGGGTCTGGGCGGGCATGCGCACGACGGCCGGTTCGGCGTAGAAGGCGTCGGGCGCCTCCTTCTCCAGGCGGCGGCCGCCGCCGGTGAGGACGGTGCCGCCCTCGGCGGTGGCGCGGTCCAGGGCGGCGCGCATGGCGTCGTGGGCGCGGGCGCTGATCAGCGGACCGACCAGGGTGGCGTCGTCGAAGGGGTCGCCGATGCGCTCGTGCAGCCTGCCGTAGGCGTCGACCACCCGGCCCACCAGGTCGTCGGCGACGTCCTCGTGGACGATGAGGCGCCGCTGGGTGGTGCACCGCTGCCCGGCGGTGCCGGCCGCGCCGAAGACGGTGCCGCGGGTGGCCAGGGCGAGGTCGGCGGAGGGGGTGACGACCGCCCCGTTGTTGCCGCCCAGCTCCAGCAGGCAGCGGCCGAACCGGGCGGCGACCCGTGGCGCGACCTCGCGGCCCATCCGCACCGATCCGGTGGCGCTGACCAGGGCCACCCGGGGGTCGTCGGCGAGGCGTTCGCCCACCGCCCGCTCCCCCAGGACGAGCCGGTGCACGTCGGCGGGCGCCCCGGTGTCGGCGGCCGCCCGCGTGAGCAGGGCGTGGCAGGCCAGGGCGGTGAGCGGGGCGGCCTCCGAGGGCTTCCACACGACGGTGTCGCCGCACACCAGGGCGACGGCGGTGTTCCACGACCACACGGCGACGGGGAAGTTGAACGCGGTGATGACGCCCACC
Source organism: Nocardiopsis trehalosi NBRC 14201 (assembly GCF_001552555.1). Lineage (GTDB taxonomy): Bacteria > Actinomycetota > Actinomycetes > Streptosporangiales > Streptosporangiaceae > Nocardiopsis_B > Nocardiopsis_B trehalosi. Next base: position 20,161 of record NZ_BCRK01000004.1, on the reverse strand, counting down.
ACGCCCAGCGGGTGCCAGGTCTCCATGAGGCGGTGGCCGGGCCGCTCCGAGGGCATGGTGCGGCCGTAGAGCTGGCGGGAGAGGCCGACCGCGAAGTCGCAGATGTCGATCATCTCCTGCACCTCGCCGAGCGCCTCGGAGCGGATCTTGCCCGCCTCGATGGTGACGAGGTCGGCGAGGTCGGCCTTGTGGGTGCGCAGGAGGTCGCCGAGGCGGCGCACGAGGTCGCCGCGCCGGGGGGCGGGCGTGGTGCGCCAGGCGGTGCGGAAGGCGGCGTCGGCGGCGGCCACGGCGCGGTCGACGCCGTCGGGGCCGGTGTCGGGCACCGCGAACAGGTCCTCGCCGGTGACGGGTGTGCGGGCGGGGCGCCCGCCGGCCGCGGCGGGGATCTCGGCGCCGCAGGCGCTCAGGGCGGCGGCGGCGCGGTCGCGCAGCGTACCGGGGACGGGGAGGGTGGGCATGCGGGTCCTCGTCTCTCTCCGTTGAGAGCGGGCGGGTGGGCAGCAGACTCGTTCCCGGTGCCGCGCCCCGCTAACCGCGCCCCCGCCGCGCCCGCGGAACCGGGGAAGCGTCCCCGCCGAACGGTAAACTCCGCTGCGGCCACCGCCCCAGCACACCGACCCTGACTGGACCCATGAACCCCACCACTCCCACCGTCGAGGAGGACCGCGCGTTCCTGGAGGCGCCGCAGGCCCTCCTGCGCGGTTCCGGTTTCGCCGCGGCCGCCCCGCTGTTCGCCGCCGACCTCGCCTCCGCCGCCGACCTCGGCGCGGCCGAACAGGTCGTCACCTCGCACGGGCGGCGGCTGTGGACGGAGGCCGTCCGGCAGAAGGGGGCGGTCGCCGACGACCGGCCCCTGTACTGGGCGCGGCTCACCCTCGCGGCCCGGCTGCGCGCGTGGCGGCCGGACTTCCCGCTGGACGACGCGGGGCGGGCGGCGCTGGCGGCCCGCCTCGAACACGCGTCGCGCGGCCACGACGACCTCGTGTTCCCGCCCGACGAGCGGCTGCTGCGCGTCATCGTGACCGGGTTCGACCCGTTCGGGCTGGACGACGACGTCCGCCGGTCCAACCCGTCCGGCGTCGCCGCCCTGGCCCTGCACGACACCACGTTCGAGGCGGGCGGCCGCACGGCGGTGATCCGCTGCGCGCTGTTCCCGGTGCGCTGGCGCGACTTCACCGGGGGCATGGTCGAACGCGTCCTGCTGCCGCACTACGCGCCGGGGGTCGGCGCGGTCGCCGCCGACGCGGTGTTCACCGTGAGCCAGGGCGGCGGCGGCGGATTCGACCTGGAGGTGTACAACGGCGCCCACCGGGGCGCGCGGGCCGACAACGAGGGCGCCACCGCGCCGGGCCCGGTGCCGCCCGCGCCGGGCGCGCCCGTCCCCGACCCGATGCCGCAGTGGACGGTGTCGTCCCTGCCGTGGCGGGCCGTCGCCGACGGCGCCGACGGGGAGTTCCCCGTGCACGGCAACACCGAGGTGACCGAGGTCCCCGCCGGCGGCGGCGCCCCCGTGGTCCGGCCCGACGGCCCCACGCCGGGGTCGCTGGCGCGCAAGGGCGGGGGCGGCGACTACCTGTCGAACGAGATCGCCTACCGCAACACGCTGCTGCGCGACGCCACCGGCCGCCCGGTGCGCGCCGGCCACGTGCACACCCCGGTGCTCGACCTGGACGACGACGATCCCGGCGTCCTCACCGACGGCGGTTTCGAGGCGGACCGCGCCGCCATCGTCGCGCAGTTGCGGCGGATCGTGGCGGTCGGGGTGGCCGCGCCGGCGTCCGGCTGAGCCGTGCCGGCCGCCCTTCCCGGCCCGCGGGGCGGGCGGTCGGCCACCGTCGGCAGCCGCCCCGCTCCGCTGCGGCGCCACCCGCACTGGTGGGCCGGGGCGCGCGGCACTAGGCTCGGAGTATGCCCGAGGAGAATGTGCACCCCCCGGACTCGGCCGCATCGTTGAGAGCCGAGCAGCGCCAGGCCGACGCCGAACACGCCGCCCTGGTGGCGAAGATCATCCGTGCGCTGCGCCGCCGCGAGTCCGTCGAGATCCCCGCCGCCGTCCACCCGGACAAGATCCGCCGGGCGGCCCGCGCGGCCGGCAACCAGCTCGGCCGCCGGATCTCGGCGCGCCGGAACAGCGACGGCACGGTGGTCATCGCCATCGGCGACAGCCCGTTCCCGGCGAGCCGCCGGACGGGCTGAGGCGCGGTACCCGCCCGCGGCTCCGCCCGGCAGAACGGAGCGCGGGACCATCCCTACGACGCGGGGCGCCCAGCGCCGCCCCGCGCGACCCTCCGCCTCGGACGGCGGCGGGCCCGGGGTGTGCCCTGCCGCCGGTGGCCCGGCCGCGCGGTCCCGCCCGGACCGCGGCCCGGTGGACCCCGCTGCGCCGCCGCGGGCCCGCGGCGGCGCGGGAGGCGTGGGTGGAGCGGGTCCTAGTACATGCTCGCGTAGGTGCTGAACCAGAGCCCGCCGTAGACGAGCACGTAGATCACCCCGATGACGGCGCAGACGCCGAACAGGATCCACGCGATGAGCGTGCAGGTGCGCGCCGAGGACGGGTTGCTGGACGCGGTGCTGGCGCCGACGATGCCCAGGATGATCCCGGGGACCGCGAACAGGCCGCACAGGCAGAGCATGCAGATGTTGGCGATGAGCGCGCCGACCGCGCTGCCCATGCTGGCGGGCGGTTCCCCGTAGGGCGGGCCCGGCGGGGGCGGGGGCGGCGGCGGCCCGTAGCCGCCGGGGCCTCCGGGCGGCGGCCCCCAGCCGCCGGAACCGTATCCGCCGGAGCCGTACGGGGGCTGCCCCCCGGTGCCGTAGGGAGGCTGTCCCCCGGTGCCGTAACTCATGCCGCCGCCTTCCTCGGGGTGCACGGGTGCGTGGTGACCGTACGCGATGTTCTCAGACCCGGCGCGGGCGTAGGCGGCGGAGCCGGGCGACCGGACGGTTCGTTACCGTTTCGGCGCCTTCGTCGCCGTACGGGGCGGCGGCGGGGCGGGCGCCGCACGGAGTACCGGCCGCCCGGGGCCGTCAGCCCCGGGCGGAGAGGCGTTCGACCGCCCGCCGGGGCGAGCGCGCGTGCCGGGCCATCGACCGCCAGGGGTCGTCGTCGGCGCGCGCGCCCAGGGTGCGCACGGTGAAGGCGCGGGCCGAGTCCAGGCCGTCCAGTTCGTCCCACGACAGCGGGGTGGCGACCGGGGCGCCGGGCAGCGCGCGCACCGAGTAGGGGGCGACGGCGAGCTGGGCGTAGCTGTTGCGCAGGTAGTCGATGAACAGCCGGCCGCGCCGCCGGTTCTTGCGGATGTGGGTGGTGAGGTCGTCCGGGCGGCGGTCGGCGGTGATCTCGGCGACGACGTGGGCGAGGTCGCGGGCCTGGTCGGTGTCGAGTTCGGGGCGGATCGGGGAGACGACGTGCAGCCCGCGCGAGCCGGTCGTCATGACGAACGCCGCCAGGCCGAGGCCGTCGAGGACCTCGCGCACGTCGCGGGCGGCGCGCCGGGCCGCGTCGAAGTCGTCGCCGGCGGGGTCGAGGTCGAGGATGATCCGGTCCGGGCGGCGCAGCTCGGGGACCTTGCTGAGCCAGGGGTGCAGGGTGATGGCGGCCTGGTCGGCGAGCCAGACCAGGGTGGCGGCGTCGTCGCAGACGAGCATGTCGGTGGTGGCGCCGGAGCCGCCGCGCGTCACCACGACGGAGTGCACCCAGGCGGGCGCGTGGGTCGGGCGGCGCTTGACGTAGAAGCCCTGCCCCTCGGCGTCGATGCCCTCGGGGAACCGCTGCACGGCGAGCGGGCGGCCGCGCAGGTGGCGCAGCATGGCCGGGGCGACCCGGGCGTAGTGGGCGGCGAGTTCGTACTTGGTGACGCCGCCGGGTCCGAACAACTCCTTGTCGGGGCGGCGGACGGGCACCGTGCGGTTCCCGGCGCGCAGCCGCTCCTCGGTCACGGTCGTCGCCATGGTGCCTCTCCCTCGGGTCGGTCTTTACCCGGCGGTCCGGGCGTTTTACCTGATAACGGGCATGGTCCTCTTCGACTGCGAGGAGGTGGCGCATGGCGACGCCGGTGTGGAAGGGGACCCTGTCGTTCGGTCTGGTGAGCGTCCCGGTGCGGCTGTTCGGGGCGAACGAGCGGCACGGGACGCGGTTCCACCAGTTCCAGCGGGGCACGTCGGACCGCATCCGCTACCGCCGGGTCAACGAGCGCACCGGCAAGGAGGTCGACCCGGCGGAGATCGTCAAGGGCGCGAAGGTCGAGGACGACGACGAGTACGTGGTGCTGGAGCCGGAGGAGCTGGAGTCGATCACCCCGGGCCGGTCGCGCACCCTGGAGATCTCGGCGTTCGTGCCCGCCGGGTCGGTCGAACCGCTGTGGTACGACTCCACCTACTACCTGGCGCCCGAGGCCAAGGCGTCGGCGAAGCCGTACAAGCTGCTGTGCGCCGCCCTGGAGCGCACCGGCCGGCTGGGGGTGGCGACGCTGGTGATGCGCGAGCGCCAGCACCTGGCGGTGATCGGCCCGCAGAACGGGGTGCTGACCCTGAGCACCCTGTGGTGGGCCGACGAGGTGCGCGACCCCGAGGAGACCCTGCCGGTGATCCCCGAGGCCGACCTGGCCGACCGCGAACTCGACCTGGCCGGGCAGCTCATCGAGGCCATGGCCGACGACTGGCATCCCGAGGACTACTCCGACGACTACCAGCGGCGCCTGGAGGAGCTGATCGAGGCCAAGCACGACGGCCGGCGGCTGCGCTACAGCGACGAGGGCCCGCCCCGGCAGCGGACCAACGTCGTGGAACTCACCGAGGCCCTCCGCGCCAGCCTGGGCGGCAAGGGCGGCAAGGGCGGCCGCACCAAGGGCCGCGCCACCCCGGAGGACCGCCCGGCCGACGGCCGCGAGACCGGCCGCCGGACCGGCGGCGGCCGGCGAGGGGGCGGCCGCTCGACCGGCGGCGGCCGGCGCGGGGGCACCGCCGGCGGGGAGCGAGCCACGAAGGCGCCCGCCCAGGGAACGGCCCCGGCCGCCGAGACGGCGGGGCTGTCCAAGAAGGAGCTGACCCGCCTCGCCGCCGACCTGGACGTCCCCGGCCGCTCCAAGATGTCCCGCGCCGACCTGGAGAAGGCGGTCGCCGACCGCCGCAGCACCCGCTCCGCCTCCTGACCCCCCACACCCCCGCCCCACCGCCACGGCACTCACGCTTCGAGGTCCAGGCCGGTGGGGACACGGGAAGGGCGGGGTCGATGGCGGCGCAGCGGGGGGCGGGGATCCGCGTCCCGCGCCCCGGCTGAGGACCGCCCCGCAGGCTCGGGTCATGACCGACCCCTTTTCGGACGTCCGGACTCGCTCGAAAGGGGAAGACTGACCGGCCGGAGTCACTCCATGTCCGGTAACGCCTTAAATCATGTTGACCCGCTCCGACGTGGGCCGCACGGGACGCCCTCCGCCACGGGCGCGCCGCCGCCTTGGTCTACGGGCCGACGAGTTCGATCCCGATCGCGACCACACCCAACGCCTCACGCTCCGGCGGGTAGATCTCCCGGATATTGCGCAACTGGTCGCTCTTCGAGGCCGTCGGATTGACCGATGAGACCGGCTCGTGCTCGAACATCTCCTCGAAGTCGGCGTACCGCGCGATCCGGGTGATGCGCGTGAGCACCTCTTCGTCGCGGCAGGTGAACCGCAACAGGTCACCGGTCTTGAGCCGCTTGCGCGACGAGTCGTCGACGCGGATCTCGGTCGTCTTCCTGCCCGAGGCGATCAGATCGAAGTACCGCTTGTAGATCCCCATCTCGTGCGCGCGGGGACGCTGTGCGAGGTCGGCGGGTCGGGAATGCATGAGTCGGCCCAATTCCTTGACGGTGAAGCTTCGGAAGAAGTGCTTGGGGTCGGTGAGCAGTTCACCGACAAGCCACAGAAGCGCGTCGACGTAGTCGTGCGTACCACCTCGCCACGTCGTCGTATCGAGCATCCACGGTTCGACGTCGGCCGGCAAGGAGTCGTCACCGCGGTCGCGCAGCAGGGATTTCGAGAGCTTGGCGCCCGTAGGGGCGAGCACCTGAGGGGTGAAGACGCGAAGCGGCATCCGTGCGCCCGGGGTGTCCAGAACCCCGAGAGCGCCGTCGACGAGCTGCGACCCGAAGGCCCAGTCGCCTCCCTTGAGCATTACGCGCAATGTGGTGCCGTCGCGTACGAGCAGACGCTCCTTGACGAGGTTCCGGTACAAGGTGGCCAGATCGATGTAGGCGTCGTTCTCAGGGTCGACGTCGACCTCGTACGGCCCGTGGTCGAGGCAGACGGCCGCGAATGCGGCGCCGTCGTCGTCTAGGTGAATGAGTCTCGTTCGGTCCGCGCGCTTCTCCGCCCAACCGCATGCGGAACAGGGGACGCGGACGTGCACGACCCCGTGCGAGGGTGCCATCCACCACCGGAACTCATCCATTCTCGCCAGGGTCCGGAGGAACTCCGCACGGAACGCCGGACTCGCCTGTTGGTCGGTATAGGTCTCCAGGGTGTAATCCGTCGCGGTCGCCTCCGACAGCGAGTCGAAGAACGCTCGGTAGTACCTGTCGATCAGTTCGTCGACCCCGGCCTTACCCAGCGCGTGGAAGTACGTGATCTGGTAGGCGTGATGGGTTTCGGGATCGAGGACGACGTCGTAGGGCGCGTTGTCGAGCGCCCCGAACCTCACCGACGTCTCGACCGGAAACTCGCGTCGCGCCGCCTTCGCGAGGAGGAACGCCGTCGCCTGGACCAGGTTGGTCCCCAGGTGAGGGGCGCCGTTGATCTGGGTTCCGACGACGAATTCGATGCGTCGAGGCCGCATTGCGTGGATGCGGGGCCGCAGCACGTCGATGCTGCGCAGCAGCGCGTTCGCCAGTACGGAGTTCGGTGAGATCAGCAGGGGGCGTGCCGGCACAGCGTCACCTCTGAGGTTTTGGTATGCGCACGTTGTTGAGGATGAAATCGAGCCGGTGTTCAGCGGACTCGGCGGGCACGAAGACGGGTTCATACCCGGCGTCGTAGTAGCCCTGCACGATCAACTCGTGTACCCGCCTGATCTCGCGCTCCTTGGCCCAGACGATGTCGTCGGGATCTTCGAAGGTGTCGAGAGGGTCGAGCACGAACACCGCGTCGTAGCGGTAGACGCGGTTCGCTTCCTCGAGTTGGGGAGTCGGCGACAGGCCGAAGAACCGCTCCCATCCATAGCTGTCCGGTATGCCGCGGTTATAGAAGCGGAACCCGTGCTTGTGGGCTTCGAACTCGGCCACGAAGGCGTCGAGGACCTCTGCGGCGTACTCGCGCCGGTCTTCGGCGCGCAGATGGCGGCCGAGGCGTTCCCGGTGCTTGCGATAGATCGCCCGTCCGGGCTCGGACTCCATGCACGGAATCCCGTGCTGGAGCACTTCGGCGATGACATCGTCCTTGCCCGCCGAAGGCCCGCCGGTGATGACGAATCTTCTCGGAGGCTGGGTTCTCGCGGCTTCGATCGCGGCGGTGAGCGGGTCGGGCTGTGTCATGGTGCTTCCTTGTCGGTGGTGCGTCGATCGAGCCACGGGTCCAACCAGGCGTTGCCCAGGGCGACCTCGGTACGCATGGCGGCGACGAAGCCTACGCGGTCGCGATGGGTCCGGGCGGTGCGGGTGAGCATGTCGATGTCTTCGGCGCCGAGTTCCGGTGTCCATCCGGCGAGCGCGGTCAGTCTCTCGGGCGTCACTTCGGTGAGCGCGCCGAAGCCGCCGGGCGGATAGGCGTCGAGGTAGTCCGCGATGTCGGCACGGAGGACGCCGTACCTCCATGCCGCCGTGATGGCCTGCCGAGCGACCTCCTGCCGATCAGCGCTCATCGCGGCCATTCGGTCGAGGGTCAGCAACTCGGCGCGCAAGGCGTAGACGGATGCCCATACGCGCGAGAGCTGCGCCTCGTGGTCGGTCAGCTCCCACGCGAACACGTCGGCGGGCAGGGACGGCATGGCGGTCGCGGCGCGGCTGAGTCGAGGAGCCACGATCGGCGTCAGTCGGAAGTGTTCGGAGTACTGCCACAGCATCCACGCGAGCCGTTCGACGAGCCGGGGCTCGACACGCTTGCGGAAGTGGTCGACATCGTGTCCGCACGCCAGCGCCGCTGCTTCACGCCGTCGGGTGAGGGTCGTCCCCGCCTTCCCGGGAGGCAGACCGAACAGGGCCCGGGCCGCATCGGCGTAACGGGCATCGTCGAAGCGCGCCAGCAGCGCGCGCAGGACCGTGTTCAGCGCGGCCGTGCGTGATGCGGCGTCAGCGGGGTCCGCCGCGCGCACCAGAACCGCACGCAGCGACAGCAGGGCGGGATCCACCACTCCCGGAGAAGCGGGTAGTCCCTTGCGCAGCAACGACGCCAGCGAGGGGTACAAGGGTGCGTCGTCGGAGCCGGGGGGTCGATCGAGGACCATATGGCCAGTCAACCATGACGCCCAGAGAATGCCCAGTCAATGCGCCCAGAAAATGCCCAGGAGAGTCAGGGCCTGCGTGCCAGCACCGCAGTCAAAATTCGAGGTCCAGGCCGGTGGGGACGTCGTGGGGGTGGACGTCGGAGCGGGGGCGGATGTAGGGGACGACGTGGCGCCAGCGGCCGGCGGAGACCGCCGGGTCGGGGGCGACCTCGACCACGAGTTCGGGTTCGACGCGGACGTAGGCGACGGGTTCGCCGCCGCCCCACGCGGTGGCGAGCCGGCGGGGCCACGGGTGGTCGTCGTCGGCGGCGCGGAGCAGGCCGGCGAGCGCGTCCTGCTGGTCGGCGCGGAGTTCGGCGGTGCGGCCGGCGATGCGCAGGTCGCCGGTCTCGGGGTCGCGGCGGCCCAGGATGAGCGCGCGCGGCCGCTCGGGCTGGCCGATGACCCCGCCCACGACGGCCTCGGTGGTCACCCGGTGCTTGTACTTGAGCCAGTCGCGGTGGCCGGGCCGGTAGGCCCGGCGGGCGTCCTTGGCGACCAGCCCCTCCACCCCGACGGCGGCCAGCCCGTCGAACCACTCGCGGGCGGTCCGCACGTCCGCGGTCTGCCAGCCGAGCATCAGCCGGGGGTCGTCGACCCCGTCGAACAGCTCCTTCAGGCGGGCGCGGCGGTGCGTCAGTGAGCGGCGGGCGAGGTCGGCGCCGGCCACCCGGAGCGCGTCGAAGGCGATGTAGTGGCACGGTTCGGTGGCGGCGAGGCCCCGGGCGGCGCGCGTCGATGCGCGGTTGCGGCGCTGGAGGGCGTCGAAGTCGAGGCCGCCCTCGCCGTCGGCGCCGCCCCAGCGGACGATCTCGCCGTCCAGGAGGGTGTCGTCGGGCAGCGCCCCGGCGAGTGCCTCGGCGACCTCGGGGAACTTCGGGTCGAGGCGCTTGCCGCTGCGCGAGGCGAGCACCGCCCGGCCGTGCCCGGTCTCGGCCAGCGCGCGGAAGCCGTCCCACTTGGGTTCGTACACCCAGTCGGGGCCTTCGGGCAGGTGGTCGGAGGTTCGGGCGAGCATGGGGCGCACGTGGGGAACCTGCCCGCGCCGGAGCGGGGGCCGCACGGCCTTGCCGGATCGTGGACCGATCCTTGCCCGGTGTTGCCTTGGACGGGTCGGTGCGCGATGACGCCCCGGTCGGGTCCGTGCCCGATGTCGTCCAGGTCGGGTCAGTCGGTGGCGGGCGGGCGGACGTGGAGGCCGTTCTCCAGGAGGTGGACGACGGTCTGGGCGACGCCGTGGCGGGGCAGCACGCCGCGGTCGGCGCCCTCGCACCCGGTGTAGACGAGCGCCCAGATGGCGGTCTCCAGCCACTCGGCCGGGACGCCGGAGAGGAAGACGCCCTCGTCCTGGCCGCGCCGGATCAGGTCGACGACCGGCTGGTCCGGGCCGTCGATGCTCCCGGGGTACAGCTCCTCGACCAGGTGGGCGTCGCTGAAGAGGAACAGCACGCGGTCGCCGACGTCGACCATGCCGGTGACGAGGCGCCGCACGGCCTCGGCGGGCGGCCCCTGCTCGGGGGCGGCGTCGCTGATGGCGGTGTCGATGGCGGCGATGGAGTCGGCGACCACGGCCCGCAGCAGGTCGTCGCGGTCGGCGAAGTAGCGGTGCAGCGTGCTCCGCCCGACGTCGGCGGCCCGGGCGATGTCGGCCAGCGTGGCCGTGCGGTCGCGGGCCAGCACGGCGGCGGCGGCGGACAGGATCGCGCGGCGGGTCCGGCCGCGCACACCCGAATGCGGGTCGCTGCTGCTCATGGCGGCAGGGTACCAGCGGGGCGTCCGTAATCGGTCAGCGAAGAATAATCATGAGACATCGGTGTCTCATAGAGGTACTCTGGAGTCTCAACCCCTTACGAAGATCGGAGACGCCGTGGACACCGAGACGGCCGACCCCCCGGCGGCCCCGCGCCGGGGCAACCTCGCGGCGCTGTGGTCCTACATGCGGCCGCATCGGGGCACCCTGGTCCTGGGCACCGTGCTGGGCCTGGCCACCACGGGCATGCACCTGGCCACCCCCCTGGTCACCAAGGCGATCCTGGACGGCCTGGGCAACGGCGCCCCGCTGGCCCCCTACGTCGGGCTGCTCGCCTTCCTGCTGGTCGCCGGGTCGGCGCTGGGCCTGTGGCAGTGGATCCTGCTCGGCCGCATGGGCGAGCAGGTCATCCTGGACGTGCGGACCTCCATGGTCCGCCGCCTGTTCCGGGTGCGCATCGCCGAGCTGACCGGGCGCTCCAGCGGCGAGTTCGTCACCCGGGTGACCTCCGACACCGTGCTGATGCGCGAGGCCGTCGCCTCCAGCCTGGTGGCGTTCGTCAACAGCGTCGTGGGCATCGGCGGCGCGCTGGTGCTCATGGGCACCCTCGACCTCGTGCTGCTGGGCGTGGTGGTGGGCACCGTCGCGACCGTCACCGCGCTGGTCATGCTGCTGATGCCGCGCCTGGCCGCCGCGCAGAAGGAGGCGCAGGCGGCGGTCGGCCGGCTCGGCGCCGCCCTGGAGGGCGCCATGCGCGCCATCCGCACGGTCAAGGCGAGCCGGGCCGAGGAGCGCGAGTCGGAGCGCATCGTCACCGAGGCGCGCGCCTCGGCCCGCGAGAGCGTGCGCGCCGTGCGGATCGAGGCCGTGGCGTGGACGCTGACCGGCGGCGGGGTCTCGCTGGCGATCATGCTGGTGCTGGCGTTCGGCGGGTACCGGGTGGGCATGGGCGCCCTGGAGGTCTCGGCGCTCGTCGCGTTCCTGCTGTACGCGTTCCAGCTGATGATGCCGGCGATGGAGCTGGCCCAGGTCGTCACCCAGCTCCAGTCGGGCATCGCGGCGGCCGCGCGGATCGCCGAGGTGGAGGGGATGGGGGTCGAGGACGACTCCGCCGCCGACGCCGCCACTCCCCCGGCCGCCCGGCCCGGCGCCCCCGTGCTCACATTCGACGGCGTGACCGCCCGCTACGCCCCGGGCACCGCTCCGGCGCTCAGCGGGGTGACGGTGGGCGTCGCCCGCACCGGGCACACCGCGATCGTCGGCCCCTCCGGCGCCGGCAAGACCACCATGTTCTCCCTGATGCTGCGCTTCCTCCACCCCGAGCAGGGCCGGGTGCTGCTCGACGGGGTCCCCCTGGCGGAGTGGCCGCTGGCGGAGCTGCGGCGGCGCATCGCCTACGTCGAGCAGGAGACCCCGCTGGTCCCCGGCACGCTCGCCGAGAACCTGCGCTACACGGCGGGCGAGGCCGACGAGGCCGCGCTGTGGGCGGCGCTGCGCGCGGTGCGGATGGACGACCGCGCCCGCGCCCTGCCGCAGGGGCTCGACACCCCGCTGGCGTCGGCCGAGCTGTCGGGCGGCGAACGGCAGCGGGTGGCCATCGCCCGCGCGCTGGTGGCCGAGCCGGAGGTGCTGCTGCTGGACGAGGCCACCGCCCAGCTCGACGGCCGCACCGAGGCCGCCGTGCAGCGGGCGATCCGCGAGATCTCCCGGCGCGGCGCCGTCGTGACCATCGCCCACCGGCTGTCCACGGTGGTCGACGCGGACCGCATCGTGGTCTTGGAGGCGGGCGGGGTGCGGGCCGCCGGCACGCACACCGAGCTGCTGCGCACCGACGCGCTCTACCGGGAGCTGGTCGAGGCGCTGCGGATCGCGGTGCCCCGCCCCGAGCCGGCGGCCGGACCGGCGTGAGGCCGCGCGGCGCGCGGGGCGACCCGCGCGCCGCACCGGCTCACCCGGCGCCGATGGCGCCGGTGGCGCGCAGCCGCTCGGCGATCGCGACGACCTCGTCGACGGTGCCGCCCATGAGCACGGCGGCGTGCTCGGTGACGGCGTCGACGGGCCAGTCCCACCACGCCGCGCGGATCAGCCGCTCGGCGTCCTCGGGGGTCCGGCGGTGGCGCACCACGCGCGCCGGGTTGCCGGCCACCACGGTGTAGGGGGCGACGTCGCGGGACACCACCGCGCCGGCGCCGATGATCGCGCCGTCCCCGATGGTCACCCCCGGCAGCACGGTGGCGTCGCGGCCGAACCACACGTCGTTGCCGACGACGGTGTCGCCGCGCCCCGGGTAGTTGGCGAGGAAGGTGTCCATGGTCCGGTCGCGCCACGCCCCCGGGAAGATCGAGAACGGGTAGGCCGACGGCCCCGAGGAGACGTGGTTGCCGTCCAGCGAGAAGCGGGTGCCGGCGGCGATCGAGCAGTACCGGCCGATCACCAGCCGCTCGGGGCCGTAGGCGTAGAGCATCCGCTCCTCCTCGAAGGAGCCGGTGTCCTCGGACGCGTCGTAGTAGGTGTACTCGCCCACCTCCAACAGGTCGGAGGTGACCGTGGGGCGGAGGAAGACGACGTGGCGGTCGCCTTCGGCGAAGGGGTGGACGGTGGTGGGGTCGGGTGCGGTCATGTGGGTCCTCTGTCGTTCTTCCGTCGTTGTTCCGGCCGGCCTGTCGGCCTGACCGGTCTGACCGGCCCGTCCGGCCTGTCGCGGGCCGTCGGCGCGGGCGGTGCGCGGGCGCCGGGTACGCCCGGTCAGGCGGGCGCGGGCACGTGCTCGCGCACCCGGCCGCCGGCCAGCCGGATCTCGGCGCCGGACCAGCCGCGCCGCAGCCAGCGGTCGTGGCTGGCGACCACGACCGCGCCGGGCGCGGTGCCCAGCGCCTCCTCCAGTTCGTCGGCCAGCCCCGGCGAGAGGTGGTTGGTGGGTTCGTCCAGCAGCAGCACCTGCGGGGCGGTGGCCACCAGCAGCGCCAGGGCGAGGCGGCGCCGCTGCCCCACGCTGAGCACCCCCACCGGCCGGTCGGCGTCGCGCGCCGGGATCAGGCCGAGGTCGGCCAGGCGCGGGGCGCCGGGGCGGCCGGCGGTCATCGCGTCGTAGTAGCGCTGCGCGGTGGGGGCGGGGTCGGCGAAGCGGACGTCCTGCTCCAGCAGGGCGACCGTGGCGCCGGGTCGCCACGTAACCGTGCCGCCGCCGGGGTCGAGGCGGCGCGCGAGGACCGCGAGCAGCGTGGACTTGCCCGACCCGTTGGGCCCGGTGACGAGCAGCCGCCCGTCGGCGGGCAGGTCGAGTCGGTCCAGCCGCAGGCGCCCCGGGACGTCCACGTCGCGCGCGCCGATCACGGTGCCGCCGCCCGGGGTGCCGCCGGTGAGGGCGGCGCCGAACGACAGCGGCACGGGCGGGGCGGGGACCTGGTCGCGTTCGAGGTCGGCGAGCCGGCGCTCGGCGTTGCGGACGCGGCGGGAGAGCTGCTTCTCGACCCGCCCGCCGTGGTAGCCGTACTGCATCTTGTCGCGGTCGCGCGACACGCGGGCGGGCGCGACCCGGCGCGCCGTGGTGTCGACCGACTCGCGCAGGTGCCGCAGCTCGGCCTGCTCGGCGCGGTACCGCTCGGCCCAGCGCGCGCGTTCGGCGCGCTTCTCCCGCAGGTGGTCGGAGTAGGAGCCGCCGTGCACGGCCGGCCCGCCGAGGGCCGGGTCGAGATCGAGGACGCCGGTGCACACGCGCTCCAGGAACATGCGGTCGTGGCCGGCCAGCACGACCGCCCCGGGCAGGGCGGCGAGGTGGTCCTCCAGGAACGCGACGCCGTCGTCGTCGAGGTGGTTGGTGGGCTCGTCCAGCAGCAGCGCCCGCGGCCGCCGGATCAGCAGCTCGGCGAGCGCGAGCCGGCTGCGCTGCCCGCCGGACAGCGTGGCGAGGGTCCGCCCGGGGTCGATGCCGGCGAGGCCCAGCCCGGCGAGCACCACGTCGGCCCGGCGGTCGGCGTCCCAGACGTCGGAGAACTCGGCCAGCGCCAGGGCGCGGGCGTAGGCGTCGAGCGCGGCGGGGTCGTCGGGGCGCGCCTCCAGTTCGGCGGTGCGCTCCCGCAGGCCGGCCTCGATGCGCCGGACCGGGGCCAGCGCCGCCTCGACCACCCCGCGCAGCTCGGTGCCGCCGGGGTGGAGCGGCTCCTGGTGCAGGAACCCGGTGTCGTCGGGGCGGCCGGCCTCGCCGGAGTCGGGCTCGTCGAGCCCGGCGAGCAGCCGCAGCAGCGTGGTCTTGCCGGTGCCGTTCTCGCCGACGAGGCCCAGGCGCGCCCCCGGCGCGGCGTCCAGGGAGACCCCGGAGAGCACGGTACGGCCGTCGCGGGAGACGGTGAGGTCCCGGGCGCGCACGAGCGGCGGGGGCGGGGCGGGGCTGGTTTCGCGGGCCGTCATGGGCGGCCACCTCCTCATGCTGCGGAGGCGGGCCTCGGGGCGTGTGCGCGGGAGCGGGACGGGCGGGCCGGGACGGTCGCGCGGGACACGGCATCGAGGCCACACCGATGGGGTTTCGGGTCGCCCGCCGGGCACGGGCCGCGCCCTCGGGGGGCGGGCCGCCGCGGACGCGGGCGGTGGTCTCGATGTCAGTTGCGCACGGCAGGCACTCTAGACACCGGCGCGGGCCGGCGCAACCGCCGGCCCGGCGCGGCGGGGCGCGCGAGGGCCGGTCAGCCGCGGCCGGAGGGGCCCGCCCGCAGCGCGTCGAGGAACTCCGGCACCGTGGTGACCGGCCGCGCCCAGCCGAGTTCGGCGGCCAGGCGGAGCATCTGCGGCGGCTCCACCCGGGCGCGCTCCAGGTCGGCCGACCGGGTGAAGACCTCGCCGGGGGTGCCGTCGGCGATCACCCGGCCCTGCGCCATGACGACGACGCGGGCGAAGTTCTCGGCGACGAAGTCCATGTCGTGGCTGACCGCGACGACGGTGCGCCCCTCGTCGCGCAGCGCGGCGACGATGCGGGCGATGCGGGTGACCGCGGCGTGGTCCTGGCCGGTGGTGGGCTCGTCCAGGACGACCACGGGGGTGTCCATGGCGAGCACGGCGGCCAGCGCCACCCGCTTCCGGTCGGCGGGCGAGAGGTGGTAGGGGTGGTGGTCGGCGAACGGGGTGAGGCCGGTGGCCTCCAGCGCCCGGTCGGCCAGCCGCCGGGCCTCCTCCTCGCCCCGCCCGAGGTTGCGCGGGCCGAACTCCACGTCGGCGCGCACGGTCGAGGCGAACAACTGCTCGGCGGGGTTCTGGAAGACGTAGCCGACCGACGCCGACAGCGAGGCGATGCTGCGCTCCGCGGTGTCGCGCCCGTCCAGCCGGACCGTTCCGGAGGTGGGCCGGTGGATGCCGTTGAGGTGGCGGGCCAGGGTGGTCTTGCCGGCCCCGTTCTGCCCGATGACTGCGACGGTCTCGCCCGGGTCGATCCGCAGGTCGACCCCGTCGAGCGCGGTGACGCCGCTGGGGTAGCGGAACACCAGGTCCTCGATGGCGATGGCGGTCATTCCAGTTCTCCGTTCGCGGCGGCCCGGAACCCGGCGGCGGCGCCGTCGAGGGTGGCGGGCAGCGGCCGGGACCGCGGCCACAGCCCGTCGCGGCGCGCCTCGGCGGCGGCCGCGGTGAACCGGGTGCGGCCGATGCCCCACGCGTCGAGCCGCGGGTCGGTGAGGATGTCGGCGGGCGGGCCCTCGGCGACGATGCGGCCGTCCGCGATGACGTGCAGCTCGTCGGCGTGCTCGGCGAGCAGCTCCAGCCCGTGCTCGACCAGCAGGACGGTCATCCCGGTGGCGCGGACGGCGGCCAGCGCCTCGACCACCATGCGCGACCCCGCCGGGTCGAGCTGGGAGGTGGGCTCGTCCAGCACCAGCACCTCGGGGCGCATGACGAGCATGGAGGCGACCGCGACGACCTGCTGCTGCCCGCCGGACAGCTCGTAGGGCGAGCGGTCGGCCAGGGGGGCGATGCGCAGCCGCTCCATGACCTCGTCGACCCGGCGCACCATCTCGCCCCGTTCGACGCCGAGGTTCTCGCAGCCGAACGCGATCTCCTCGCGGACGGTGAACCGGGCGCCGGAGATCTGGTCGAACGGGTCCTGCTGCACCAGCCCCACCCGGGTGACGAGGTCGGGCAGCGGGGTGTCGGCCACGACCAGGTCGCCGACGGTGACCTCGCCGGTGGACTCCCCGCCCTGCGCGTGCGGGATGAACCCGGCGGCGGCCATGGCCAGGGTGGACTTGCCCGACCCGCTCGCGCCGACCAGGCCGTGGAAGCGGCCGGGGCGCACCTCCAGGTCGACGCCGTGCAGCACCGGGGCCTCGCCCGTGGGGTAGGCGTAGGTGAAGTCGCGGAAGCGGATCACGAGAAGACCCCCAGCGTGTTCAGGACGATCACGAGGACCGCGAGGGCGAGCATCGCCCAGCGGGCCGCGCGCTGGGC
This sequence comes from Nocardiopsis trehalosi NBRC 14201, assembly GCF_001552555.1. GTDB lineage: Bacteria > Actinomycetota > Actinomycetes > Streptosporangiales > Streptosporangiaceae > Nocardiopsis_B > Nocardiopsis_B trehalosi. The sequence continues at coordinate 3,525 of NZ_BCRK01000004.1, read as the reverse complement.
GGCGGAGTCGGGGACGACGGTGTAGGCGGTGGGCCGCACCGGCCGGCCGAAGGCCCGCGACTCCATGGCGATCGACCGGTTCTCGACGTCGGTGAGCGCGCCGAGCAGCAGCGGCCCCATGAGCGGCAGCAGCCGGCGGACCCGGGCGGCCGCGCCCCCGGCGCGGACCTCCAGGCCGCGGGCCTGCTGGGCCTGCATGATGGCGTTGGCGCGGGCCTGGAAGGACGGGATGATCTGCAGGGTCGCGGAGACCACGTAGGCGATCTTGGGCGGCAGCCCGGCCTGCTGCATGGCCGACATCAGCGTGCCGGGGTGGGTGGTGAGCAGCAGCAGGACGAACGCGGCCACCATGACCAGCAGGCGCAGCGCGGTGGTGCCCGCGAAGACCAGCCCCTCGGTCTTCACCTCCAGCGGGCCCAGATGCAGCAGGACCGTTCCGGGCTCGGGGTAGGTGAGGCCCTGCAGGAGGAACAGGATCACCAGGAACGGGGCGAAGAAGCCAAGGACCATCCGGACGAACCGCCCGGCCACGCCGGCGATCACCGCGCCGGGGACCTCCAGGAGCAGGAACAGGGCGGCGGGCCACCACAGCCGTTCGACGCCGAACGCGGCGATGGTGACGGCGGCGACGAACGCGAGCTTGGTGACCGGGTTGAGCCGGTGCACCCAGCTGTCGCCGGCCCGGTAGAACTGCAGGGTGGTGCTCATCGGTGCCCACCTCCGGTCGTGCCGTCCCCGGCGTCCGGGTCCGCCGCCCCCGGTGGCGCGCCGGCGGGCGGCGGACCCGGGTCGGCCGGGGCCGGGTCGGCCGGGGCCGGGGCCTCGGCGCCGGAGCGGGCCAGCACCGAGGCGGCGCGCGGCCGGAACACCGCGTGGGCGCGGGCGAACGGGAAGCGCTGCGAGAACCGCGCGGGCAGCGCGCGCAGGATGACGATGGCGACCAGGAAGCTGATGGCCTTGTCCACCGGGTCGACGGTGAGGCCCTGGCCGATGGAGGCGCCGAGCGTGTCGAAGCCCATCGCCTGGAACACGGCCACGATGAGCGAGCGGCCCGCCGACGCGTTGGCGCCGCCGAACACGAACGCCGAGATCGGCCCGGAGACGAACGCGGCGACCACGCCGGTGGCGAGCCCGGCGGCCACGCCGGTGACCACGCGCCGGGTCCACCCCCAGCGGGCGAACAGGCCGGCCAGGAGGCCGATGGCGACCTGGGTGGTGGAGAACGGGAGCGAGGCGGGGCTGATGCTGATGCCCCAGATGACGTTGCTGAGCGCGCCGGTGGCGGCGCCGGCCGCCGGCCCGGCGAGCAGGCCGACGAGGACCGTGCCGATGGAGTCGAGGTAGAGCGGCAGCCCGACCATGTTGTTGATCTGGCCGGCCACGATGTTGATGGCGATGGCGATCGGCAGCAGGGTGACGGTCGACGTCGGCATGCGCGACATGGCCCCGGCGATGATCAGGGCGGAGCCCACGAGGTAGCCGGCGAGGGCGATGAGGGCGGCGGGCCCCACCCCGGCGCCGCCCACCAGGCTCTCGGGCCGCCACAGCACCAGGTAGAGGTAGGTGGCCGCGATGACGGCCGAACCCGCCGTGATCGGCAGCCACGGCGGCAGGCGCCGGGCCGCCGGGGTGTTCGTCATGGTGCCCCCGGTCGCCGACCGCGGGAGGTCCGGTCGCGGTCGGGCGCGGCGCGGCCTCCCGGGTGAAGAGTGCGTTCAACGCTATACGTCGCAGAAAATACCATTTCACGCGCGTGCGGCCGGAGGCGCCGCCCCGTCCCGCGCGCCGCCCGATCCGCGCGACGCGCCGTTTCGCCCGGGCCGTAGGGCCCCGCCACGCAGCGACCGAAATGATTGCCCGGGTGCCCCCACCGCCGTATCGTCACGATACGGAGTCGTTCGAACACCCTGCGCCACGTCCGTGTCGCGCTCCGCTGTCCGAACCGGTCGTTTCCACCCTGATGAGGCCACCCATGGAGTTGCGCATCCCGACACACGTCCGGGCCGTGCTGAGCGTCGGCGCCGGTCTGAGTCTCCTCGCCCTGACCGGCTGCTCCATCTTCGGCGGGTCGGACGGCGGCCCCGTCGTCGTGGAGCCGCGGTGGATCAACGGCCTGGAGATGCGGCAGAGCACCGCCAGCCACGACGGCATCAGCGTCAGCGCCGAGCACCCGCAGATCCCCGGCGCCCAGGAGTTCAGCACCGAGCTGCGCACCCTGATGGCCGAGAACCAGACCGCGTTCCTGACCGGCGAGGACCGCGGCGACGCGACCGACCTGAAGCAGACCACCACGTTCCTCGCCGCGTCGCCGGAGGTGCTGGGCGCCCGGGTGGCCAGCGTCCGCACGGCCGGGTCCGCGACCGTCACCGAGGCCACCACCCGGTGGTACGACGTCGCCGAGCAGGCGGTGCTGCCCTGGACCGCGCTGTTCCGGGGCCGCGACGCGGTCGCCGACGTCGAGCAGGAGGTGTCGCGCGTCCTGCGCGAGGACGAGGAGGTCCCGCCCGAGGACCTGCCCGCCGGTCTGCCCACCGCCGACCCCGAGCCCGGCCCGACCCCGCCGCCCGCGCCCGCCGCCATGCCGGCCGACCAGGCGTGGGAGCTGGCCGACGAACTGGCCGACTCCCCCGTCCGCGACCTCGGCTTCACCCAGGACGGCGACCTCACCGTGGCCTTCCCCCCGGGCACCATCCCCGGGCGCACCGAGGAGACCCGGGTGGCCCTGGACTCCGACGTCACCGAGCCCCTGCTGTCGACGTTCGGCGCCAAGGCCCGCACGGCCGCGACCGCCGAGCTGCAGCGGGTCGACCTCGGCGGCTCCGACGCCGCCGGCGCGCCCGCGCGCACCCTGGACTGCGACCGCGTGCCGTGCGTGGCCCTCACCTTCGACGACGGCCCCGGCGAGCACACCGAGCGGCTGCTGGACGAGCTGGACGCCTACTCCGCCAAGGCCACGTTCTACGTGCTGGGCACCATGGTCGAGGCGATGCCCGACGTGGTCGCCCGCGCCGCCGAGGAGGGCCACGAGATCGGCGGCCACTCCTGGGACCACGACGACCTGGCGACCAAGACCGGCCCCGAGGTGGCCGAGGACAACAAGCGCACCGCCGCGGCCATCGAGGAGGCCGCGGGCGCGCCGCCGCGCACCATGCGCCCGCCCTACGGCACCTACTCGGACGCCAGCCTGGAGAACACCGATCTGCCGGTCATCCTCTGGGACGTCGACACCCAGGACTGGCGGACCGAGAAGCCCGAGAAGATCGTCGAGACCACCGTGAAGGGGACCACGCCGGGCAGCATCGTGGCGCTGCACGACATCCACCCGCAGAGCGTCGACGCGGTCCCCGGCATCCTCCGGGAGCTGCACGCGAAGGGGTACCACTTCGTGACGGTGTCGGAGCTGTTCGGTGACGGCGAGCTGAAGGCCGGCACCACCTACCGGCGCCGCTGAGGCCCGACCGCACCGGGGCGCCGTCCGCGACGAGCGGGCGGCGCCCCGCCGCGTGCGCGCCCGCCCCTCCCCCC